>JAFADI010000239.1 GCA_023424965.1 Bacillota bacterium
AGTTCCTTCGTCACTTTTTCTTACACTGTTTAATTTTCAATGTCCATCACAAGGCTTTCGCCTCTACTCTTGCGCTGCTCTTGCGGAACAGCTTTTATATATTACCACGCTGCCGTTTTGTTGTCAATATCTTTTTTCTTGACTCTTTCTTCCAGCTGCCTCCTCAGGTTCTTCACCCTCGTTCGGCTCCCGTCAGCAGCGACAGCTTTAACATATTATCACGGGCGATCGAGGATGTCAAGGCATTTAACGACTATTTCAGAGTTTTACGAACCGCCAGCGCAATATATTCATTTGATAGTAACGGATGATCCGGAATACTCCGTTTTACTGAACGTCTTATGGAGATAAAAAAACACTTATCCGAATATAAGTGTGTGCGGGCAAATGTCCAATATCGGCTGCAGTCATTCCTAAAATCAACTGCCTGCCGTAAGCTTCTTTAAAACTACGATCTTGTTTCCCCGATTGTTTAACTTAACCTTGTCACATAAACTCTTTACAATTAATATACCCCTGCCGGTTTCCTTCATGTCGCAAATTTCAGTGATGCCCTCCAGGTACCTGGGATTATAATTAAAGTTGAGTTTATAACCTTCGCCCTCGTCTTCAACGATGATAAACAGGAAATTGTCTTTCGTAACACCCGCCATGATAGCGACTTCTTTTTGGATGTCTCCTTTATTCCCATGTTTGATTGCATTGAGGACCAGTTCGTTTATGATTACCTTAAGGTCAAAAACCGTATTATCATCAATCAAGCCATAAGTTTCATTCAAGAAACCTATGACTCCTTTTACAACATCGCACACACAGCCGATATCGCTGGGTATTTTACAGTTAAACAATTTAAGAGTTTTCACGGCCACTCCGCCCTCATATTTATTTGCTAATGTAATAATACCCATTAGTATTTTATCGTAAACATTCTTAGGCTAAAATTTGAAACGTCCAAATTCTGGGGCGTATCCGCTACTTTTTCAAAATTGTCCTGAATTTGTCGATGACTTTTCTTTCAAGCCGTGAAATATACATTTGGGAAACTCCCAGCCGGTCGGCAATTTCCTTTTGGGTCTTGTTGCTGAAATACCGCATTCGGATGAATTCCTTCTCGGCTTCATTGAATTTTTCGAGACTCTTTTCAAGGAAGTCCCTGTTTTCAATCCGCTCAAAGGTGGTGTCCTCCGAGCCGATGGTTTCATGAAGCTCCAGGTCGTCGTCCGAATATACATTCTGATCAAAGGATTGCATATTATAGGCATTGCCCGATTCGATGATTTCCAGCACGGTTTCTTCACTGATATTGAGATATTTGGCAACCTCGTCGACCCTTGGTATCCTTTGCAGTTCCTGGGCCAGATACTCCCTGGCGTGGTTGACCTTCTGGTAAACCTCATAGATCCTTCGCGGAATTCTTATAACGGAACCTTTGTCGCGGAAAAATCTTTTTATTTCACCAATTACCGTGGGCGTGGCAAAGCTGATAAATTTGACACCCTTATCAAGGCTGTACCGCTCAACCGCTTTTATCAAAGCAATGGACGCCACCTGGTGAATATCTTCATAGTCGATTCCGCGGTTGATAAATTTCTTGGAAATAATATCAGCGAGATAAAGATATTTACTGACGATTTCATTTCTGTTTTCAGCGTTTGGGTTTTCTCTGTATTTAACAAACAATATTTCATTGTCATCGTTGCTGGTGATATTAACACTTTCCAAGTTCTGTTCCATTTCAGATGTCCCCTTTAAGAGCTATAGACATGGATAAAAGATAGCTGTTTTCGCTGCAGAATTCCACTTCATCCATAAGTGCATCAATAATCGATACTCCAAGGTCTTCATCGTTGTCACTGAAAATACAGTTGAGAGACTTGTCCTCGCAGTCAAATACGATGCTCAGCTTGTTTTCCGTAATCTTGAACGTAATCCGATAGCATTCGGCAAAGTTGCTCCCCAGGTTGACAAGCTTGTTGCAAACCTCTGCCAGTGCGACCTTGATATCTTCGATTGTTTCGATATCAAAACCCATGCGGTTTGCAACGCCCGAAGCCGCCAACCTGGCCAGGCTCACATATTCCGCTTTAAAAGGCACCAATAGTTCTATTTTGTCTGAAACTGCACCCATATTGTCACTCCTCGATTATAAAAACCTTATCCAGGCCGGTTATTATAAAAAGCTTTTTTATATTGTCCTTAAGATTCGTTATATATATTTTTTTGTCCAGCTGCTTGGCTTTTTTAAGAGCCCCTACAAATATCCCCAGCCCTGTACTGTCTATATAATTCAATTCCTTGCAGTCAATTCTCAAATTGGCCTGTGTGGAATCGACAATACTGTAAAGTCTTTCTTTAAGGCCCTGTGAGGTATATATATCAACTTCCCCGGATACATAAATGTTGACTACGTCTCCTACCTGCTCTTCCCTAACCTTCAATTCACTTGACATCCTTCTACCTCCTTACACATTTTGCCTTACTGTTTTAAACTATATAGTTTCATATAGGAAACCACGCATTTAAATTAGTGTCTTCTTTACTTAAACTATCCAACTGCTGCTCTAATTCATATACACCCGCCGATAGAACCTTTACCGCTTAAAACCCGTTCATTCATATTATATCAGCTAGTTATACCGATAACAAACTTAAAAATTAAATTTTGGCGGTTATTTCGCATATTCTAGCTGCCCAACTGCTTCAGCAGTTCCAAAGCCCTGTCGTAGTTCTTTGCTTTCACTCTCAGCACCGCGATTTTTTCCGAGTCCACCGGTTCAATCCCTTTTAGCAGCGGGCTTCCGGTCACATCGATGCCGTAGAGGTGCTCTTCGTTTGTTTCGGAATCCATTAATACCTGCTTGCTGTTTTTGTCCCTGTCGATGCCCAGTTGGTCCGCCAGACCGTCAAGGCTGGCAAACGCACCTTTTGTACCATATTTTTCAAAATTGACCCGGTCAAGGATATAGACATCCACATCTCCGGCTGCCATCAGCGTCACAAACTTCATGGTATAAGCCTGGTCCTGCTGGGACATTCCATCTTCCGAAAGGAAGAGGAAATCCGTGCCCAGTTCCTTCGTGCCGGTCAGCTTCTCCTGAATGGTGTTTTTCAGCTCCTCCGTTTGGGTCAGGGAAAATTTACCTGCAATTACAAGGTTCAAGTCAGGGTCGACCCTGTTGACAAAAGACGAAACAATGTAGACAAGGATAAGAATCCCCGCCAGCGAGGCCAAAATGTGATATTTGTAGTAATAGAAAAAATTCCTCGCCTTTTTTTCGTCGATTCCCGCCTTGCTGAGCATTTGCCCTGTCAGGGTGTTCCGGTTCTCTTCGCTTTCCTGAGCACTTCCGTCGTCATAGCCCATAAGCAGGTTGTAGGCCCTGTTTATCTCCGCAATATCCGGCTTGGGGTCCTCCGGGTCCGCCTGGCCGATCATCCGCATTTTCCGGAGGAGAATGTCATATCTTTTTATGATTTCATCCTTGCTCGCGCCCTCTTTGACCCCAAGGATTTCATAAGCATCTTTAAGTTCAATCATATACGGCCTCCCCCCTGATTGAATCCTGTTTTTTATTCCTTTATAGGCTTCATTGTCGGGAACAACAATATGTCCCTTATGGAATAGGAATCCGTCAGCAGGATGATCAGCCTGTCAACACCTATCCCCAGGCCACCGGTAGGCGGCATGCCATATTCCAGTGCAGTGACGTAATCATCGTCCATCATGTTGGCTTCCTCGTCACCGGCCTCTCTCTTTTTCACCTGGTTTAAAAACCTTTCCTTCTGGTCGATGGGATCATTGAGCTCCGAATAGGCATTGGCCATTTCCCTGCCCGTAATGAAGAGCTCAAACCGCTCCGTGAGTTCCGGCTTATCCGGCTTTCTTTTTGTAAGAGGAGATACCTCCACAGGGTAGTCGAGTATAAAGGTCGGCTGGACAAGGTGCTCTTCTACAAATTCTTCAAACATCAGGTTGAGAATTTCACCTTTGGACAGGTCACCTTTCATATGGAGTTTCTTTTCCTTTGCGATGCCGCGCGCTTCTTCATCCCCGGCAACGGTGTCGAAGTCGATGCCCGTGTACTTTTTCACCGCCTCGGTCATCGTCATTCTGGCCCATGGCGTGGTAAGGTCCACAGCCTGTCCCTGGTACTGTATTTCCGTAGTGCCGAGAACATCCTTTGCAACGGTGGAAATCAGGCTCTCCGTGAGTTCCATCATTCCCTTGTAATCCGTGTATGCTTCGTAAACTTCCATCAAAGTAAATTCCGGGTTGTGTTTGGGAGACATACCCTCGTTTCTGAACATCCTTCCCATTTCGTATACCTTTTCCAGGCCGCCTACGATAAGACGCTTCAAGTACAGTTCAGGCGCAATCCTGAGGTAGAGGTCGATGTCCAGGGTATTGTGATGGGTTATGAAGGGCCTGGCCGAAGCCCCGCCCGGTATGGTATTGAGGATGGGAGTATCAACTTCAAGGAAGCCCCTTTCGTCGAGGAATCTCCTGATCCCGCTGATGATCCTGCTCCTGGTTATGAACGTGCTTCTTACCTCCGGGTTCACGATAAGGTCCAGGTATCTCTGCCTGTACCTCAGGTCCATATCCTTCAAACCGTGCCACTTTTCGGGAAGGGGCTGCAAGGACTTTGACAGGAGCATGATTTCTTTTGCTTTTAAAGAGATTTCCCCCTTGTGGGTTTTGAATACCTCTCCTTTGACGCCGACAATATCTCCGATGTCAAATTTTTTGAATTCCTCGTAGTTTTCCATTCCGATCTCATCTATTTTAACATATAACTGAATTTTTCCGTCCCTATCCTGAACATCGCAAAAGCTCGCTTTGCCCATTCCTCTTTTTGACATGAGCCTTCCCGCAATGGAAACAGACTGGCCCTCCATCTGCTCAAAATTGTTTACAATATAAGTAGTGTCATGAGTAACCTCATACTTCAATACCTTGAAAGGATCCTTGTTGTTCTGCTGCAATTCCGTCAGCTTGAGTCTTCTCACCTTAAGTATTTCATTCAGGTCCTGCAGTTCCTGGTTGTTGTCTAAGTTTTCCGACATCAATATTCCTCCTTATATAAGTAAAATAACAGTTTAGCCTGTTATAGTAGGTAAACTGTTATTCTAACTTATTATAACGCGCACGGTCATCTTTTTCCACCATAATTTTTTACGTCCAAATGCGCCTGCTTTATTCGATTATCCTCCATGCAGCAAATTACTTGTGGATTTCCAGCACTTTGAATTTTATAATTCCATCGGGGACAAGAACTTCAACCGTTTCTCCGATGCTCTTACCCATAAGGGCGCTGCCTACGGGAGACTCGTTGGAAATTTTGAACTTCAAAGGGTTTGCTTCCGTTGAGCCAACAATATAATATTCTACTTCCTCTTCATATTCCATATCCCAGAGCTTTACTTTGGAACCCAGGCTCACAGTCTCAGTGCTTACTTCGTCCTCATCAATAACTCTGGCGTTTTTCAGCATATTTTCAATAACAACGATTCTGCCTTCAACTTGGGCCTGCTCATTTTTGGCTTCGTCATATTCGGAATTCTCGGATATATCACCAAAGGCAAGTGCCTGCTTTATTCTTTCAGCAACTTCTCTTCTTTTGACACCCTTTAGAAACTCCAATTCTTCTTCTAATTTCTTCAAGCCCTCATAAGTCAGAATGACTTCCTTATTGCTGGTCATTTAGAGCCTCTCCTTTACAAAAATTTTTGTGTTGATAATATATGCAATTAAAGCTTTCTAATGCGCCCCGATACAAATTTCTTTACCGTTTCACTCTTTAAAGGCTGTAATTCATTATCTGCTTTAAATGCAAGGTTATACATGTATTTTAAATATTCTGCATGCTAAAACATAAACAGCACTGATAAAAACCAACAGTGCCAGAATTCCAACCATATTTTACAAACTGTAAAAGCTCTATCAATTTTTAATCATTATAGAATATAAAAGTATTCATTGTCAAGAAGTGTCTAAATAAATCGGCGGTAGTATTTTCCACATCCCGCTAGTCCCCGGGCTCGCGGTCTTTATTCAAATTTATCCTTATGTCCCTTGTTTTAACGACCCCTCGTCTTCCGTAAAAGCTGCTGATGGAATATCCGCCCTGCACAAACGCGTCGGAAAATCTTTTTACGGAATTTTCGCCCCCGCTCTCCGCACCTTCTCCGTATGCTGTTTCCATCCCATGACTCAACAGGATCTCCGCAAGCTGAAGGTTATTAAAGAAATCTCCCACCTGCTGCTTTACTGCCGAAGCCTCCGGGGGCAGCCTTACATCCACTCCATTTATGACGGGATTCTCACCCGTAAGCTTCTCCATCTCCAGTTGTCCGAAATTGAGTATGACCGCATTGGGGTTAACCCTGAAATTAACTCCCTTTGCTCTCAGGTTCCCCAGGTTTATGATGATGTCGGCATTCCGCATACCGCTCCTGTAATCCTTTGTCAAACCCACCGAGAGCCCCGTTTCCGAATAGACCCTTTCAATTTCCCCCTCAATGCTCTCCGCACGGTCGGTGACTACTGTCAGGTACTTAGCGTGATCCGCCAGAAAGTTTATTGTCTCAAAAAGCAGACCGCCGTCTTCCGTATGGAGGATGGCAATCTCCAGTTCTCCGATTTTGTAGCCTCTGCCGGTAAATATCTCATTCAGGATGATAAAAATCAAAGCCTTGTAAAGCCGGCTGCCGTCAAAACCCGGGTCGGAAATTTCCTTCAGCCAGGAAATGTGGGACAGGGCAGCGGGAATGATGACGCTTTCCAGGCTGTGCTCCGTCTTTAACTCCTCTATAAATTTTTTTATCTTTATCACTTTGGAATTGCTCAAGCTGTCCAGCTCGCTCAAAGCATAAGGAAGGTTGACCAGAACGTCCTTCAGGCCATTCCCGTCTGTAATGATATCCAGACGGGGTTCAAACTTTTCTGTTTTGAAAAATCCAACTATGCGGTTAAACAAAGCTTTAATGCCAGGCCTTTGGGACTCTGTTTCTTCTCTTTCCCGCCGGCATGTGACTATCGAAAAATTCTTCATATCCAGATCCCCTGTCAGGTTCATCGTTGAATCATTAGCAATATATTTAGACCGGGGATAAAATATGCGTGTCCTTTACAGTAAAACTATATTACGAGGATCTCTCACTGTCCTTCAGGATTACGTCGTGGGCACCGCCTTCAATGATGCTCGTGGCCGATACCAGGCTGATTCTCGCATTCTCGTGGAGCTCCTTGATGGACTTGCTCCCACAGGTACACATGGTTGCTTTAATTTTGCTCACGGTTATATCCATGTTGTCTTTCAGCTTACCGGCATAGGGCACGTAGGAATCCACGCCTTCCTCGAATTCCAGTTTCCCGGAGCCGCCCATGTCATATCTCTGCCAGTTTCTTGCCCGGTTGGAGCCTTCGCCCCAGTACTCCTTAACGTAGTTGGTTCCTATTTTCAGCTTTCGGGTAGGGCTTTCATCAAACCTTGCGAAATACCTCCCCAGCATTACAAAGTCCGCTCCCATGGCAAGGGCAAGTGTCATGTGGTAATCGTGTACAATACCTCCGTCGGAGCAAATCGGCACGTAAATACCCGTTTCCTTGCAGTACTCGTCTCTTGCGGCGGCTACCTCAATAATGGCGGAGGCCTGCCCCCTGCCGATGCCTTTCTGTTCTCTGGTTATGCATATGGAGCCTCCGCCGATGCCCACCTTCACAAAGTCCGCACCCGCTTCCACCAGGTAAAGGAAGCCTTCCTTATCCACAACATTGCCAGCTCCCACTTTGACTTCCCCATTGTATTCCTTTTTAATCCACTCGATGGTTTCCCTCTGCCATTCCGAATATCCGTCGGAGGAATCAATGCACAAAATATCGGCGCCGGCTTCTACCAGGGCAGGAACTCTTTCCCTGTAATCCCTGGTGTTGATGCCCGCCCCTACGATCATCCTTTTCTGTGCATCCAGCAATTCCAGAGGGTTTTCCTTGTGGCTGTCGTAGTCCTTCCTGAAAACCATATAGACAAGATTCTGATTTTTGTCGATGATGGGCAGGCAATTGAGCTTGTGGTCCCAGATCATATCGTTGGCTTCTTTGAGGGTTATACCCTCGATTCCGTAAATGAGAGAGGTAAAAGGCGTCATAAATTCGCTCACCTTTTTGTCCAGAGGCGTCCTGCTCAGGCGGTAGTCCCTGCTGGTCACAATGCCCAGAAGCTTCCCCGTGGGGGTTCCGTCTTCCGTCACCGCCATGGTGGAGTGTCCCCTTTGGGCCTTCAGGTCAATGACCTCCTTAAGGGTCGCATCGGGCTTAAGGTTGGAATCACTCACGACAAAGCCCGACTTATGCTTTTTTACCCTGCTCACCATATCCGCCTGGCTCTCTAGGGATTGGGACTGGAATACAAATGAAATCCCGCCGCACCTTGCAAGGGCGATGGCCATGCCATCATCCGAAACGGCCTGCATAATGGCGGATGCAAACGGCAAATTTATTTTTAAAGGACTTTTTTCTCCCTTCTTGAATTTTACAATGGACGTCCTGAGGGATACATTGTCCGGTATGCAATCTTTCGTCGTCAGATTGGGAATAAGAAGGTATTCATTAAAAGTTCTTGAAGGCTCATCATAAAAAAAAGCCATTGTTCTCTCCATTTCCGCAGGGGGGTAATGAATTGCCTCCCGCTCCTTTTTAATAGTGTCCCGTCGCAAGTTCTAAAATATTTATTAGAAGATTTTACAATATTAACTTACCTATGTCAACAAATTGAGTATTCAATCAAAAACGTACTTGTTGTCTTTGCTGGCAAGCTTCCACTCCTGGTAATTGTCAATCTCTTTGAGATTCTTGTTCAATGCTTCCCAGGCGGTCTTGTCCCCCAGGTTTTTGTTCCAGATGGCCGCACCGGCCAGCTTGTATTTCTGGATCAGCGCCGACTTCATGTCAATGGAATCGTTATTCTCCAGCCAGGTTTTATAAAGCACTCCGTCCTTTTTGTATTCCGCGTAGAACTGGCCGCTTTTTTCATCCCATTTTACCGTCCCTTTGTTGTCAACCACCGCTTTTTTTGCCGCCTCAATGGATAGTGCCATGGCATGGGTGTTTTTGACCTTGCCGCTTTTGTCCGTTTCTTCCTTCCATACACGGGTATAGGTGGGAATGCCCAGCAGCAGCTTTTCCTTCGGGACCTGTTTCAGCACCTTCTGAAGGCTGCTCTCAACCCAGGGGAGCTGTGCATTAGGCCCAAAATTCGGCCAATTCTGGTCATAGGCCATGAGGGCCACATAATCCACGACCTTGGCAATTTCCGGCCGGTCGTAGCACTGGGACCAGTTGGCACTGCCGTCAACAGGCGTGACATCCATCGACACCACCATGCCCTGCTCCTTCAGCAAGGGGGTCACTTCCCTGACAAACTGCGTCAGGGCACCTTTGTCCTCGATATTTATGTTTTCAAAGTCAATATTGATTCCATCAAGCTTGTACAGGGACGCAAAAACCAGGAGCTGCTTTATTACCGCATCCCTGGCATCGGTATTGGTAAGAAACCTGTGGGTCATGGCCGGATCGGAGGAATCATTGCTGAAAAGGGCCCACACCTTGTAACCGTTTTTGTGGGCCCATTCTACATATTTGGCATCGGCTCTGTTGATCAATATCCCTTTGTCATTGGCCACCTGGAACCAGGTGGGAGATATCACATCCAGGCCCTGTATCTTTTCTTCCTTATATCCCCCTGTCCTTTTTTCATACATCATATCCCAGACCAGGTTTATTTTCCCCTTCTCAGGTTTCCATGCGGTCCTGGCCTGTTCTTCCCCGGGAATCCTTTCTGCCACCATCTGCTTTACTACGACAAACTTTTTTTCTATATAACCAATGGCCCCGTCCCAGGTCCGGACCTTGTACCATTTGTCATACTCCTCAAATACCCTGAGCTGCCTCTCTTCCGGCTTCTCACCCCCCAGGTCCAGTTTCCTTATGATGGGATAGCTGGTGGACCGCCCCTTCCGGATGACGGAATCCTGCTCGATGGGCTCGGCAATCTGTTTTACCGTTTTCTTATTATCAATGATGATTACATTTTTTTCTTTTATATAGTTAATTTCTATATTATAAAATTCGCTCAAAAACTCGATCGGGACATAGATGATCTTTTCCTCGCCTTTTTTCTCTTCCGTAACCGGTATTTTCAGGGTTACGGGTTTATTGTTCACAAAGGCATCCAGGCTTTCGGTCTTCATGCGGACCACCCTGTCCTTCGTGGTTATGGTAACCTTCTTAAGCTGGTCATCCCAAAAAATATTGGGATCAAAATACTTTTTTATCACATCCATCGGAAGCAGTATCTCTTCGTCAACCACCCTGGGAAGCTCCTCCGATTCCACAACTTCTCCGTCTACCACCAGATTCAGTTTGTCTTCCTCAAATGCAGGCACCACTTTGTTGTTCGGAAGGAAAAAATAACAAAAGGCTCCCGCGATGGCTGCCACAAGAAGAAGGAATGTGAAAGTGACAATTACCCCTTTCCTTTTCAAAACCTGACCCCCTAATAATAAATATTTGCATATTTCCTGTAAATATATAAAGAATACCTCGTCAATATATTACATTATAATACATAATCCTCTTATTTCCCTTTAAAAAATAATAACATTTGTGTAAATTAAATGTAACCTTTTTTGCACAAATACTTTTCTATGTCCAAAATACTACTTTAGATATCTTGTAAAAGACATTATTTATGGAGAAAAGGCTTCACTCTATGAGGAATGCTTCGAGGCACTATTAATTTAATGCCGCTGGCGGCAAAGAGGACAACATAGTATAATATGGTTTATAAAAACGTTTTACCCGTTAAGGAGGTATTGTTTATGGGTTTTAAAGACCCCATCGTATCAATAGCAAAATGTCCGAATTATGATGATTTTGAAGCAGTAAAAAAGGCTGTAAGCAGCACACTTGACCTCATAGGCGGTATCGAATCCGTTATAACTCCCGGTGACCATGTCCTTCTGAAACCCAATCTGCTGGGTTCCTTCGACTATAAAAGCGGCGCCACCACAAACCCCAATGTCATCTTCGCCGTTGCCGAACTTTGCCGTGAAGTAGGGGCAAAGCAGATTACCATCGCCGAAGGAGCCGCCATAGGAAATGACACCGATAAGGTATATGACGACCTGGGCCTGAGGGAACAGGCCACCAGATACAACTGCCGCCTCGTAAACCTGCTGAAGGATGAATTTCAGTATGTCATGAACCCCATGGGCAAAAACATGAAAAGGCTCCGCCTTCCCAAAACCTTTATGGAGTGCAATGTGGTCATCAATCTTCCCGTCATGAAGACCCATGACATCCTGGCCGTGACCCTGGGCCTTAAAAATATGAAAGGGGTCATCCATAATTCCGATAAAAAGCGCTTTCACAAATGGGGCCTGGCACAAACCGTCGTGGACCTGGGCAAGCTTGCCATGCCTGAACTGACCATCATGGACGGCACCATCGCCCTTGAAGGTATGGGGCCTGTCGTGGGAAAACCCGTAGGGCTGGGACTTCTTCTCGCTTCTACCGATACGGTGGCCCTGGACAGGATTTGTATGGAAATCATGGGTTTTTCCCTGGACGAGGTGGAATATATAAAAATGGCCGGAGAGCAGGGTCTGGGCTGTACCGACCTGAGCCGCATCAAGCTGATGGGTGAAGCTCTGGAAGATGTGAAAAGGCCTTTTGAAAGGCTGAGCTACGATTCGAAAATTCTTGATGAAGCAGGAATAAAAGTCGTGGAATGTGATGCCTGCACCGGCTGCAACAACATGGTCAGCTCTTATTTATACGGCCTTCACGCAAAGGGCGAACTGGACAAGTTGAAGGACTGCACTCTCGTTTACGGGCAAAATCCCCATATCCCTGAGGATGCCTCCGATAAGGTGGTCCTGCTGGGCGTCTGTACAAGAAATATCCGCAAGGGGAATGAGGTGTATGTCCCCGGCTGCCCGCCCCACCCGCTCCATGTCAATGATTTTCTTGAAGGCACGGGCCTGGAAAAGGAATAAATTAAGTCCCCTTGAATGACAAAAGGATAGGCAACCGCCTATCCTTATTTATGCATAACATTGTTGTATCCGAAAAATCGTCAGATGCAATCAGTGCACTGGGCACTGAACAAGCCTTACAACGACGCAATGCGAAGCACATCACGATTTTCAATTTATTGGTGTACTTTTCTGGGGATGAAGGTCCTGAACGCATCCAGCATCTTCTGACTGGGCTCAAAATATACCACGGTCTTGCTGCCCTTGTAGTTTGTAACGGTAAAATACACATCTTCGGAGTCCATGGAGGAAACAGCTTCAATTTTGACCGGGATTCTCTTGATTTCTTCATTGTGGTGTACGCTTCTTACCTTTGCTACCACTTCGAATTCCTTGCAGTTGACACTGAAAATCCTCTTTCTTTTTCTCTGGGCGATGATTTTATCGATATCCAGGTCACCATTTGTAACGGCATATTCAAACTCAATGTTTCTTGACTTGGAAAAATAATATATCCCATAGAGGATAGCCGCTGCAAGTATGGGTGCAAAACCTGTAAGGACCGGAATCATAAAGACCGCAAATGCAAGAATTATGCCTCCTAAAATCATGCCTCCCACGATCAGGCTGTCTGCCACTGTCTTCCTTTTTGCAACTATTTTTTCAATAAATACGTCCATTCCATTCCTCCTGAGAAAGTATTTAGGGGGACTTAAGCCATTAATTCTTCAACCCCGCATTGCCAGGTCGTCCTGTTATTTAAAAATTATATCATAATTTACGCCCTTGCGCAGTTAGTCAAATTGAAAGAAAAATAAGAATTTTTTTGGTGGCATTCACCATGGGATATCCCATTAAATGAAGAAGGGTGAGAAACCTTTCTCACCCTTCCTGTAAAAGTGCAAATCATAATCGGATTATTGATTAATACATTCCGCCCATTCCACCCGGCATTCCTCCGCCCGGCATCGGAGCTTCCTTCTCAGGCTTGTCGGCAACTACGCTCTCGGTAGTGAGCACCATGGCTGCCACGGAAGCGGCATTTTGCAGAGCCGACCTTGTAACCTTGGCAGGGTCAACGATACCTGTTTCGATCATGTTGACATACTTTTCGTTCAGTGCGTCGAAACCGATGCCCTTATCGCTGTTCTTAACCTTCTCAACGATTACCGAACCTTCCAGGCCCGCATTTGCAGCAATCTGCCTGATGGGTTCTTCCAGGGCCCTCAGTATGATCTGAACGCCTGTCTTTTCGTCACCGGAGGTCGCTCCCAGCAAGCCTGTAACCTTGGGAAGCACATTGACAAATGCGGTTCCTCCTCCTGCCACGATGCCTTCTTCAACCGCAGCTTTGGTTGCAGCAAGAGCGTCTTCAATCCTCAATTTCTTTTCCTTCATTTCAGTCTCGGTTGCAGCTCCAACCTGGATCACTGCCACACCGCCGGAAAGCTTTGCAAGTCTTTCCTGGAGCTTTTCTTTATCAAAATCGGAAGTTGTCTCTTCAATCTGTGCTTTGATGGAAGCGATTCTCTTTTTGATTTCCTGCTGATCGCCTGCACCGTCGACGATGATGGTGTTTTCCTTCTGAACCTTAACCTGTCTTGCCCTACCCAGCTGGCTGAGCTTGGTTTCCTTGATGTCCAGTGCCAGGTCTTCGGTGATAACCTCACCGCCGGTAAGAACTGCGATATCGCCCAGCATTGCCTTCCTTCTGTCCCCGAAGCCCGGAGCTTTGACTGCCACGCAGGTAAATGTGCCTCTCAATTTGTTGAGCACCAGGGTTGAAAGAGCCTCCCCTTCAACATCTTCTGCGATAATTACAAGCTTCTTGCCCTGCTGTACGATCTGCTCCAGTATGGGGAGAATGTCCTGTATGTTGCTGATCTTCTTATCCGTAATCAATATATAGGGATCGTCAAGAACTGCTTCCATTTTTTCCGTATCGGTAATCATGTATGCGGATACATAACCCCTGTCAAACTGCATACCTTCAACAACTTCAAGGCTTGTTCCCATGGTCCTGGATTCTTCAACGGTGATAACGCCGTCATTGGTTACCTTTTCCATCGCATCTGCGATAAGGCTTCCGATCACTTCGTCATTTGCGGAAATAGAAGCGACCCTTGCGATGTCTTCCTTGCCTTTAACCTTCTGGCTAACTTCCTTGATTCCATCCACCGCTGCATCCACAGCCTTGGCAATACCTCTTTTGAGGATCATGGGGTTGGCACCGGCAGCTACATTCTTCATTCCTTCTCTGATGATTGCCTGTGCAAGAAGAGTAGCGGTAGTAGTACCGTCACCGGCCACATCGTTTGTCTTTGTGGCAACCTCCTTCACCAACTGAGCTCCCATGTTTTCAAATTTGTCTTCCAGTTCAACTTCTTTGGCTATTGTAACACCGTCGTTGGTAATCAACGGTGAACCGAATTTTTTATCCAGTACAACGTTTCTTCCTTTAGGTCCAAGTGTAACCTTAACTGTATCCGCTAATTGGTTCACGCCGCTTTCAAGGGCGCGCCTGGCTTCTTCACCGAATTTAATTTCTTTAGCCATTTTCCTTCCTCCTTGAGAAAATATAATTTGAGATCAATGTTCAGGATTCCTATGTGCAGCGATTATTCAACGACTGCCAGAATATCGCTTTGCTTGAGAATGGTAAATTCTTCGCCGTCAAGTTTGACTTCTGTGCCGGCATACTTGCTGATAAGTACTTTGTCTCCAACCTTTACTTCCATTTTGACTTCTTTTCCGTCCACAACCGTGCCGGGTCCTACTGCAACGATTTCAGCTACCTGGGGCTTTTCTTTTGCCGATCCGGGCAATACGATGCCGCTTTTTGTGGTTTCCTCGGATTCGAGCATTTTAATGACGACCCTTTCGCCTAAAGGTTTTATTTTCATAAAGTTACCTCCCGTTTGAAATGTTTTTGTTAGCACTCACCTAAATTGAGTGCTAATGACAATATTAATATTAATATATTTTCCAAAACCTTATCAAATATGTGTTTTTTCAATAATTTGTGGTTTTGAGGGAATATTAGCCATTAGCTCTCATTATGACGGTATTTCATCATTTTTCTTTTAATATCTGAAATTTCCGTTAAAAGCCGCTCCGGAGACGGGATGCTTCTATTTTCTTGGGAGTATGATTTTGAAAAGATTTTGAGAACCGATATTGAGAAATTTGACTTCCCCTATGGCGGAAAAGGCTTTCTTCATCCGCATCATACCGATACCGGCCTTGCTGAACCTTCGTTTGGGGTCCAGGGTGAGAAGCCTCTGATACAGCCATGGGTTCCTGCGCTCGGGATTGTATTCCCTCATGAACTTATAAAGGCTGTTGCTGGCCATGAGCGCCCCGGGATTGCTTATCTCGATGTTTTTGTCGTTGATGGTCACGGTGATTCCCCTTGAAACGTCCAGATAGTCCCGGTGCACCAGAGCATTGGCCACCGCCTCAAAAACCGCCTCCAGGGGATAGCCCGGGGCATCAAGCTTTGCGGCCAGGTAATCCGATACCTCATCAAGTATTTTCAGGATATTGCCGTAAAAATAGGTCACTTCTTCATAAAAGGTTAATTTTATATAAACATGCGGCAGCAGCAGGGAAGGATTTTTCCCGAACAGGAGCATGCCGCCGATGGTGGGATGATAATCTTCCCCTTTGTGCCCGATGATGCCCATTGCTTCAAGGAGAATGTCGTTTACGCTTTCACTTACAACGCCAAGGTTCCTGAAATACAGTTTTATGCTGTCGGAATCCAGTTGCTCCATTTCTGCATTTTTCAACAGGATGGTTTCATAGGTCATAAGCCCGTTTTCCTGAAAAAGGTTGGCGATCTCTCCCCTTCTGGCCGTATCGGTGGTAGAGCCCCTCCGGATGTAAAAAGTGCCGTTTTGCATCATCTGGTGAGGCTGGTGGTTGCTTTTATATACCGTGAGGACTGCAAGGGTCTTGCATTCGTACTCAATGAAATCAACCGCGATGGGAACGGGCGGATCACAGCGGTTGTAAATGATCTGCTGGATCTGCTCTTCTTTGAAGTCTCCCGGGTCAATCCCCACAATCCGTTTGGTTTTATCTTCAACCCCGTAAACGATGTACCCTCTTCCGCCCCTGGAATTGGCCATGGCGATAACATCCTTGGTAATCTCCTTCTTCTCGCTTTCCGTCGTAAGATTTAAGGCCGCTTTGAAGTCAAGCTTCGGGCCTTCTTCCTTTCTCAAAAGCTGAATGAGCTTGTGTCTGTCCATAGACTATCTCCTGCCTTTTAATTCCTCATACACTTCATCCAGGCTCATGCCCTTTTCTACCATCAAAACCATTATATGATAGAAAAGGTCTGCTATTTCATACCGCACATCATCTTTTGACGGGCTTTTTGCCGCGATGATGACTTCTGCCGTTTCCTCGCCGATCTTTTTTAATATTTTATCGACACCCTTCTCAAATAAATAGTTTGTGTAGGATCCTTCCTTGGGATTCATTTTTCTATCCAGCACGACATGGTAAACATCGTGAAGCACTCTTTCCAGCTCTCCGGAAGCTGCCTTTCCTTTGCCTTCGGGAGCCGCCGTGCTCCCGCCGGGAGAATCCGATTCCTTTTCTTCTTTGCCCGTAACGGCAACATCGATTTTTCTATAAAAACAGGAATGATGTCCCGTATGGCAGGCAGCACCCTTCTGCTCTGCTTTTATGAGAAGTGTATCGCCGTCACAGTCCATGCTGATGGATCTGACCAGTTGAAAATGCCCCGAGGTCTCGCCCTTGAGCCACAGCGACTGCCTGCTTCTGCTCCAGTAGTGCACCCTTCCGGTATCCAGCGTCTTTTGAAGGGCCTCCCTGTTCATATAGGCCACCATTAACACCTCATCGGTCCTGGCGTCCTGGGTTACAACCGGAATTAAACCCTTCTCATCAAACTTCAATTCCTCAAGCATATTTCCCATTACTTTTAACTCCTTGTATGTGTTACGGCAGGCTACAGCCTGACCTCCACGCCTTTTTCCCTCAAATATTTTTTCAAGTCCGCAATCTCCATCTCCCGGAAGTGAAACAGCGACGCCGCCAGCACCGCATCGGCCTTTCCCTCCGTTACAGCCTCACGGAAGTGCTCCATGGTCCCTGCGCCTCCGGACGCGATAACGGGTATCTTTATGCTCTCCGATATACGCCTGGTCAGCTCCAGATCGTATCCCGCCTTGGTCCCGTCGCAGTCCATGCTGGTCAGGAGTATTTCTCCCGCACCGTTCTTTTCCGCTTCCATGGCCCATTCGACGGCATTCTTTCCGGTGTTCACCCGTCCTCCGTTGAGGTACACATCCCAGCCGGATTTGTCTCCCCTTCTTTTTGCATCGATTGCGACAACAACACACTGGCTTCCGAAGCGCCATGCCGCCTCCGATATGAGCTCAGGCCGCTTCAGGGCCGACGAATTGACGGATATTTTGTCGGCTCCCGCCCTCAGAATTTCCCGGAAGTCCTCAACAGACCGGATGCCTCCTCCCACGGTAAAGGGGATAAAAACCTGCTCGGCCACCCTTTTAACCACGTCCAGAATGATGCTGCGGGCATCGGAGGAGGCGGTAATGTCCAGAAAGGTAAGTTCGTCGGCTCCGGCTTTGTCATAGATTGCCGCAACCTCCACCGGATCTCCCGCGTCCCTGATATTCACAAA
>JAFADI010000166.1 GCA_023424965.1 Bacillota bacterium
GGAAGCGGGCTTATGGCAAATAAGGAGGAAAGGGCTTTCCGGAATGTGGTGGCGCCTAAAATCAACGGGATCTGGATCCTCGACAGGCTTACGGAAGCCGACAACCCGGATTTCTTCCTTCTGTTTTCCTCCATTTCCTCCCTCCTGGGAGGAGAGGGTGAAGGGGACTATACCGCTGCAAATGCCTATCTGGACGCATACGCATACATGAGGAACCGGAAAGGGAAAAGAACCCTGGCGATAAACTGGGCGGCGTGGAAGGACACGGGAATGGCGGTGGAATATGGGGCCAACGTGGACGGCATATTCAGGGCCATTGACAGTGAGACAGCCGTCTGTGCCCTGGATGAGGTGATGGGGAAAAGGCTGGGAAGGGTCATCATTGCGGAGCCCAATTATGGAAACCGCATCTTTGAAGAGGAGGCCCCTTTCCCCTTCAGGCTCTCGCCGGAAATCCGGCGGGCGGCAGCGGAGGCGCAAGCCGGGCTGCCGGGGGGCGGAACGCAAAAGCCTCCGGGCCCCAATGCAGGCATTTCCCTCAAAGGGAGGCTGGAGGACGGCTATACGGAGCTTGAGAAGCAAATCGGGGAAATCTGGGGAGCTTTGCTGGGGCTGGAGGTGATTGATGTCCGGGAGGATTTCTTCCTGCTGGGGGGGAATTCCCTGATGGCCCTTAAGCTTGAAGCGGAGATGGAGAAGAAGGGCCTGCCCATCGAGTATTCAGACCTTTCCGCCTATCCCACCATCCTGGAACTGGCCGCATTTGTGGAGAAGAAATTGCGGGAGAGCCAGGGGCCCGGTATGGCCGGAGCCACGGAAGAAACAGAGGCGCCGCCTGTCCCCGAAGAAGCGCAGGACCGGCGCGGCCCATCGGCATCCAATGCCGTGGAGCCCTTCAATGAAATCATATACCGGGGCTGCTTTTACAGCGCGCTTTTTCCCGCCCTCCGCCATTTCGGAAGGCCGGTGCTTCCCGTGCTGGTCAACGAAGTAGGCATCTATGATTACATCGACGACGGGGACTTAAGCAGGCTGGACATCCGGTATGCCTTAAGGGAGCCGCTGAACGAACTCAGCCGGTCTTTGGGCCTGAACATGGAAGCAAAGCACCAGGTACACGACATTGTGGACTGCATAAAAACGGCCCTTGCGGAAAAGAGGCTGGTGATCCTGTGCGTGGATTACTATTTCGAGTCCATCCGGCCCGATACCTTCATGAAAGAGCACGGCCCCCACTGCCTCCTGGTATTTGGCTTCAACGAAGGGGAAAAAACCTTTGACATTCTTGAGCACCGCCATTCCGGCAGTCTGATCTATGAAAAACGGACCATCGGCTGCCAGGAGCTGGCCGAGGCTTACAGGGGTTTTAACGAGCGCTTTGGTGACCTGGAACTCCCTGCATCCAGCTACAACAACCTGAAATACAGGGAAGAGGGGCTTGCGCCGGGACACTTTGAAATCGGCCCCGGGAAAGAAGGCAGGGAATACGAGCCCCCGGACCTGTTTAAGACTTTTGCAGTGAACATGCTCAAGGAGGAAAGCCTGGTGATGGGGGGCCTGAAGCACTTGAAAAGGTTTACGGAGGTATTTGCGGCGGTAGCGCCGGACGAACAGTTCATAAGGACCCACGCCGAAAACCTCATATCCGTATTGAACACGGTGATCAATGCAAAGCAGGCAGAAAAATACAGGAATGACAGACTATCCATACAAGAGCCTGAAATCCAGGGGCTTCTGGAGCAGTGCATCGATTGCTGGAGCCAGGTGAGGGCCACGGTGGCAAGAACCCTGTATACCCAGCGATATAAAAAGGAGGCCATGGCCGCAAGCATTGAACGGCTGTACCGGGTCAACGACCTGGAGCTGCGGTATTACAGCGGATTATTCCAGGCGCTTTCAACGTCGGTGCGGCAGTGGAGGAAATGAAATTTAAATTCCCGGGATTTTAAGGAGGGTGTCATGCAGGAGGAAATTGAAATCAAGGTCATGCAGATTCTGAAAGAGCAACTGGAGGAGACAATGCCCGGAATAACCGTTGAGCCGGAGGACGGACTGGCGGAGCTGGGCATCAATTCGGTCACCTTTATCAAGCTGGCCGTGAGGTTGGAAGAGGAATTCGGATTTGAATTCGGCGATGAGGAACTGGACAGCAGCAGGTTTGCAACGGCCGGGAGCGTCATTGAATATGTCCGGCAAAGGGGGGAGAAAGAATGAAATCCAATAAAATATTGCCGGTGAAATACCCGTACATTACGTCATTTCCTTCCCATGCAAATTTGATTTCCATACTCTCAACCAACGAAGCCTGTTTGCCCTGGCTCTATAACTACTATATCCAGCTTGAGATCAGCAGAAGCATGGATCCCGAGCTGAAGCTGGATTTTGCCGTAGGCAGTGCGACGGGACATCTGAAGAACTGTCCTTTTATTTCCTTCCACGGTGTCAGCAGGGATTTTATCAAAACGAAATGGAATTCTATCCCGGATTTTTTCATTGACTGCATCGATCAAAACTACTATATCTATTTGCTGGTGGATGTTTATGATATCCCCTGCTACGAGGCTTACCGGCAGTGGCATTTTCCCCACGACATTATGGTCTATGGCTATGACAGGGAAAAGGAAAGCTTTCATGTGGCGGATTTTTTCAAGTACAACAAGTACGAGTATACAACGGCAAGCTTTTCCGAAATTGAAGCGGGGTACAGGGGCTTTGATTCCATGGGTCAGGGGGACTGGCTTGAAGGCGCTGTTTTACTGAGTGCCGACAATAAGACCAAAAGCGGTTATTGCCGGTACACCTTCGACGCCGGCCTGGCGGTTGACCTGATCAAGGATTATCTGGCTTCCCGGAACTCCTATTACAGAAACCGTTATATCCAATGGCGGCTGGATAATTCCCAATGGGCCTTCGGACTGGAAATCTATAAAAAGCTTAAGGAATACGTGGAACTGGTTATTTTGAATGAAGGGATGGAATTTGAATTTGCTTTCTATGTGCGCTCCTTTCATGTGCTTTATGACCATAAAGCCGCCATTCTGAAGCTCATGGGCTACCTGGAAGAGCGGGGCTGCCTGAAAGACGCGGGGGATCTCTGCTGCCGGTATTCCAGGCTCAAAGAGACCGCCCTGTCCATAAGGAACAACATGATAAAGTACGTCATCAAAAGGGATGGAAAGCTATTGATGAGAATATCGGACATGCTTACCGGCATGGCCGCGGAGGAAGAGGAAATATTTGAAGAACTCGTTGAAAATATACGCGTTGAAGCGTAGGACTTTTATCATATGAAAAGGGAGTACGTCAAATGAAGAAGCAATTGCCGGTGAACCTAAACCCGGGAATCAGTTCGCAATGCTTTACCTACTACCGGCTGGCGGCCATTCTGGCAAACGAGAGCAACCGGGCCTGGTTTGCAGAAAAATTCTACAATGTCTATTTGTCCTCCAGCTTCATTACACAATTCGCAAGGTTTGCTTCGGAAGAATATCTTTCCATGTACGATGAAATACTGGAGGTCCGGGAAATCCCGGTCAGCAGCACTCCCGATGTTGTCCGGGAAATCATCCGCAGCATCGACGATAACGGCTATATCGTCTCCTGTGCCGACAAATACCACATCCATGGCGCGGGGGAATTTTTAAAGGAACATTCGCTGCATGATGTTCTGGTGTATGGGTACGACACCGCCTCGAAGGAATTTGATTTCCTTGATTTCAATGTGGACGGGGTGCCCTATGGTTCACATAAAATCAGCTTTGAGGATTATGTGGCTTCCTTTTATTCCGGCCTGGGAATTTTGAAAAACCAGATATTCCATCTTGATTATATCTCCAGGGACGCTTCCTACCTGGTGAACAACCTTCCCATTTCCGCATTGCATGTGAAGGATTTCAAACGGAAACCGGATATGGTAAGGATTTTGAATTCCGTGGTCCAGTACTATAACGGATATGAGCTGACAGACACAGCCCCATCCGGATCCGGTGGATTGCAAAAGCCTGGGTGGTATGGAACCGCCGTTTACAGGGGCTACTACGACAAGTTTGTCAACGCCTTGTTACGTCCCGATACAGAGCAGCACCTCGACAAATACATGGTGTTTGTCCGGCTCCGGGTGCTGCTGGAGAGCAAAAGCATCTTATCCGCAAAATTAAAATTTTTGAGGGACAGCGACAGGATTGACCTGCAGGGCGGTTTGCTGGAGCAAATCGGACTTTTGCACCGTAAAATCGGTCTTTCCATTCATTTGCTGGCCAAATTCGAGTATTCACGCAATAAAGACACCTTGACCAGGGCTGCGGAGCTATATCGGGAAGCGGAGAAGCTGGACAGGCTTGTGACGGAGGAAGTGATGCAAATAATCTATGAAGCCGTAAAACGGGAAAAATTCTAACGGCAGCATCCGGTCAGAGCCCCGATAAAATCCGGAACGTTGTCCATAAGGAGGGTGTGCGTTCTGCAAAGGTCCTCCTCGGCCGCGCATAGGGCAAAGACGTGGCGGCCGTCTAAAAAGAACTGTTTGAAAAACCGGTTCTTTTTTTGCGGGTCCTCTGTTTGCAAAGATATACCGCCTTCACCGATCTCTACGGTAAAAGAATTCAGGGGAAGGCTCAGCCCTTTTCCCTCTGCTTTTATATAGCTTTCCTTCAAGGTCCAGAGCATATAAAAGTAGTTTAGCTTTTCTTCCTCAGCCCGGACCTGGAGCGCCATGGACTCCGCCTTTGAAAAAAACCTTTCCGCCACGGCGAAATCGATTTGCTTTATTTCCTCCACATCAATGCCGATGGGCCGGTCATGCAGAGCACAGGCCACCCAGGCCCCCGAATGGGATATGCTGAAGTGGAGGCCGCAGGGTGCGGTGAGCAAAGGCTTGCCGTATTCATTGGCTCCGAAAAGCAGCCTGTGATTTTCAAGGCCGGATTTTCTGCAAAGGGCGAACCTGGACAGAATATCTCCCAAAAGCGTCCTCTGGGCGTCTTCCAGCTTGCGGAACCGGCGGACGCGCTGCCTCTTTTCCTCTGCAACCAGTCCCAGGAGCCTGTCAAATTCCTCTTCTCTCAAATTCCTGTCAATCCGCAGCAAATAATTTTCAACCATTTACAACATCTCACCTTGTTTTATAGGGTGCAGATATAGAAGGCGCTACTTTAAACCAGCGCCTTTCTGTATGGAACTATGTAGGCCTATGCAAGGACAAGCTCTACGGGGCAGTGGTCGGAACCCAGGATGTGGGGATGGATATCGGCGCTGAGGAGCTTGTCCTTCAACTTTTCGGACACGCAGAAATAGTCGATGCGCCAGCCCACATTCTTGGCCCGTGCGTTGGACATGTAGGACCACCAGGTGTAGGCATCCTTTTTGTCGGGGTAGAAGAAGCGGTAGGTGTCGATGAAGCCGGAACCCAGCAGCTCCGTGAACTTGCCTCGCTCTTCGTCGGTGAAACCGGCATTCTTCCGGTTGGTGGAGGGGTTTTTCAGGTCGATTTCCTTATGGGCCACATTCATATCCCCGCAGACCACCACCGGCTTTTTGGCATCAAGATGCTTCAGGTAGGCTCTGAAGGCGTCCTCCCACTGCATTCTGTAGCCCAGTCTTTCCAGCTCCCTGCGGGAGTTGGGCGTGTATACGTTTACAAGAAAGAATTCCTCGAACTCCAGGGTGATTACACGTCCCTCGTCGTCATGCTCCTCCATTCCTATGCCGTAGGCTACGGATAAGGGCTGGATTTTGGTGAATACGGCGGTACCCGAATAGCCCTTCTTCTTGGCATAATTCCAGTACTGCTGGTAGTCCGACAGGTCCAGGTGGATCTGTCCGTCCTGCAGCTTGCTTTCCTGGATGCAGAAGATATCCGCCCCCATGCCGCTGAAATATTCTGCAAAGCCTTTCGTCATACAGGCCCGAAGGCCGTTTACATTCCAGGATATCAATTTTGTCATGATTAACCTCCAATATATTTATACATTTCTAGTTTTTATGTAAGCTGTAGAATTCCCGGTAGTCCGCCAGCATCGTTTTGAGTATGCCGGGGGTATCCAGGGAATAGGGACATTGACTTTTGCACTGTCCACAGTCGAGGCACTGATCGATCAATTCCATCTGATTTTTCCAGGTATCTTCCAGGAAGCCCTGGTAGGGTGATCTCCTCAGCAGGAACGACATTCTTGCCGCCATAGGGATAGGAATGCCGGCAGGACAGGGCATGCAGTAGCCGCACCCTCTGCAGAAGGCACCGGCCAGGTCCCTGCGGTCCTCCTCGATGATTCTCCACATTTCCTCATCCAGGGCGGGAGGATTCTTTTCAAGGGCTAAAAACTCATCCAGTTCCGACTCCTTTTGGATTCCCCAGATGGGCGCCACATGGTCGAACTGCCGCAGAAAAGCAAAGGTGGAAGCCGCTTTTGTGATCAGACCCCCGCACAAAGCCTTCATGGCAATAAAGCCCATGTCCTTCTTTTTGCATTCTTCCGCCAGGGCCAGGTCTTCCGGTGAGGAAAGGGAGCTGAGGGGGAACTGGAGCGTATCGTAAAGTCCGGATTCAACAGCTTCCCTCGCCACCTTCAGCCGGTGGCTGGTAATTCCGATGTGGCGGATCATGCCCTGCTGCCTGGCACTCACCAGCGCCTGGTAAAGTCCGTCCTTTACTTGCGGATCGGGCAGCTTTTCAGGGTTGTGCAGCTGGTAGATATCGATATAATCGGTTTTCAGGCTCTTCAAGCTGGTCTCCAGCTGCGCAAACAAAGTGTCTTTATCCTGAGCGGTAGTTTTGGTGGCGATAATGATATCTTTTCTGACCCCGGAAAGGGAGTAGCCTATTTTTTCCTCACTGTCGGAATAGACTCTGGCGGTATCAAAAAAGTTGATTCCGTTTTCATAAGCTTTCTGCAGCAGAAGCTTTGCAGTGTCAAAACCCACCCTCTGGATGGGCAGCACACCGAAGCTGCTCCTGCTCACGTAAAGCTCCGTGCGTCCTAATCTTATTTTATCCATGGTGACCTCGTAAAGTGCTTCAATTTATATCGTTTAGGCATCAAAGGCGCTAATTCCTATAGTATATTATAATACATTTGGGCGGAATGCACATAGATAATTTAACTTGCCCTTCCGGTAAAGCAATGCGCCCTATATAGTTTGGGCATGAAGCCTCTGATTTAAAATGTGCCAGGTGAGCCAGGGACGGCCTGCAATCCTATCAACTGGTACAATGGGTCAATTTGTGTTAAACTGTCCTGTGGAGGGTGTGGCACAAATGATGGATCCTAAAAAGAGAAAAATAGTTATTGCACTGATGGTGGCCATGTTTCTGGCTGCAGTGGAGGGTACGGTTGTGACGACGGCTATCCCCACCATCGCCAAAGAATTGAAAGGCCTGGAGCTCATAAGCTGGATTTTTTCCCTGTACCTTCTGACTTCTGCCATTTCTACGCCGATCTACGGGAAGCTTTCCGACCTGTATGGGAGGAAAAACATCCTTTCCGTCGGGATCGTGATATTTATTATCGGAAGCTCCCTCTGCGGGCTTTCGGCAAACATGTACCAGCTTATCGCCTTCCGTGCGGTCCAGGGGCTTGGGGCGGGCGCCATATTTACCGTTACCTATACCATTGTGGGGGATGTCTTCAGCCTGGCGGAAAGGGCAAAGGTGCAGGGCTGGCTGAGCAGCGTGTGGGGCATTGCCAGCCTGGCGGGGCCTTTTGTTGGGGGATTCCTCATCGATTTTTTTTCGTGGAAGTGGATATTCCTGATCAATGTTCCCTTCGGGATCCTGTCGGTGATTCTGCTGCAAAGCAGTTTGCAGGAGAGCTTTGAACGGAAAAAGCACAGGATTGATTATCCAGGCACACTGGTATTGTCGGCAGGGATTGTCGCGCTGCTGTACGGAGTGATGGCAGGGGAGAGGAGCGGCAGCTGGCTGTCACTTCCGGTGTTGGCCCTGCTGGCCTTGACGCCTGTGTTGCTGGTTCTGTTCTATTTTATTGAGAAGAGGGCCCAGGAGCCGGTGGTTCCCTTTGAAATATTTACGCGGACAAATATTTTCGCAAATATGATAAGCTTTTTGGTATGTGCGGTGTTGATCGGTATTGATGTCTATATACCTATTTATATACAGAGCGTTCTGGGGCTCAGCGCAACGGTTTCGGGACTTTCCCTGGCGCCCATGTCCATCACCTGGCTGGTTTCCTCGGTGCTGCTGTCAAAGGCCATCCCCAGGTATGGAGAGCGGGTGGTGGTGGCAGCTTCCTCACTGATCCTGGTTTTGAGCGGCCTGCTTCTGCCTGCATTAAACGGCAATGCTTCCCTGGCGGTGGTAATCGTATATTCCACCATCGCGGGGATTGGGTTCGGAGGTGCCTTTACCACCCTTACCATCGTAGTTCAGGCCTCGGTTGAGTACAACAAAAGAGGCGCCGCCACTGCATCCAATTCCCTGATAAGGACGCTGGGACAAACGGTAGCCATCAGCATTTTCGGGACGGTATTCAATTCACACATGAAAATCTCCCTGGATTGGGCGCTTCATACGATTTTTGTGATACTGATATTTATCAACGCCGCCTGCTTCCTGCTGTCCTTTACCCTGTCCGGGGGACTTAAGGAAAAGGGCGGGAATGGGGAGAAATAAGGGTTTGGCGCCATGTTCAGGGTTCCGTAAAACATTTGCTTTACATTTGAGGCAGCCAACGATTAATATAGTAATATAAAACTTTAAAAGAGGTTGCAACCATGAGATTTGTCCCTGTGGGCTGTATCCGGGAAGGTATGGTATCGGCCAGCAAAATACTCGGTAAGAACGGAGAGGTATTGATAAATTCAGGTGCGGTCCTTCAGTCAAGCTATGTAAAACGAATGGAGGAGCTGGGCTTCAAGGGAATATATATAGAAGATGACCTATCCGCCGATATCGTAATAACGGACATTATAAGCAATGACCTTCGCCATAAAACCGTCAAAACCATAAAAGATGTTTTCATAAATATTGAAAATGGAGCAAAGCTCACCAGGGAAAAGGCAAAATCAATCGATTTCCTGGTGAGTGATATCGTTGAGAATATTATGTCGAACCAGAACCTGATGGTGAACATGATTGACCTGAAGGTGTTTGATGACTATACCTTTTATCATTCGGTGAACGTAGGAATTCTGAGCATCGTGGTGGGGGCAGCCCTGAAGCTTAATAAGCGGCAGCTGCACAACCTGGGTCTGGCTGCCATGCTGCACGATATAGGAAAGGTGTTTATTCCCAAAGAGATTTTAAATAAAGCGGGAAAGCTGACGGAAGAAGAATTTGAAGTGATGCGGACCCATTCTTTCGAGGGGTACAGGTATTTGAGGGAACAATTCGAACTGCCAAGCGCTTCATACATCGGAGTGCTGCAGCATCACGAGAGGGCCGACGGCACGGGCTACCCGGACGCCCTTGGCGGGTCTAAAATTTCCCTGTTCGGAAAGATCATTGCCATTGCCGACGTCTATGATGCTTTTACTTCAAACAGGCCCTACCGGAGCGCCATACTTCCTTCCGATGCCGTAGAGTATATCATGGGTGCTTCGGGAAGCATCTTTGACCCTTTCATTGTGACGACTTTCATACAGAAAATTGCCCCCTATCCCACCGGTACTTGTGTTCTGACCAGCGACAGGAGGGTGGGGCTGGTGGTGGAGAACTACAGTGACTGCTGTCTGAGGCCGAAGGTCAAGGTGCTGAGGCATGGCAGCGAGGAAGTGGAGCCCTATTACCTGGATCTGAGAACCGACCGGAGCACGCTTGATATTACCATCGTGGGCATATCCGACGTCAGCTGCTTACCCGGGGAGATTTGAGCTTTAGGCCTAAAGGTTGTTTATGTAAATAAATTTATGATTAGGTGTGCAAATAGTGGTAAAATATATAAGGAATCTGTTCCAAAAGATTCTGCAAGGCTGTCAAATTGATTTCTACAGGGGTATTATATGGCAAACATATTGATCGTTGATGACACTATCGTGGTTAGAAAAATTCTCACAAAGATGTTTGTGGAGGAAGGACATACCATCATCGGAGAAG
Source organism: Bacillota bacterium (assembly GCA_023424965.1). Taxonomy (GTDB): domain Bacteria; phylum Bacillota; class Clostridia; order Acetivibrionales; family JAFADI01; genus JAFADI01. The sequence continues at coordinate 10,049 of JAFADI010000166.1, forward strand.
CAGAGGACGGGGAAAAAGCCATTGCGGCATATAAAAAACTCCGGCCGGATTTGATAACCATGGATATAAATATGCCCGTTAAGAACGGACTGGAAGCCTGCAAGGGCATCATCAGCGAATTTCCGGAAGCCAAAATAATCGTACTCACCGCCATCGGCAGCAAGCATTCCGTTATTGAGGCTTTTAAAAACGGGGCCAAGCATTATCTGATAAAGCCTGTAGAAAAGGAAAAGGCAATTGCGGTAGTAAACAATGTACTGGGAATAGCAGGCCTCAACCCAAGCAGCGGTGAAAGCTCCAATCCGCCTAAAAACGAAGAGGCCGTGGAAAACGGAAGCACCGCCCCGGCTCCCGCAGGCAAAAACCTGATGTTTGAAGAGGAGATGGCGGAGGACAGGATCAACATATCCATTGATTTTAAGGCGGCGGCAGGCAGCATCAATGTTTTTTACGCCACCATGATATCCTCTTTGAGAAAATTGCTGTTTTCAGGCGCAAAAACCATATGCTTTAATTTTATCGACACCCTGTATGACAGCGCTTTTATAGAAAGCATCGCAGAGATTATCGGACTGACGGCGGATGCGGGTATGAACGTGGAGGTGGTATCCACCGACCTGGTGATCGGCGGCTTGAAAAGCAGGATTGAAAATGAGAATATAAGGTATACTGAGATTAAATAGAGCCGGGAATCCCGGCTTTATATTTTAGAGGCCCGGCCGTTTATAGAAGACGATACATTCAGGAACAGGTGAATTCATGGGGCAAAAACAGTTATGTACCGGCGGTGTGGTGACGGCGGCAGGATTATCCAGCAGGATGGGAGATTTTAAGCCCCTGCTGCCCTACGGGGGCAGTACGATAATACAGACCACCGTCGGGAGCCTGCAAAGCGCAGGAGTACAGCGCATCATTGCCGTTGTGGGACACCGGGGGGATGAGATTGAAAGCCTCATCTCCGGAATGGAGCATGTAAAAGTCATATACAATACCAACTACCGGAATGGAGATATGCTGGAGTCGGTGCGCCTGGGACTGGAGCAGCTTGCGGGCTGTGACGCCGCCTACGTGCTTCCCGGAGATATGCCGGCGGTATCCCCCGGGACGTTCCGGAGCCTGCAGGAGTGCATGGCTGCCACCGGCGCGGCCGTCGTTTTTCCTGTCTTCGAGGGCCGGAAAAGGCACCCTCCCCTCATTGCGGGACGCTGCTTCGATCCCATCTGCGGGTTCAGAGGCGAGGGAGGACTGCGCATGGCCTTGCAGCAATTCCAGGAGCAGACCCGGTATGCTGCGGTGGAGGACCTGGGCTGCGCCCTCGACGCGGATACCCCGGAAGACTACCACCGGCTGCTGCGCTACCATTCATAAAAAACTATTGCAAATCACCCTGCAATGTTGTAAAATCATATTAAGAAAAACGTTTTTTTAACGTGGGGAACATGCCGGCAGCAGCAAGGTTTATCAGGACCAAGCTGTACTTTCGGTTTATTTTCCCTGCCGGTTCAATTTGTCTTGTTTACCTGTTTCTATAAAAAAGTACAAAGTTGATATTTAGAACTGTCGGAAAAACGTTTTTCTAAAAACATCAGAGCGATAAGCTAACTTCAGATTGTATAGCTTATGCCTGGAAGCTGCTAATTTAAACTGCTTCTCATACGAAGTTATCAAAACAAAACTGTATCGATGAAAAAGGGGTGTTTATGATGAACAGAGAAAGTGTAATTCGTGAGACTTTTGAAAAGGGAGAGGGAGTTCTCCAGTTGATTCCCGTATTTGTACCGCGCCGTTTTTCCAAAGCGGGCAAACGCTTGCGCCTGCATCCTGACGACTACTATGCCCTGGGAACGAAACGCGGTTCTATCAAAGAACGCTGGTTTTCTTCCGTTATCCCCGCCATGAACGGGGAACTGGCTCCTGCCGATGAAGGCATGAGTTATGTGGCTGTCACCGACAACCTGGAAGACAAAGTGCTGCTGAAGGATTTTGTGGATTTGCTGGGGGCGGAAATCATCGGTGAAGAATTGAAGCAGAAGTATGGCACCTGGCCCATGTATTCCAAGTTTTTCGACTATGAGGATCCGCTTTTCCACCACCTGCACCTGGATTTTGATGCGGCGGCGAAGGTAGGCAGGCTGGGCAAGCCGGAAGCATACTACTATCCTCCCCAGTTGAACAATCATGGAGGAACCTTCCCCCACACCTATTTTGGCTTTGACCCCGACGTCAAAAAGGAAGAGGTACGGGAGAGGCTTCTGGACTATGAAAACCGTGACATACGCATTACCGAGCTTTCCCGCGCCTACAGGATCGAGCTGGGCACAGGCTGGTATACACCGCCGGGAGTGGTCCATGCGCCCGGTTCCTACCTCACCTATGAACCCCAGTGGAACAGCGATGTAAACTCCGTTTATGAAAACATAACCTCCGGGGAGGTCTACCCTTATGAATTCCTTGTGGAAAACTGTCCGGAAGACAAGAAAAGGAACATCGACTATGTGCTGGAGCTTATGGACTGGGAGAAGAATACGGATCCCAATTACAGAAAGCATTATTACAGGCCTCCGGTGGTATGCAAGCACTCCGACGACAGGCATGTTGAAAAATGGATTTCCTACGCCAATGATTACATCGGAGCAAAGGAACTGACGGTGATGCCGGGACAAAGCGTTACCGTGAAGGATGAGGCCGCCTATGGCTGCATTCTGGTTCAAGGACATGGAAAGTTCGGAGTCTATGCTGCGGAAGCGGCAGGGATGCTCCGCTATGGACAGATGAGTGCGGATGAGTATTTTGTGAGTGAGCAGGCCGCCCGCAGGGGAGTGACGGTAGTGAACGAGAGTAAATGGGAACCTCTGGTCATGCTGAAGCACTTTGCAAACAACCATCCCGACATGCCGGGGCAGGTGGAAGAAATATAAGCACGCCAGCGCTTAACTTTGGGTTCCCCGAGGAGGTTATACAAATGGGAGCATATTATCTGGGCCTGTACGAAAAGTCCATGCCCAATTTTCTATCCATCAGGGAAAAGCTGACGGAAACAAAAAATGCAGGTTTTGATTTCATGGAAATCAGCATTGACGAGAGCGATGAAAAGCTGGGACGGTTGGTGTGGGACTCGGAAAAACGTTTCGAAATCCTGGAGAGCATGTGGAATACGGGAATGAAAATTATGACCATGTGCCTGAGCGGGCACCGCAAATTCCCCATCGGCAGCGAGAGTGAGAAAACGAGACTCAGGGGCATGGAGATCATGGCACAGGCCATTGACCTGGCTGCGGACCTGGGTGTACGGATCATTCAAATCGCGGGGTACGACGAGTATTACCAGCCCTCCAATGAAAACACAAAAAGGCTGTTTGCGGAGAACCTCAAAAGAAGTACGGAGATGGCGGCAAGGAAAGGTGTCATCCTGGCCTTTGAGACCATGGAGACGGAATTCATGAATACGGTGGAAAAGGCCATGGGGTATGTAAACAGCATCAATTCCCCCTACCTGCAGGTGTACCCGGATCTGGGGAATATCACCAATGCGGCGGTGTTGTACGGACATTCGGTCCAGGGGGATTTACAGACGGGCAAAGGCCATATTGCGGCCATGCACCTGAAGGAGACGGTACCGGGAAAGTTCAGGGAAATCCCCTATGGGACGGGGCATGTTGATTTTGAAAAGGGTATAAAGACAGTCCGTGAGATGGGTGTGAACATGTATGTAGGCGAGTTCTGGTATACGGGAAACGAGGATTGGCAGCTTCAGCTAAAGCTCTCCAATGAATTTCTGCGGGCCAGGTTTGCAAACAGCCTTTGAAAGGGGGAAGACTTGTGGCAAATTATTTTATGGGCCTGGACAACGGCGGTACGCTGTGCAAGGCAGTAATTTTCGATGTGAACGGGGCGGAGGTGGCCAGTGCTTCCGGCAGCCTGACCATGATTACTCCCCACGCGGCTTTTACCGAGCGGGACATGGATGTGCTGTGGGAAAGCAATTGCAAGGTCATAAGAGAGGCCATTGCGAAGTCGGGGGTTAAAGCGGAGGACATCAAAGGGGTGGCCTGCAGCGGCCACGGCAAAGGGCTGTACCTCTGGGGGAAGGACGATAAGCCCTGCTACAACGGCATCGTGTCCACCGACGGACGGGCATGGATGTATCCGGAAAAGTGGTACAAAGACGGCACAGCCGACCGGGTCTTCGAAAAGACCTTCCAGAAAATCCTTGCCTGCCAGCCCGTTTCCTTACTCTGCTGGCTAAAGGACAACAAACCGGAGGTCATCGAAAACATCCGCTGGGTTTTCGAATGCAAGGACTACATCCGGTTTAAGCTGACGGGGGAGGCCTTTGCCGAAGTGACGGACTATTCCGGCTCCAGCCTCATGAATATCCGGGACCGGTGCTTTGACAGGGAACTGCTGAAGGAATTCGGACTTGAAGACCTTTTTCACGCCCTTCCTCCCCTCAAAGCCTCCAGTGATATCTGCGGGACCGTAAGCAAGCAGGCCGGCCTGGAGACGGGGCTTGCGGAAGGCACTCTGGTGGCGGGCGGGATGTTCGACATCGACGCCTGTGCCGTAGCCATGGACATCACCAATGAAGAAAACATCGCCGTCATTGCGGGAACCTGGAGCATCAATGAGTACATATCCAGGCAGCCGGTGCTCAACAAAAGCATCATGATGAACTCCCTCTACTGCATCGACGGCTACTACCTCATTGAGGAATGTAGCCCCACGTCCGCCGGCAACAACAGCTGGTTCACCGAAATGTTCCTGGGTGAGGAAAAGCTCAAAGCCGCAGAAATGGGCATGAATGTATACAAATACTGTGACCAACTGGCGGCGAAGGTGGCCCCCGATGAGCAGAACATCATCTTCCTGCCCTATATCTTCGGCTCCAATTATGACCCCCAGGCCAAGGCCACCTTTGTAGGGCTGGACAGCCATCACACAAAGGCACACATCATCCGTGCCGTGCTGGAGGGGGTTGCCTTCTGCCACAAGGTACACCTGGAAAAGCTGCTGGCCAACAGGGAATCCACCAGGGCCGTGCGGCTTGCCGGCGGTGCGGCCAACTCACCCCTCTGGGCACAGATTTTTTCCGATGTGTTCAACCTTCCGGTGGAGATCATCGACACCAAGGAACTGGGAGCCCTGGGCTGTGCCATGGCGGCGGCTGTGGCTGCGGGGGAATACAGGGATCTGAAGGAAGCGGCAAAAAGCATGGTGAAAGTGAAATGCCGCATTGAGCCTGACCCGGCGAGCGTGCCTGCCTATGAAAAGAAGTTTGAGCTCTATAAAAAGGTATCGGGTGCACTGGCGGGGCTGTGGAAGGATTTTTAAAGAAACGGTGATTGCAGGAGGAATCTGTCCGGATTCCTCCTGTTATTGTATTGTCAAAATCAGAAGCATATCCCGATGGTCTTACTTGTCAAAGGTTAAAACGCTGTTCCGCAATGCATTCCGGTATTTTTCCGGCGAGTTTCCCGTGGCTTTTTTAAAGGGCAAATAAAAATGGTTGGGGTTTTCATACCCTATCCGGATGGCAATTTCCTGTACGGACATTTCCGTGGTCAATAAAAGCCTTTTGGCTTCGTCCATCCTGCGGCTGATATGATATTGCATGGGAGTACTTCCCGTTTCTTTTTTGAAAACATGGGACAGGTAGTACAGGCTGACATGAAACTCATTGGCCAGTTCCTCCAGGGATATGCTGCGCAGGCAGTTGGAATTGATATACTCTTTTATTTTTTTGGTAAGCAGCAGCAACGGATTTGTATTTGAAGAAGGACGTAAAATGCTGAACTGTTCATTGATTATCCGTATGATCAGTACGACAAGATTGGCCAGGAGGTTGTTGCAGATGTGGTTGTATCCCGTGGTGCGGGTGCAGCCCTCATAGTAAAGCTCAGCCATCAGGTTTTTTATTCTATCCCCGTAGGACAGTGCATTAAAAACGGGTTCGATATAGCGTGGGGTAATCCACATTTCGTTAAAGCCTTCAATAGAAACATTTCCCATACCGCAATAAAAGGTTTCGATACTTGAGTCGGAGTTGTAAAATTCCTCGTGATGCAATCCTCTGTTGAAAATGATGATATCGCCTTCTCTGGCGGTATATTTCTTGTTGTCGATGTAAAAGGTGTCTTCTCCGGAGCCTATGTACATCACCTCGGTGTATGAGTCATGCCTGTGATTGGGCACATGGCGCTTTTGCTCGTCGCTCATTTTTCCTGCAAAAATAAATACGGGGTGCTTTAAAAAATTTACATGGATCTCTTCGGAACTTAAAGGCATTTCAGCACTGGAGATATTTGACATAGGCGCCTCCCTGGATACAAAATGGCAAAACTTTTGGGGAACTATCTGCATTGTAGCATTTTTCGATAGCTACAGCAAGATTTTGGAGTAGAAAAGCAAAGTGAGTAATTTAAATGGAGTGGATTATCCTGTATGATAAATGCATGGGAAGCACAGCGGCCCGGTGGTGAAAGCCGCTTTAAAAATCCATTGTCCGGATGAAATGCTCTTGGGATGTTTGCTTTGATTCTTTAACCGGAACGTAACCGGCTTACAAGTTTTATCTGCTTTGAAAATTGAATGATGCCAAAAATTATGTAGTAGCTGGTCAGGTAAATTTATATGCCTGCTGTTTTATGTGAACAAATTTAAGGACCATTAAAGTAATATTATATTTACATAAAGCACAAAAGTGGATGTTGCCGTATGTTATGGCAGAAGAAGATGCCTTTTGCCTTAAAACATAGATTTCGAAAGGACAGAACTTTCGAGTAGAGGATAGGAGATTAAAGGAGGTTGTATTGATGACAAAGTTTAAAAAGCTGGTAAGCTTGGCGGTTGCGGTGTCTATAACGGTATCCCTGCTTGCGGGCTGTGGCGGCGGAGCGGTAAGGGACAATACTGCGGCAGAGCCGCAGCAGGGAAAGGAACAGGGAGAGGCAAAAGCGTCCGAAAAGAAAAAATTGGTGTTTTTCGGGTTGAACGATTTCGACACCCCGGACTTTTTCAAGGAATTTGAGGAGAAAAACAATGTGACGGTTCAAAAGATCCTGCAGCCCAGTGATAAATTCAAAGAAGCCTTTATTGTCGCCATGAACGGAGGCCAGCAGCTGGATGTGGGAATGATTAACGGGCAGGATGTAAGATCCTATGCCACGAAAGGGATTCTTGCGGATTTGACGGAGGATGTGAAGTACCTGGACAGGTTCTATGAATCTTCGGCAAAGCAGTATGTGATAAATGGCAAATTATATGCGCTGCCTTCGGTGACCATATGGAACATGTGCCTGTTCTACAACAAGGACATCTTTGCAAAATATAATCTGCAGGCGCCAAAGACCTATGAGGACGTGCTTACTGCAAACAGGGTTCTAAGCCAGAACGGTATTGCGTCCATTGCCGTTGGTGCTGCCAATGCCTACGACCTCACAAACTGGTTCTTTGTAAACTACTTCCAGGCATCGGGAAACAAAGGCATGGAGCGGACCATTGAAACCCTCCGGGGCAAGGCAAAGTTTACCGACCCGGATTATGTGGAGGCCATGGGATATGTCCAGAAATACGCAAAAGACGGCTTGTTTCAGAAGGGCTTTCTCGGAGCGGACAGTGCGGCAAGAATCGCAGCCTTTGCTTCCGGTAAAACCGCCATGTATTACGGCGGAAACTGGGACATCACCTCTCTTGTCAAGGCGGGCCTGAAAATTGAAAGCATTGGTGCCGTCAACTGGCCGCAGATGAAAGACGGCGTAAAACAGCAGGTATCCGGCACCGCCGCCGGAGCCGCTACCTGCATCTATACCAAGTCCGCCAGGGAAAATAAAGAGCTTAGCCTCAAATTGATCGATTATTTGACTTCGGATGAGATGAACATGAAATGCAACCAGAAGATGGGCACTTTCCTCAGTACCAATAAAAATGTGAAAATTCCGGGCATCGATCCTTTGAACCAGCAGATACAGGACGAACTGGTGCCCACGGTGGTCACCTTCCTGGATTGGTACTGGCCGCCCGAAGTAACCAAGGTGTTTGCGGAAGAGCTTCAGGCGGTGATGGCACAGAAGGATACGCCGGAAGCGGCAATGGAAAAGGTTCAGAAAGCATTTGACGATCTGGTGGTGAAAGGCTACAGCTATGATGCGGTGGAGTGATATTTGACCGGAGAGTTTGCCAGGGAGGTTCATAAAGCGCCTCCCTGGGCTGTTTTCTTAAAACCTGGTTTTAAAAGGAGGTACTTCTTTGGGAAAGACGCGCAACGATTATTTATCGGGATATATACTGCTGCTGCCGGCTTTGGTGTTGTTTGGCGCTTTTATTGTCTATCCCCTGCTCTATGGTTTCTTTATATCACTTAACCAATGGGATGGTTTTGGTCCCATGAAGCTGGTGGGGTTCAGCAACTATGCAGGAGTATTTAAGGACGAATTATTCAGAATAAGCCTTCTCCACAACATAGAATATGCCGTTGTCAGTGTGGCGGGGAAAATCGTCCTTTCACTTTTCCTTGCCACGCTTCTGAACAGCAAGATAAGGTGTTTGACTTTTTTCCGGGCGGTATATTTTACTCCGGTGGTAATTTCCTTTATGGCCATCGGCCTGATGTTCCAGCTCCTGCTGGACCCGAATGTGGGCCTGGTCAATACGCTTTTAATGAAGCTGCATGTCATTGGAGAGCCGATCATGTTTTTGGGGGATGAAAAGATTGCATTACTGACCATCATCGGTGTTGACATATGGAAATGGGTAGGTTACCAGACGGTGGTGTTTCTGGCAGGGCTGCAAACCATTTCCGGCGAATTGTACGAGTCCGGTGACATTGATGGGGCCTCCGGGTGGCAGAAGTTCAGATTTATTACCCTCCCCCTCCTGAAGCCTGTCACCATTATCAACGTCACACTGTGTGTCATGGGTGCCTTCAGCGTATTTGACCTGGTGTTCGTCATGACCAACGGCAGCGGAGGGCCCCTTAATTCCACCCATGTCCTGATGACCTATATGTATAAAATCACTTTTGGAGGGACCGACAGCAATATGGGTTATGGAAGCACCGTGGCATATATTCTGTTTGCCATTATCCTGGGGATATCCATCATCCAGTCCAGAATCGCAGGGGAAGAAAATTAGAAAGGAGAATGGAACGATGAAAAAACAAAGAATATATCTTACCGTCAAATATTTCATCCTCTTGTCCTTTGCGGTGATCGTGCTGTATCCCTTTTTATGGCTGGTATCAGGCTCCCTGAAAGATATGCAGGAGTTGTTTGCAAATTCGATGAATCTCATCCCCCGGCACATAAAGGCCGACAACTATGCGACAGCCTATGAGATGGGCAAGATAGGAATGTATTATATCAATTCAATCATAGTGACGTTTTCGGCGCTGGCCATTCTTTTAGTGGCCACCTACCTTGGGGCTTACCCGCTTACAAGGATGAAGCTTCCGGGAGGGAAATGGATTCTCATTGCATTTGTGTCCTGTATGATGGTACCGATGCAGGTCGTTGTCATTCCCCTCTACAAATTCGAGGCAATGCTCCACATCAATAACACCTACCTGGGACTTATACTGCCGTATGCGGCAGGAGCGCTGCCCTTTGCCATTTATGTCATGGCGGCCTTCCTCAGGACCATTCCTTTTGCCATCGAAGAAGCGGGACTGATTGACGGGTGCAGCAGGCTGCAGATGATATGGCGTATTTTACTGCCCCTGTCGAGGCCGGGGCTTGCTACCGTACTTATCTTCTCTTTTATGTCTCTATGGAATGAATTCTTCCTGGCGATGATCATTGTACAGGACCAGAGCCTCGGAACGCTGAATGTGGGCCTGCTTAACTTCAAGAGAAGTTTTGGAGGCACGGGCATGGATCCCAACCTCATGTTTGCCGCCCTGGTGATGATCTCTCTGCCGGTCATTCTGGTGTATGCCATATTCCAGAGGCAGTTCATCAGCGGCCTGACGGCGGGGTCGGTGAAAACATAGCAATCTTTTAAGCAGCAGAGGTTAATCCACCGGACATAGAAATTTTACAACAGACACGAGGTATGCATATGGCTGAAGAGAAAAGACAGTTTCAAAAAAGTACACGGATCAAAGGGGTGATAATGAATAAATTCCGTCTCCACAAAGGGGATGGCGACATGTGGCCCGTCACCTGGGCTGCAGACGGTAATCTGTACGGCGGTGCCGGCGACAATCAGGACAGTCCCATGAATTTCTGGCGCATTGAGGGCCATCCGGGCGAACGGGAATGGGGGCCGCCGCCCTTTCTTTACCTGGTGGACAACCTCCCGCTGGATCCTCGGATATATTGCCGCAAACCCGGCGTACATCCGAGATGGGGCATTAAGCCCGCAAGCCTGCTAGGCTTGAAAGGCAGATTGTATTTTGCCGTGCAGTTGATGAATTTTGGAGACAATCCAGAATTTAACCGGCAGCACAACATCAATTCCTGGCTCATGGTTTCCGATGACTTCGGAAAAACCTGGAACAGGGAAGCCACCCCCCAGGATTTTTTCACCGGGAGGCTGGCTTCACCCCATTTCCTGCAGTTTGGGAAGGACTATGGGGGGGCAAGGGACGCCTATGTTTACGCCTATTTTTCAGCAGGGGACGATGGGAACAGCTATTGGGAAAACGGCGATTGCATCTTGCTGGGAAGGGTCCCTCAGGACCGGATTCTCCGGCGGGAAGAGTGGGAGTTTTTCACCGGTGTTGACAAGGAGGAATCCCCGGGCTGGAGCAAAGAAGAAGCGGAGGCGAAGCCGGTGTTCCGCAATCCGCGGATGACGGGGGAAAACCATGTTTCTTACAACAGCGGGCTGCAGAGGTATATCATGGGAAACTACAGCTTTACCGACGAAACAGGTAGTCCCATGCCCTATCACCAGACCAAACTGTGGGATCCGGAGCGCCAGAGGAGCCAGCTGACTCTCTTTGAGGCGCCGGAGCCCTGGGGACCCTGGTCGCTGTTTTATCAGGATGACAACTGGGGAGTCAGCGGCGGCTACCAGCCGGTTTTTCCCACCAAGTGGATGAGTGAGGACGGAAAAACCATGTGGATGGTGTATTCGGGCTCGGAAGAGGACTATAATTTTACGGTGCAAAAAGTCACGCTTATAATCTAAGAGATTGGGGAAATTGCTCTAAACGCAATTTCCCCAAATGTTGTTTAAGCAAAATATTTGAGATTAAAGAAAACGGCTGTTATAATTTGAATAACGGGATGTTTTTATGTGAACTTTACCGGGGATGCCCGTGAAAGAACAAGCCCGGCAGAAAACCTGAAGGGGCGGTAGACAAATGTATAGCGTGCTTATTGTGGATGACAAGGCTTTAATCAGGAAGGGCATCGTGGCTTCGGTGGATTGGAGCGGCCTGGGACTGCAAATGGCCGGTGAAGCGGACAACGGCGAGCATGCCCTGCGCAGCATTAAAGAAGACAAGCCCGATATCGTCATCACGGACATCCGGATGCCGGACATGGACGGACTTGAGCTGTTGAAGAACATTTGCGAACTGGACAGCCAGATCGTCCGGATCGTCATCAGCGGATACGATGATTTTGAATACGCAAAAAAAGCCATCAAGTACGGAAGCATCGACTACATCATGAAGCCCATCGACCCTGTGGAATTGAACGAATCTTTAAAAAAGGCCTGTGCCATTCTCGACAAAAACAAAACCTACGCCCCTAAAAATGAGCAGCGGCTGAAGGACTATTTTCAAAAGCTCTTTAAAGAGATCAGCCTGGATGAAGGGGAATACAGGCTTCTCCACGAAGAACACGGCTTTGGCAGCCGCTTGTTCTGTGTTGCCATCATGAAGAGCAAAACCGGCGGTGAGGCGGCCAAAAAGCCGGTTCCGGTGCAGGGACTCAAAATATGCTCTTTTGGGGAAGGAAACGGCGTGGAGACCATTGTCGCCATGACCGGGAAAAATGAAATGTCGGCCAGAAGCTTTGAACTGGCCGTCGGCAAATATTTGACCGATATGGCCTCAGGCATCGGGGAGAAGGAGGTTGCGGCGGGAATCGGACAGGTGGCGGAGAATCCCGAGGAGCTGGCGAAATCCTATAAAACGGCCTGTGAAGCTGCTCTTTGCTGCATGCTTCCCGGGAGTGAACGGATGATTGCCTACTCCCGGTTAATGGACAGGAAGCCGCCTGCCTTTCAAATCGATGCCTACGAGCGGGAACTCATGGTCAATGTCTCCTCCGGAAATGCCAACCGGGTGGTGCAGCTGCTGGACGAGCTTTTTGCCAGAACCCTGAACACTCCCGAAATGACCATGGAAAATGTGCGGCTGCTGCTGCGGAACCTGTGCTATGTCTTAATCAAACTAAATGTTGAATTTGAAAATGAAATTTACGACTTTCTGGACAAAATCGGCACCCCCGGTTACCTGTTGAAATATGATTCGGTGGATGCCCTCTGCCGGGTAGTCTATAATTTTTATCATTTTGCAGTGCAGAAGTACCAGGAGGCGTCGGGGGGAAAGAACGCCGTCATCACAAAAGTGAAAAGCTTCATCGAAAGGAACTACCCGGAAGATATCGGCCTTAACAAGCTGTCGGACCTTTTTCACATCAATGCCTCCTATCTGACGAGGATTTTCAAGGAGGAAGAAGGGTACAGCATCAATGAATACATCGTGAAAATCAGGGTGGAAAATGCAAAGAGGATCCTTGAATCGGGCAAGGTGAATATCCAGAAGCTGGCGGAAGCCGTGGGCTATGAGGACAGCACCTACTTCTTCAAGGTGTTCAAGCGGGTCACGGGAATGACACCCAGGGAATATTTGCTGAAGCACACTACGAAATAGGATGGAGCGGCGGGAGATGAAAAATAATTTTTTAGACCTCTTATCCGAGCTGATTTTCAGGAGAATACGCATCAGCCAGAGGCTTCTGATCGCCTTTGTCATACTGAGCATCGTGCCTTTGAGCATTATCGGCTTTGTTTCCACCCGGTCCTCTACCAGGGCCATGGAGGAAAATATCAGCAGCTATTCCATACAACTGCTCACCCAGGTGGCCAACAACCTGGAGAATGAAATAAAAAGGCTGGAAGAGCTCTCCATGGCCATCATGGATTCCAATGAGATGGATTACTTTGACACCGAGATCAGGGGCAGTGACGAAAAGGGAAAACTGGAGGCCCTCAAGCAGCTGGAGAGCCTGTTCCAGGACAAGCTGTATTCCAATGCGGATATTGCCTCCATCGGTTTTTACCCCCTCAATTACGACATGGTTGCAAAGACCGAAGTGTTGATAAACAGCGCCAATGCCAGCGAATCCGGCATATTTGACCGGATAATGGATACCAACGGCCGGCCGCTCTGGATATATATGAAGAACAAGGAAAGCGACCTGGGGGTGGATACCGACGTCGAATATTCCGGCAATGTCAAGCTGAGGGTACAGACGCCGGTCCATTTCAGGAAAATGTCCAGCATGAGCGACGCCCGTCCCCTGGGGGTCCTGCACATCGCACCCAAAAAAGAGGTGCTCCAGAGCATGATTTCCAACATCGACATCGGCAAGGACGGCAGGATTCTGTTGATGGACGGAGAAAACAAGGTGCTGGCCAGCGTGGAGGAAGCCCTCACCGGGAACCCCGTTTATCCTGAAATCGACGGGAAGCTGAAAGCCCTGACACAAAAAAGGGGATATTTTTTCGTCAATCTGTCCGGCGCCAATATGCTGGTCTGTTACAGTATTCTTGAGGGAACGGGCTGGAAGGTCCTCAGCATGATCCCCTTCAACAACCTCACCATGCGAATCAACCAGATCTCCGTCTTTGTGCTGGTTTTGATGGTGTTCTGTATTTTCGTGTCACTGGTGGTGTCCTACCTGGTGACCAGAAGCGTAAGCCTCCCCATAAACAGGATCAACGAGACCGTTGAGTGCCTGGGGAAAGGCGATTTCTCCAGAAAGCTGGACATCCGGTACAACGATGAATTAACCAGCTTTTCCGCCGGATTCAACAAGATGATCGACGATATGAAGAACCTTATCACCGAGGTGTATGTCACAAAAATCCAGAAGCTGGACTCGGAATTCAAGGCGCTGCAGGCCCAGATCAACCCCCATTTCCTTTATAACACCCTGGAATCCATCAACAGCCTTGCGCTGATCAAAAAAGAATGGGAGATCTCCGAGATGATCCGGGGACTGGCCTCGGTTTTCAGGTACAGCATAAAAAACAACGACGCCTCCGTCACCCTCAAGGACGAAATTGAGCATGCCAGGCTTTACATTCTGCTGCAGGCCCTCCGTTATGAGGACAGGATCGAGATCGGCTATGACATTCCCGACTCGCTGAAGCAGGTGAAGGTCCTCAAATTCATGCTCCAGCCCCTCGTGGAAAATGCCATCATCCACGGCATAGGAAAGACCAACCGCAAGGGCTCCATCCGGGTAGCCGCAAAAGCAGAGGGAGCGGAACTCCATGTCAGCGTCTCGGACAACGGGAAGGGAATGGAGGAGGCCAAATTGCAGGAGATAAGGGCCAAGCTCCAGGGCAATGGCCCCGCGGCCGCAGAGGCGGAGCAAGAGATCAACTCCATCGGCCTTATGAACATTCACTCCAGGATAAGGCTCCATTTCGGGGAGGCTTACGGATTGAGCCTTGAAAGCGGCCCGGATCAGGGTACGGTGATAAAAATCAAACTTCCCCTCCGATAAAAAAAGTGCAGGAAATCAAAACAAATTTTACATTATAATCGGTCAGGCTGTGGATTATAATGAATTCATAAGTGATGGATACTTATAATTTGCCCTTAGCCTTATGCCCTATTGAGATTAAAACGCATAATTTTCTATAAACAGTACAGGAAGTCACCCACATTTGTTGATATGAATATGGTGCAGAACCTTTTACCGCCGATTCGTCGACCGGTTGACGAGGACAGAGGAATGTAGCTGCCTGGAATTGGAATAATGAACACATTATGTAAATGTTTTAGTCTACAAAAAAGCGGAGGTGATTGGCAAATTAGCGTTTTGATTTCGAAAGGCCAGGGCGAAACGGGTGTAAACAAAATGGAGGAGGAATTTAATAATGAAATATAATAGAATATTGCCTGCAATTTTGATCGTAGTGCTCCTGATCAGTGCGTTTGCGGGATGTGGCGCTGCCAAACCGGAGGAGAGCAAACCGGCGGCACCTGCAGAAGAGAAAAAGGAAGAGGCAAAACCGGCGGAAAAGAAAACCGTGGTGCTCTATATGGAGGATGACTTCATCAGGGATTCCTATAAAGATTTCTACAAAGAGTTTGAAGACCAGAACAACGCTACAGTAAAACCCATTCTTGTTCCCAAGGACAAGTACGTCCAGTCCTTCATGGTGGCGGCCAACGGCGGACAGGAAATCGATGTTTTATACATGAATGGCCAGGATGTAAGGTCCTTTGCCAAAAAGGGGCTTATCGCCGATATGACCGGCGAGGTCACCTTCTGGGACCGCTTCTTTGACAACGCCGTAGAGCAGTTCACCTTCGGAGGCAAAAAATATGCGGTGCCCACCAACTCCGGCGCTACTTCCGGTGTGTACTACAACAAGGAAATTCTCGACAAGTACGGCCTGCAGCCGCCCAAAACCTTCGAGGACCTGGCGGCAATGAATAAAGTTCTCAGCAAGGACGGCATTTCAACCTTCGCCTTTGGCGGAGCCTCCAAATACATGTGGCCCATGTGGTATTTCGACACCTTGGCCCAGACCTCCGGCGGCAAATCTGTAGAACGTACAGTGGAAGCCCTGCAGGGAAAAGCAAAATGGACCGACCCGGATTTTGTGGAAGCCATGGAGGCCCTTGCAAAGTTCGGCAGGGAGAACCTGTTCCAGAAAGGCTTTAACGGAGCCGAACAGGCCCAGGGGAATGCGGTATTCACTTCAGGAAAAGCGGCGTTGTTTTTTGGGGGCACCTGGGAAATCGATGGTTTCAGAAAAGCGGGTTTGACCGGTGACAAGCTGGGTATTGTTCCCTTCCCCGTTGTAAAAGAGGGGGCTGTTTCCCAGCAGACAGGTTCGGCGGCAGGTGCGGGAATGTCCTTCTATTCAAAGATCAGGCCTGAAAACAAGGAGATTGCCTTAAAGCTCATTGACTACCTCTCTTCCGACAAAAAGATGACGGAGCTGAACAAGCTGGCCAATACGGCCATGGCTCCCAACAAGGGCTATACGGCGGAAGGGGCGGATCCCATATTTACCGGCACTGTCAACAAGGACCTTGTTCCCAGCACCGTAACCTTCCTTGACTGGATCTGGGCTCCTGAGATCGTAAAAGAATTCCAGGACGGAATTCAGGCGGTTGTGGGCGGCAAGATTTCCGCAGCGGACGAAATGGCCAGGATTCAGAAAGTATTCGACGACATCAAGGCAAAAGGCTATGACTTTGACGCCACAAAATAATTTGTTTACATAACATCTTGAATGTGGGAAGGTCCAAAAGCCTTCCCACAAAATTTTATGATCTCCTTTTCAAAGGTGGTTTCCAGTAGGGAGGAATTAAGTTGGAACGGATTCGGAAAGACAACATGGCAGCATATTTCCTTTTGGCTCCTGCATTGCTGTTGTTCTTTATTTTTACCTTTTACCCCTTTGTGTACGGATTTTATATTTCCTTTCACCAGTGGGACGGATTCAATGAAATGAAATTTGTGGGCCTGCAAAATTACCTCGGCATCTTCAAGGACGAGCTTTTTTACGGGGCGCTGCTGCACAACGCCCTGTATGCCCTGGGAACCGTAGGCGGGAAAGTGATCTTCGGACTTGTCATCGCGCTGCTTTTAAACCGGAAGTTTGCCGGCGTGACTTTTTTCAGGGGAGTGTTTTTTACCCCGGTGGTCATGTCTTTTGTGGCCATCGGCGTGCTGTGGCAGAGAATGTACGATCCCACCCTGGGGCTGCTGGACATGGTGCTGATGAAAACAGGCATGATTGCCGAGCCCATCGAGTGGCTTGCCGATCCCAGGCTGGCGCTGTGGTCCCTGGTGCTGGTGGATGTATGGAAGTGGGCGGGATATCACACGGTGCTTTTCCTTGCGGGCTTGCAGACCATCCCCGGTGACATCTATGAATCGGCCGATATCGACGGAGCCAATGCCTGGCAGAAATTCATCTATGTCACATTGCCGCAGCTGGCCCCCATTACCTTGTTGAACATAACCATCAGCCTGATGGGAGCTTTCAGTGTCTTTGACCTGGTGTATATCATGACCAACGGCGGGCCTTACAACTCCACCAATGTGCTTTTGACATACATGTACAACATTACCTTCGGCGGATCGGACAGCAACTTCGGCTATGGGAGCTCCATTGCGTATATACTTTTTGCAGTTATCCTGGTGTTTACCATCATCCAGACGAAAGTGATGAACCGCCAGGAATCATGACAGGGGTGAAACTTTTGAGAAGCAAAAAAATATTTAATTTTGTTCAGAATATACTATTGGCAGGGATGTCCTTATTTGTGATCTATCCTTTTTTATGGCTTGCGGCAAATTCGTTAAAAACCCGGGAGGACATGGTCAACAATTCCTGGAGCCTCATACCCCGGACCTTCATGTGGGGGAACTATCCTGAGGCATGGGAGATCGGCAACATCGGAAGATGCTTTTTAAATTCCCTTATTGTATCCGTTTCGGCGGTGCTCATCCTTATGGCGGTATCCTATCTGGGCTCCTACGCCCTTGCAAGAATCAGCTTTGTGGGAAGGAACCTGCTGATGATCCTTTTTCTTTCCACCTGGATGATGCCGCCTCAGATCATCCTCATTCCCCTCTTTAAGGTAGAGCGGATGCTGAATATTTCAAATACGCTTTTAGGGCTGATCCTGCCTTATGCAGCGGGCACCCTGCCCTTTTCCATCTTCGTGCTGACGACATTTATAAGGAAAATCCCTGTGGAAATCGAAGAAGCTGCATTTATTGATGGGTCGGGAAGGCTCCGGCTCATAGGACAGATTCTTTTGCCCCTTTCAAAGCCGGGGCTGGCAACGGTCATCATCTTTGCCTTCATGCAGTGCTGGAACGAATTCTTTATGGCGCTGATCCTCATTCAGGACCCGGTGCTTAAGACACTGACCCTTGGGGTGTTGAGCTTTAACGGCCAGTGGGGACAAACGGATTTTACCCGGTTGTTTGCAGCCCTGATTATCATAAGCATGCCTGTCATACTGGTTTATGTGATCTTCCAGAAGCAGTTTATTAGCGGCTTGACCGCCGGAGCGGTGAAAATTTGACGGGACCGGCCGGCGGGTTCAGGTATTATATAGGAATACTCAGGGAAAGGGGTTTTTACAGTGAATTACAAGCTGGAAAATGAATATGTCAGGATAGAATTCGATGAGGCCACGGGAGCCATTACCGGGCTTTTGAATAAAAAAACGGGCTGGCAGGCCGTAGCCCAGCCAAAGCTGAGCAGTATCATCAAACTTGTGGTTCCGGTGGAAGGACACAGGAACAACCGTGTGCTGACGGAGACCCAGAAGCTTTCTTCCTTTGAAAAGGAGGGAGAATACCGGGCATCGCTGGGCTGGAAAGGCATATGGGGGGATAAGTCGGGAACCATGGATATCGATGTGGCTCTGTCGATAAGCCTGCAGGGACCGGATATATGCTTTGAAATGACCATCGACAACAAATCGGGACAGTGTGTGGAGGAAGCCTGGTACCCCTGCGTTGGGGGGTTGCGGGAGCCCAAAGGTGAGGGGGAATTTGAATCCCTTACCATGGATATGTGCGGAGGCTTCCACAGGACCTTGATGGGGGACGGCTTTCCACAGACCTGCGGTTACTGGGGGACGGATTACCCTACCTTCATAAAGACCTTCGGGTCAGAGGTTGCACAGGCCTCCTTCCTGCTGCTTTCCAATGACCGGCAGGGACTTTACATGGGAATGCACCAGGAGGAGCAGAGCATCGTGAGCTTTGTCCATGAGCTGAGACCCGGATACACGGACAGCAAACACAGCCGGGTACCTAAAACCGATGAAATCGGCGGGCATCCGGCGGGCTATGTGGTAAGCGCCGCACAGATGCCCTTTGTTCAGGCAGGAGAGGAAATGAAGCTGGCGCCCATCGTCGTAAGGTTGTTCGAAGGAAGCTGGCACAAGGGACTGGAACCCTATCTCAACTGGCGGAAGCAGTGGTATGGGCAGATGCCCCAGCCTGGGTGGCTCAAGGACATCGACTGCTGGATGACCCTGCACATCAATTCGCCGGAGGGCTGCTGCCGGTACAGGTATGAGGAACTGCCGGAGATTGCCCGGGAGGCCAGGGAAAAGGGGGTCCAGGTGCTGCAGCTGATCGGATGGGCCAAAGACGGCCAGGATGGGGCGGAGCCTTACCAGGATACCGATCCCCGGCTGGGAAGCCGGGAAGATTTGAAAAAGGCCGTCAGGGAAATTGAAGCACTGGGTGTGCGGGTGCTGCTGATGTGCAAGTTCAAGTGGGCGGACCAGGCCATTGAAGAATTCCGGGAGGAAATCCGGCCCCATACTTTAAAGGATATATACGGAAATGACGTCCAGTTTCCCGGTTATGCCTACCAGACACTGACACAGCAGTTGTTCGGCGGAAGCAGGCGCTGCGGGGCGGGATTGTGCCATTCTTCCGCGGAATACCGGAAGCTTGCCTTGCGAGAGTTCGCGAAAATCGTAGAACTGGAACCCAGCGGCATCCTTTATGATGAGCTGATGAACGACAGGCTGCTGTGCTTTGACCCCTCCCACGGCCACCGCTGGGGAGAGAGCAATTTGAAGGGCTCCATGAAGCTGGCGGAGGAATTTCACCGGTATGCCCGGAGCAAGAACCCCGACTTTCTGTTTGCGGGTGAATCCCCCACAGACCAGTTGTCCCAATATTACCCCATCAGCTATGTCCGCACCTGGGACGGCCGGTGGGAGGACCCGGTCCACCGGCCCGTACTTAAATATATCAATCCCGGCATGCACATTGCAACCTGCCTTACGGGCTTCGACGACAGGGAGATGGTAAACCAGTGCGTCACCTTCGGGTATGTCATCAACTATGAACCTTTCAATTTCAAAGGAAGGGTCACCGACATTCCCGATACGGTGGCTTACGGACAAAAGGCCCAGCAGCTGCGGCGGAGGCTGTGGGATTATCTGTGGCTGGGCAGGTTCACCCATACGGTGGGAGCCAGCCTGACAACCTCCGGCCCGCAAGTGGAATACATTTATTCCGTATTTGAGAACCTCAGAAATGGGAAAAAGGCGGTGGTGATCGCCAACCAGGGACAGACCCATGCCCTCAATGCCAGCGTTTGCCTCGATTCCGGCAACCACAGCTTTGAGCTGTACCGTGTTGAGGGAGAAGAAAGGGAAAGCTGTGACGGAGATGTCACCGTTGAGCCCAGGTGTCTGGTGGTGCTGGTGGAAAAGTAAAAGGGGAATAAACTGAAAACAGTTTATTGAATAAAAGGAGGTAATAGTTATGGTACGTGCAAAGAGAGTTTACAGTGTTTTTCTCGTGGCAGTGATGGCGTTGTCCCTGCTGCTGGCAGGCGGGACAACGGTACCTGTGGAAGCGGCGGGGAGCGCCGTAACCATGGCGGCTTTCGGCGAAAGAATCCGTATGCCGGGAATGACCAACAACGGCATTTCCTATGGAGACACCTGGGATACGGCCTGGCGCGCCAACGATGAAGTGTATGTACAGCTAAATGACGGAAACGGTTTTAGCGGCACCAATTACCAGCATTCCAAAATCGGAAGGCTGAATGGCACCCCCGAAAATCCTTCCTCCCTTTCCGGTGTGGACCTGAATCCCGGTACCCTGGGCAGCACCATCGGAAGCACCTATTCAACGGGGATTTATGAGGTGGATGGCGCCCTGTATTTCATCCCCTGCTATTCCGCCCAGATTCCGGGAGCCTGGAAGTTTTACAACACCAGCATCCTGAAATCCACCGACGGGGGAGCCAACTGGATCAATCATCTGGGGCAGACCAACGTGATCCCCCCCAACGATGAGAACTGTACGTTTCCCGATGATGACGTCAGTGACTTCAGCTTTGTCAAATACGGCAAGGGCGGCGTGGCGCCCGCCATTGACAATGCCCAGACCTATGTGTACCTCATAACCCCGTCGGCATGTATGGGCGCGGACTATTACCTGGCAAGGATCAAAAGGTCCGACCTCAGCGCCTGGACCACCACCTTTGACAGGACAAAGGTCCAGTACTACAAAGGCGGGGACGGAATGCTGGATACCAGTTGGACCGGCGATTCCAACCAGGTGGCCTCCATCTACCATGACAATACGCCGGTGAACAAGTGCGGCCCGGCCAATATCGTCTATAACTACGGGCTTCAAAGGTACATCATGACCTCCCAGTACAGCGACAGCTGGGCCAATCCCAAAGTGCACAGCACGCTCTTTACTTATGAAGCTCCTCAACCGTGGGGCCCCTGGACAAAAATCCTGGAGGAAAATGTAAACAACAAGGATTCGGCCAACCTGACCTGGCCCTACCTGATGCAGAAGTTTACAAGCACCGACGGTAAAAAGATGTGGCTGACGGTGTGCGGAGAAATCGCCGCCAATAATCCACTGGGGGTGAATGAATATCTGCTGCAGTTCAAGCCCCTTTATCTGACAACCAATCCTGTCTCCACCTATCAGGCGGAAGGAGCCGCTCTCACAGGCACAAGCATTGCCACCGGTAAGGCGGGCTATGAGGGCAGCGGATATGTCACGGGCTTCGACACCGTGGGAGACAAATGCCAGTTCACGGTCAATGCCGGCACCACAGGAGCATACATACTTAAATTCCGGTACAACACCAATGCATACCAGCAGCTGAGCTGTTATGTCAACGGTGTCCACAAAGAGGACCTGAAGCTGGGAGCTGCGGAGCAGATGTACGCCACCTGGACGGAGTATACATTATTTGCCTGGTTGAACAGCGGCAGCAACACCGTAACTTTCCAGTACGATTCGGGGGACAGTGGAAATGTAAACCTGGACAGCCTGAAGTTTGCCCTTTATTCCACCACGGCAGGTTCGCTGCCGGGGGCCAATCCTCCCGGAACCCAGACACCATACGGCGGCACCAACTGGAGCCTGCCGGGAACCATACAGGCGGAAAACTTTGATGTGGGCGGAGAAGGAACGGCCTACCACGACAATGAGCCTGCCAACCAGGGCGGAGCCGCCTACAGACCTTCGGAAGGCGTGGACATCGAAGCCTGCTCCGACACGGGGGGAGGCTACGACATCTGCTGGACCATGGACGGAGAGTGGCTGGAATACACCGTCAACATACCGTCAGGAAATTATAATTTTAAAGCCAGGGTTGCCAGCCAGGCAGGAGGCGGCAGCATCACAGCAAAACTGGACGGCACCACCCTGGGAACGGTCAGTGTGCCCGCTACGGGCGGATGGCAGAGCTGGCAGGATGTCACGTTAAACAACGTAAATGTATCCGGTGGAAATGGAAAGGTACTGAGGCTTGAAATCACCAACGGCAGCTTCAACCTGAACTCCATAAGCTTTACCGCTTCCGCTTCCGGGCCGGCCTTTAACACCACCTATAAAATTGTCAACAGGGACAACGGCAAGGTAATGGGGATTGAAAACAACAGCCTTGCAAACAACGCAAAGAATGACCAGTATGCCTGGGTTCCCGCCCCTTCCCAGTATTGGACGCTGGAGGATGCCGGCAGCGGGATGGTTAAGATCAAAAACAACAACAGCGGCAAGTACCTGGGAATCGCGGATAACAGCACCTCGGCGGGGGCATATAACGACCAGTATACCTGGGGCGGATATGCAAGCCAGTACTGGAAAATAGAAGATGTGGGGAGTGGCTGGTACCGGATTGTCAACAACAACAGCGGGATGGTACTGCAGCCCGAAGGGAACAGCAGCGCCAACAACGCCAAAATCGTACAGCAGCCCTGGAATTCTTCGAACAACTGCCAGTACTGGAAGTTTGAAACGCCCTGACGGGTATTGAACTTCAACCGGGATAGGGCATGGGGTAATACCGCCCTATCCCGGTCAATTATAAAGAATGGACCCATTTAATAGGCGCGGACCTCAAAAATCCTTGCATTGGGGTATCCGTGGGTGGCCTTGACGGTAACAACCACGCGGTCTCCCACGATTCCGTCCGGCAGTTCATGGATGTTGAGCCTCTGATAGTTTCCGCGGATATCCTTTGAATATACCGAGCGGTTTTCCTTCCACACCGACAGGGAATAGTCCCTTACAAGCTCCGGAGGCATGTTTTTTACCTGGGCGTCAAGTACTTTTCCGGTGATGGAGGGCATGATTTCACCTGTAAGATTGGGGTCGAAGGTCAGCCGCACCTGGTGGATTTCCCGCAGTCCGTCAAAAACCAGTTCAAGCCTTTCACCGTCAGGGGAAAGCCCTTCGGACTCCCAGCAGTTTTCCTCCCCATCTACCGGCCTGCTGATCCCGTTTGCCACCTTTTCAGGTTCAAAGCTGGGACGGAAGCTGGAGGCCTTTATTGACGAGGTCCTCGCCAGGTCGGCAGGGTCGGTGTTTTTATAGCCCGGGATATAGCAGTCGTCTTTTAACAGGGTTTGCTGCAGCTCATCCATATACCGGGAAACCTCACGGGGAATGCAGCCGTGCCGTATGGCGAGGGCGGCGGCGGTGCCGGCGGCCTGGCCTCCGACGGCGCAGGTGCCCATGACGCGGGTGGAGCAAAAGCCCATTTTGGTCGCACTGATGTCACGGCCTGCCATCATCAGGTTGTCGATGTTTTTTGAGTAGAAGCAGCGGTAGGGAATGGTGTACACTCCGTCAAAATTCAAATAGCGTGTAGGCCTGCCCTTGTGGAACATGCCGAGGGGAGGATGTTCATCCATGGGCCAGCCGCCATAGGCAACGGCGTCCTTAAAAACGGCGTTTGCCCTTATGTCATTTTCGTTTAGCAGGTAATCCCCCACCAGACGGCGGCTTTCGCGGGTCCCGGGAACAACGCCCACCCAGGTAAGGGAATAATTTTCAGCCCCGTGGTCCCCCTGGTTCTTGATGTGGTCCCATACGCCGTAAACACATTTCATCAGCTCATCCCGCAGGTTCTCACCTTCTGCAATGATATCTCCCGAGGTGCCTCCGATTTCTATCCACCAGTAGCCGGAATCGGTGTTGTACCTTTCCGTTACCCCGTTTTCTCCGTGATACAGCTCCATATTTCCATGCCCCCGGAAGGCCAGGTCTTCTTCGGAGAAGGTATATGCCCAGAAGGGTTTTTTGAAAGGAACGGGATAGCCCTTGTCCTCCGCCTGGAACATGAGGGTGTTTCCCAGGGTATAGGCGTTGGGCTCACGAGGGGCGCTGGGTTCATTGAATTCATGGCCCGCCTCGCTGCCCAGCCTGTATTCCGCTTCTGCGAGACAGCCCAGGGTGCCGTTCCCGGTGGCGTCCAGAAAAATCGTGGCAAAAAAGGCATAGTTGATTTCCGTGGTACTCTGATGGCATTTGATTTTCACGATCCGGTTGTCTTTTTTCTCTGCTTCGTACATGGAGGTGTTCAAATACATGTCCAGGTTGTCCTGGAAGTAAATTTTTTCCCACAGGATGGAATCAAAAATGGAGTATACCTGAAAGGGATTCCTGTTTTTGTTTTCCAGCAGAATTTCCTCCAGTATTCCCGTTTCAGCCATGTTTTTCTTGTTTCCATGGCAGGTGGCTCCGCAGATGTGCATGCGGATTTCCGAGCTGGCATTCCCCCCGAAAACCGGGCGCGAATGAATGATGGCCACACGGGCGCCATGGCGTGCGGCTGCGATGGCGGCACACATTCCCGACAGGCCTCCGCCCACAACGACAAGATCATAGGTCAATTCCTGATATCTTTCTCCGCTTTTCATAAATAGCACTCCTTTTTTGGCCCGCTGCGAGGGCCGGATATTTTTAAAATATGCTTTGAGTATAAGCCTAACAGGCCGCATTTTCCTTTAAAATACTGCAAGGAATCTTAGAAATTCTGCAAAATATTTTCTGCAAAAAATTGCATGGAGAGCGGCTTGTTTATGGAAAGCCGGCGCGGTTGACGTGCCGTTTTAAAGTGTGATACGATATCCACAGATGCAGGTTTACAGTTTGGAAGTGTTTCCATATGGGGTCATATGCAGAGGTTTCAAGGTATCTGGACTATATTGCGGCTGAATACGGGTATACAATTGTACTCAAGGATTTTGTAGGTTTCCTGACAAAAGAGCCTGAAATGGCGGAGGCTGTCAGAGGCTACTATATTCATAAAAACCCATACTGCATGTTTATCAAATCGCACAGTGAGTTATGGGACCGCTGCCAGGAGGCCAACCGCCAATTATGCGGCAGGTGCGGCAAGGACGGTGCTTTTTTCACCGGCATCTGCTATTGTGGCTTCAGCGAGATAGTCATACCGGTCAAATATAGAAACAGGGTGATCAGTGCCGTTTGTGCAGGCGGCTTTGATTTGTCTCCGCGCATTTCCGCACACCGGAGAAGGAAAACCGCCCAAAAATACGGCATTGATCCGGAAGCCGCAGAAAAGTATTACAATGAAGCGGTGCTATTGCCGGCGGTGAATGTGGAAGAGGTTGTGAGCCTTCTGGGCATTGCAGCCCAGTTTCTCCGGCTCTATTACGGGGAGCTTGTGGAATCGGGTGTCATTCAGCCCCATGCAAGCTACCGGGAGGATACAAGCCGGCTGTATATACTTTCCCATGCGCTGGAATATATACGGCTCAACTATGCAAACGACATAAAGGTCTCGCATATTGCCGCCTTTTGCAAATGCAGCGAATCCTACATCAACCACCTTTTTAAAAAAGGTACCGGCTGCAACATCAATTTCCATATCAATCAGGTGAGGACCGACAGGGCCAAAGAACTGATTTCAACCACCGACGACAGTTTTTATGAAATATCGGGCAGGTGCGGTTTTTCCGACCCCAATTACTTTTCCTATGTGTTTAAACAGGTCACCGGCCTTACTCCGTCGCTTTACAAATTGCAATGCAGGCAAAAACATAAAGGAAAGGCAGTGCTGCCGTGAAAATATTCAACAACATGAAATTGTCCACACGTATTTTCATCTCAATCCTTTTGATTATTGTGCTGCCTTTTTATATCCTGCTGGGTTATGTGAGATGGGATATGGAATCGCTGCTGCGCAAGGAGATCGGCACAAAAGTGGTGGAGAACCTGACGAAGAGTGAAAATGAAATCAGCCGGGTTTTTGAGAGAATGGCCAACATATCCAACGTTTTTTTCAGGGACCAGAGCATCCTCAAAATTTTCAGCGAGAACACCCACAGCTACTATGACAGGACGCTGGCTTTTGACAAGGTGGTCACCAACATTGCCATACAGAACCTCTATACCCTCGACGATGTCAGAATTACCTTCTTTGACGCGGAAAACCGGATCTATACAAACTGGGACGTCAATTACAACGATTACGCCTTTCTGCTGGAGCAGGACTGGATCAAGGAAAGCATGGACCTGAACGGGCATATTGTGTGGAGCCTCAATTCACCGGGCTATTCTCCCGCTGAAGCCGGCCGGAAGGCCAGCTATATTTCTCTTGCCAGGTCCATTCTGGATGAGGCCAGTCCGGGAAGGCGCCTTGGCACCATCATCATCAGCATCGATCAGCGGCAGATCAGCGATATGCTGGGGAAGTACGGATATTCCGACAGGGATTGCCTTTTTGCCACCACCCAGGACGGGGAAGTCCTGTTTAAAACCGACCGGTACAATGTTTTGCCGGGGGAAAAGCTGGCCGGGCTTGTGGCGGGCAGCAGGAAAAGCGCCAGCGGAAATGCCACGGAGCTGCTGGATGGGCAAAAATTCCTGTTGAGCTATTACACCGTCAACGTGCCAAGCATGCTGGACGGGCAACGGTTGAAAATATACTATCTTACGGACTACCAGTATCTTGACAGGCAAATCGGGGGACTGCTCATACGGGTAAACGCAGTGAGCATTTTGTTCATCATCATGATTTTTGTGCTGGCCATGGGCATTTCCAGGAAAATTGTAAAGCCTATCCGCAGGCTTTCCGGACAGATGACCCATTACAATGTAGGCGACCTGCCGGAAAAGCGCCAGGACAAGCACAAGGACGAAATCAGTGAAATGAACCTGTCCTTCTACAACATGGCCATGAACATCAACGACCTCTTTGTCCGCCTGCGGCAGGAGCAGCTCACAAGGGAAAAATACCAGTTTGAGTCCCTGCGCTCAAAAATGAGCCCCCATTTTCTGTTTAATACCCTCAATACCATACGATGGATGGCAATGATACGCAAAGCGGACAACATCGTTTCCAGCATTGATTCCCTCGCCTCTATTTTGCAGTACAGCCTCAACAGGGATAAGGACATGGTCACCCTCAGGGAAGAGCTGGAGATTACCAGAAGCTATTGTGACATTCAGAACCTCCGCTATGGGGACTGCTACAGTCTTAAGGTGGATGTGCAGGGCAATGCGGGGGAGCTTTCCGTTATCAAGTTCATTATCCAGCCAATTGT
Organism: Bacillota bacterium; assembly: GCA_023424965.1. Lineage (GTDB taxonomy): Bacteria > Bacillota > Clostridia > Acetivibrionales > JAFADI01 > JAFADI01. The sequence goes on from JAFADI010000166.1 coordinate 37,578, forward strand.
TGAGAATGTCTTTGTCCACGCTTTTAAAAACGGCTCTCCGGGAGGAATTATCAATATCCGGGCGGAGGTGGCGGAAAATGTTCTGCAGATCGAGGTTTCAGATGATGGAAAGGGCTTTCCGGAAGAAGTCATCGAAGAATTCAATGCTTTGAAGCTGTCGCCGGGAATGGACACAGGGACTTTCGGCATCGGCATTTCAGCGGTAAATGAACGCATCCGGGTGGCCTACGGCAACGAGTACGGAATAAGCATATGCAACAACGAAGCCGGCGGTGCGCGGGTCCTTTACAAGCTGCCCGTGCTTCCGGGGAATTTTACCGATAAGGAGCAGTGTCTATGAAACGGATCATGATCGTCGACGATGAATTTTTTGTGCGTATCGGGATAAAATCCATGGTTGACTGGGAGGAAAATGGTTATACCATTGTGTGTGAGGCTGCAAACGGTCAGGATGCCATCGAAAAGATCGCCCGGTTTTCACCCCAGATCGTTTTGACGGACCTGGTGATGGAACCCATCAACGGCCTTGAACTCATCGAGCATTGTTCAAAGGCATATCCGGGAATTAAATTCATCGTGCTGAGCAATTATAACGATTTTGAAAAAGTGAGGGCCGCCATGAAGCTTGGAGCCCGGGATTACCTGTTCAAGCTCACTGCAAATCCGGAGGAACTGCTTTCAATTATGAACGCGGTTTCCCAGGAAATAGACAGCCGCACGCCTCCCGGAGGGGATGCGGAGCTGCTGCTGAACAGGAACTTCAGTGCCATACGGCAGCGGCTCATCCAGACGGTGGCGGAACAGAGCTATATCAATGAGGAGGAGATTTTAAAGGAACTGCGGCTGGTAGAGGTCAAAACCGATTTCCATAAGCCTTATGCAGTACTGTACCTCAGTGTGGCCAATTATGACGTGCTGAATTCCGCCAACACCATCCTGGAGCCCAACCTGTTCGCTTTTTCCATGGAGAACATCGTGAGCGAAATCATGTGTGAACGGTTTACGGCCCAGACCTTCAACGATGGAAACGGAAATTGCCTCGTAGTGGTCAATGTTCCGGAGGAGCTCGAGATGGATGACCTCTACGGTATGCTCACCGTGGAATATGCCCGCAGTGTGAAATGCATTGCCAGGTATTTCGGCGTGAAGGTAAACGGGGCACTGAGCGATATCACCACGGGAATTAAAAATTTTGCAGGCTGCGTGGCCCTGTGCAAAAAGGCGATTTCCAGGCGGTTCAACCAGGCGGAGAACATCCTGTTCTACCGTAAGCATATTCCGGCATGCCAGATGAAGTTTGCAATTCCTGAGGAATACGGAATGGCCATCCTCCAGGAGTATCTGGAATATTACTGCTTTGAAGATTCGGCTGCCTTTATTAGAAAAATCATGCAGTACTTCTATGGTGCCCATGAGGTGGAGACCCACCTGGTGCGGGGGAAAATATACGAGATGTACCAGGTCTTCAAACGGGATGCGGAGATGAAGGGAATCCCCCTGGACGAAATTGTCGATTCCTACAAGCTTCCGTTGTACCAGGGCGTTTTCAGGTATGACCTTCTGTCCTCCATTGAGGACAGCTTCCTTGACATCCTTGGGCAGTACGCCGCGGAATGCAAAAAGCTTTCAGGAAAGAAGATCCGGAAGGAAATCGTCAAGGTCATCGGGTATGTGAAGGACAACCTCAAGGAGGACCTGGGAGTGGCTACCGCCGCCAGGCTGGTGCATATGAGCGAAAGCTATTTTTCCCATTTGTTCAAAATGGAAATGGGCATAAGCTTCGTCGATTATGTGAACAGGCTCCGTATCGAAAAAGCCAGGGAACTCCTCGCCGGTACGGATTTGAAAATATACGAGGTCGCCTACGCCGTAGGCATCGACAACCCTAATTATTTCAGCGTGCTCTTCAAAAAGCTCATGGGCAGATCGCCCAACGACTGCAGGAACAATTAGTAGTACTCCGTTATGCTGGTAAAAGGCACTCTATTAGCCTGCGTTCATGTAGATCCGGCCTGAAATCTAAGAAAATGAATAAGAATCTAAGAATACTGCGGTGAATTGCTCAGCCTGCCCGCAAAAAGCTCAAAGATTCAAGAATTGTAAAGAGGAAAAGCAGCATTCTTAATTCAACGGGTCATGGGGAGTGGGGTACAATAGTGGTGTTCCAAGCGAATATTAATTGTTTAAGGGGGATTGTTCGTGAAAAGATTAAAAAAAATGGCATGCATTATCCTGGCAATTTCCATGCTGCTGACCATCGCGGCAGGCTGTTCCGGAAACAGCACTCCAGCACCCGAAAATCAACCGGAGGGACAGAAGGATGCTCCCAAGGAAGCACAAACCCAGGATGCCCCAAAGAAACAGGTCACATTGAAGTTCTGGGGAGGAGTTCCTGCCGAATACGGCCCGCAGCAAACCATTGACAAGTTCAATGAGGAATATAAGGATAAAGGAATCCAGGCGGAGTATGTCCGGTTTGTCAATGACGATACCGGCAATCTGAAGCTTGAGACCACCCTGCTTGCCGGAGGGGAAATCGACCTCTACATGAGCTATTTCCTGGGCCAGCTGGTGAAAAGATCGGAAGGCAACATGGCTCTGGACATCACGCCCTACCTTCAGAAAGCCGGCTTTGATCCGGTGGCGGAGCTGGGAGAGGGTGTCAAGCCCTATCTGTTAAACGGCAAATATTACTCGCTGCCTACAAAAATGGAGAACTACTACATTCTGGCCAACAAGAACATGTTTGACAAAGCGGGCATTCCGCTGCCCGATTCCTGGAGCTACGACGAGTTCAGGGACATTGCGAAAAAGCTGACCACCGGCGAAGGGCAGAACAAGACCTACGGCATCTTCTGGAATACGGCCCAGGAGATATTCCGGGCGGTATATCCCGTTGAAGCCGTTCTCGGGCCCAATTTCATGTACAAAGCCGAGGGGAAGGCCACAAACTTTGATAATCCCGAATTTACAAAGGCGGTTAAACTTGTTTCCGATACCATGCTGGTAGACAAGTCGGCGCCCACCCACGTTGACAATGTGACCCAGAAGCTCACCATCGAAGGCATGTTCCTTTCACAAAAGGCGGCCATGTCCATCGGCGTATGGAGCATACGTTCCATAAAGGACCTGCAGAAATATCCCCATGACTTTGTCACGGCATACCTGCCCATGCCTGTTTCCGACAAATCCGCCGCCAAGTACTCCATCGGAGATTCTACCATCGGGGATTTGCTGAGCATCAATCCAAAATCAAAGAATATCGACGCCGCCTTTGAATTCATGATGTGGTACACAAAGGGCGGAATGCTTTCCATGACTCCCTACGGGCGTGTTCCTCTCTACAAAGGCATCGACAGGAAGCTTGTCACGGAGGAATACATGAAGGACGGCGAAAAAATCCTTGACAGGCCTTCCGTTGAGAAATTTCTTGAAGTCAAAAACGACCTGGCCATTTCTACTATTACCACCAAGCTGCCGGAAATCCAGAAGGTTCTGAATGAGGAAATTGAAGCTACCCTTACCGGTAAGAAAGACGCGGAGAAAGGCATGGCCGATGCCAAAAAACGAAGCGACGAGTTTTTAAAGTAGAACCCAGGGATGGGTATATAGATTAACGCGTTGTGCTGGCACAACAAGTTAGATGAAGGAAGGTTCATAACCTTCCTTCATCATTTCAAAAGCTTTATTTATATGACATTGTGACAGGGGATGATTCAATGAAACTCAGCAAGCAACTCCATACAGACATCGCCGGATATACATTCATACTGCCGAATCTGCTGGGTATGCTGGTCTTTACTCTTTTTCCTTTACTCTTTTCTCTTTATATAAGCTTTACCGACTGGGAATTTACCCGGGGCATAGGCAATTGGAATTTCAACTGGGGTGCAAACTACGTTGAGATATGGAAGGACAACTGGTTTACCTCTTCCCTGGTCAACACCTTCCTGTTTGCCTTTGCGGTGGTACCGGCCACCATCTTCATCGCACTTGTGTTTGCGGTGCTCATCGACAGGTACTGTTTTTTCAAAACACCCATAAGGCTCGCCATGTTCATGCCTTATATCTCCAATGTGGTAGCGGTAGCCATCGTGTGGGTGATGATGTATTCGCCCTGGGGTCCCTTCACGCAGTTGATGCAGAAGCTGGGCTGGAAGGAACCTCCCCAGTGGCTTGGAGACTACAGCTGGGCTTTGCCTGCGGTAATCCTCATGTCGGTGTGGAGCGGGATAGGCTACTGCATCTTAATCTATACTTCCGCCATCCAGGGGCTGCCCAGGGATATTTACGAGGCGGCGGAGGTAGACGGGGCCAACGAGGTCACCAAATTTTTCAGGCTCACAATACCTTCCCTCTCTCCAACCACCTTTTTCCTTGTGATCACCACCCTTATTACCTCTTTCCAGGTTTTTGCACCCATCCAGATCATGACGAGGGGAGGCCCGGGAACTTCCACCAACGTACTGGTATATTACATCTATACTTCGGCCTTCTCCTTCTACCGGATGGGATATGCGTCGGCCATATCCTGGATACTGTTCCTTCTATTGCTGGCCGTCACCCTTATCCAGTGGCGGGGACAGCAAAAGTGGGTCCAATATGAATAGGGGGTGGGAATATGCGCAGCTTAAAAAATACAAGATCCTATTATAAATTAACCGCCATGGCGGAAAAACTATTTTTTACTGCCGCCGTCACGGTGGTTGCCTTTGCTATGATTACACCCTTTTTGTGGATGCTGTCCGCCTCCATGAAAACTCCCGTGGATGTGATGGCTCTCCCCATAAAATGGATTCCCGAATATTTCTATCCCCAGAATTACATTACGGTCTGGAATATGGGGGGGAAAGCAGCCGTTGACTACCATTTCAATATCGCTTATTTCAATTCCCTGAAAATTGCTTTTATCAACCTGACGGGAGCAGTTTTCACAAGTACGCTGGCCGGATATGCCTTCGCAAAAATCAAGTTCCGGGGGGCAAACATCGTTTTTCTGATGTACCTGGCCACCATGATGGTTCCGCCCCAGGTGACGCTTATTCCCAGGTTCGTGCTTTTTAACAAGCTGGAAATGATGGGCACCCATCTGCCGTTGATTTTACCGGGCATCGTTACCATTACGGGAACCTTTCTCATGCGGCAGTATTTCATGCAGATTCCCAATGAACTGAAAGAGTCGGCATTCATCGATGGGGCGGGGGAATTCAGGATATGGGCCCAGATCATGGTACCCATTGCAAAGCCCAACATGGCGGCCCTCGCAATGATCGTCTTCCTTTGGAACTGGAACAACTACCTGGATGCGCTGGTATTCCTTTCGGACTGGCGGCAATACACCATCCCCGTAGCGTTGACCAATTTTGTGGAGGAAAGCCTTACGGAATACAACCTGGTCATGGCGGCTTCCGCCTCGGCGCTGGTACCCATCTTTGTGGTATTCCTGGTGGGACAGAAGTTTTTTGTGAAAGGCCTGACGGCGGGAGCCGTGAAGGGGTAGCAGGGAGCTTGCTCCGCATGCCATCCGCGAAATTATACAGGGCAACAGATAAATAAAAACCTGCCGGAATGATTTAAGATCATCCGGCAGGTCAGATTGTCAAAAATCCCGGTTTTCAGCGGTGAAAACCGAGGTTCACTTCGTATATCACAACGGTTACAATTGAAACAAGAACAATTACAGCATTTGCGGCAATTGTTCCCGTCCAAGTCATAGTCATGGTGCCAA
>JAFADI010000208.1 GCA_023424965.1 Bacillota bacterium
AGTGGGAGCAATAGGATAGCAAGGGTAGTAAACTATTTTGACTCAAGTAACGCGTACAAGGTAGAAGAGATAGAGTTCATGGATGGTATCATATGGCATAGCGAGGATGTAAGGAGCAAGTTATTCAGTAAGCTGGGTACAGACTTAAATGATACCATATATGGTACTTCAAGCAGCGATGGAATAGATGGCAAGGCAGGCAATGACAACATCAGTGGTTATGATGGAGATGACATTATAGATGGTGGAACAGGGAATGACACACTAGGTGGTGGCAACGGAGATGATATACTCATAGGTGGAGATGGAAACGATACTTTAAATGGGGACGGTGGAGCAGATGTACTGGATGGGGGAGCGGGAAACGATTATCTAAATGGTGGAACTGGGAATGACATATATGTATTCGGGATAGGATCAGGGCAGGATACCATATATGAAAATGACGGCAGCAGTGGGAAACTGAATACAATACAGCTAGGGGAAGGGATAACAACTTCGAATGTGAGACTGTACCGTGTAGGAAACAACCTGGAAATAAGAATAGACGGATATACAGATAAAATAATAGTACAAAACCAATATTATAGCTGGTATTACGGTATAGAGAGACTGCAATTTTCAGATGGGACGATATGGGGCGGAACTGAAATAGGGAATCAAACAGTGTATGTAACAGGCAGTGAAAGTGGGGATGTACTGTATGGAACGAGTAATAGAAACGAGATGACCGGACTGGGAGGCAATGATAACATCAGTGGTTATGATGGAGATGACATTATAGATGGTGGAACAGGGGATGACGCACTAGGTGGTGGCAACGGAGATGACATACTCATAGGTGGAGATGGAAATGATACTTTAAATGGGGACGGTGGAGCAGATGTACTGGATGGGGGAGCGGGAAACGATTATCTAAATGGTGGAACTGGGAATGATAACTATATTTTCTGCATTGGATACGGTCAGGACACCATCGTGGAAAATGATGCAACTTCAGGAAACAAAGATACTGTAAGCATAGGCGCTGAAGTGCTTAAACTGATATTCAGCAAAAGTGCAAATGATCTTAAGGTGTCCATTGATAGCACAAGCGACCAATTGAGCATCAAATCATGGTATTCCGGCACGACTTATCAGACAGAGGTATTCAAAGCCTCCGACGGCAGCACCCTGCTCAACACCCAGGTAGACCAGCTCATCCAGGCCATGGCCAGTTTCAGCCAGAATACGGGGATGTCCTGGAGCCAGGCCATTGAGGAAAGACCGGAGGATGTGCAGAGCATACTCAGCCAGTACTGGGTCACTCCTGTATAAAGTAAAACTGGGACCTGCATGCAGGGATGAAAAATGCCCTGCATGCGAGCCTGGAACACACAAAGTACAAACGTAAACGGGGTTATTTACAAAGATGGAAAATACAGTGATTGAAAAAGAGGAAGAGGTACGGTCCGGCCATGAGGAACAGCAAAAGAAGCAGCCTGCGGATACCGGCCTGGGTTGCCTTGTAATCATGGCCAAAATACATGGGATCAGTGCCGACCCGGACCAGATAAAGCATGCCTTTGCCATAGGTGCTCAGGGAATGTCTACCGTTGATATCCTGAGGGCGGCAAAGGAGCTGGGACTGAAGGCAAAGACGGCGGAAGTAAAATATGAAAGGCTCAAAAAGCTGAGGCTCCCTGCGGTCGTTGAACTGGAACAGGGCGGCTATATAATTCTGGCCAGGTTTGAAGAGGATAGACTGCTTGTATTAAGCCCAGGGGAAGATAAGCCCCGAATCGTCAATAAAGATGAATTTACAGCGTTGTGGAACGGACGGATGATCCTGTTTGCCCGTAAAGGCTTGAAGGCAAATGAGGAGGAATTCGGCATCAAGTGGTTCATCCCGGCGATATGGAAGTACAGGAAGCCGATTCTGGAAGTCCTGGTTGCCGTACTTACCATGCAGATCCTGGGGCTTTTTTCCCCCATCATCACCCAGGTTGTCATTGACAAGGTCTTGGTTCATAAAGGCTTTACCACGCTTGATGTTCTTGCCTTCGGGCTTATTACCATCGCAGTGTTTGAAACCATTATGACGATTGCAAGGACCTATGTTTTTACCCATACCACCAGCCGGATTGATGTTACCCTGGGAGCGAAGCTCTTCCGGCATCTTTTCACCCTTCCGCTCAGGTATTTTGAAACAAGGCGTGTCGGCGACACCATTGCAAGAGTGAGGGAGCTTGAAAATATCCGCCAATTCCTCACCGGAGCGCCCCTTACCTCAGTGTTGGATGTAATGTTCATCATCATCTATATCGCGGTCATGCTCTTTTACAGTACCACCCTTACATGGGTCGTACTGGCCTCCCTTCCGGTTTTTGTAGCGCTGTCCGCGATTGTAACTCCTCTTTTCAAGCACCGGCTGGATGAGAAGTTCCAGACAGGAGCGGAACAGCAGTCCTATCTTGTGGAAGTGGTGTCGGGAGTGCAGACAATCAAGTCCTTTGCCCTGGAGCCGGAAGTGCAAAGGAAATGGGAAGGGCTGATATCCAACTATATAAAAGCGGGCTTTAAAACGGCTGTGCTTGCAGGGAATGCGGGAGCCATAGGACAACTCATTCAGAAGGCTTCGGACCTGGCAATTTTATGGCTGGGGGCTCACCTGGTGATCGACGGCAGCATCACTGTAGGACAGCTGATCGCTTTCCGAATGCTGTCGGGAAGGGTCAGCGGACCGGTATTGCGGATGGTACAGATGTGGCAGGACTTTCAACAGACAGGCCTTTCCATCAAGAGGCTTGGAGATATATTCAACACAAGGTCCGAGCCCGCCATGGACCCTGCGAAAACAAGGCTCCCCGCCATCAATGGGCACATAAGGTTTGAAGGGGTCAGATTCAGATACCGCATCGACGGCTCTGAAGTTATCCGCAACATGTCCTTCGATATTAAGCCCGGCACCATCGTCGGCGTGGTGGGCAGGAGCGGTTCAGGAAAGAGTACCATCTCAAAGCTCATCCAGCGCTTATACATACCTGAAGCCGGCAAGATTCTCATCGACGGAGTCGATATTTCCCTCGCCGATCCCTCCTGGCTGAGAAGGCAGATCGGGGTCGTACTCCAGGAAAATTTCCTCTTTAACGGGACGGTCAGAGAAAATATATGCATTCACTATCCTTCGGCGGATATGAATGAAATCGTGAGGGTTGCCAGGATTGCAGGCGCTCATGAATTCATCCTTGAACTGCCGGAAGGCTACGATACCGTTGTGGGAGAAAAGGGGACTGGCCTGTCGGGGGGACAGAAGCAGAGGATTGCAATCGCCAGGGCTTTGCTGACAAACCCGAGAATACTGATATTCGATGAAGCGACCTCGGCACTGGACTACGAATCGGAAAGCATCATACAAAAAAATCTCAAGCTCATATGCCAGGGGAGGACGGTAATCATCATCGCCCATAGGCTGTCTACCTTGAAAGACGCACACAAAATCATGGCGGTGGATAGAGGACAATTAATTGAATACGGCAGCCATGAGGACCTGTTGGCAAAAAAAGGCCTGTACCACTATCTGTATAGCCAGCAACAGAGGGGGGAAGCAGTATAATGTTGTTCAAACGTGACAACCTGGAATACGAATTTTTGCCGGCAGCACTGGAAATATCGGAAACACCGGCGAATCCCCTGGGAAGGTTCATTATCTGGGGAATATTCGCACTCATCATTATCGCCCTGCTCTGGTCCTATTTTGGAATGGTGGATGAAGTGGCCGTTGCAAGAGGAAAAGTGATACCGGACGGCAGGCTGAAAGTGATCCAGCCCTTGGAGGAGGGAATCGTAACCGCCATCCATGTTGCCGAGGGCCAAAGGGTAAAAGAGGGGGAACTGCTGCTTGAGCTTGATTCCACCCTGAAGCAGGTAGATGTCAGGACCCTGGAAAAATCCCTGACCACCGTCAAGCTGGAAAAAGAAATGCTAATGGCCGAGCTTTCGGGGAAAAGTGGGGAGGAAGTATTGGGGCAAAGAAACCTGAAGCTTGAAGACCTGTCTGCGGAGGTAATGGCATTTGTGAAGCAGCTGAAGCAGGCCAGGGAGTCAGAATACAGGTCAAAAGAGGAAACCCTGAAATCCATCATTGCCCAGAGAGCGGATGAGATCCGGATTGGCGAACCCGCACTGTTAAGGCTTGAAAACAAATATCTGCTTCTGAAAAAGCAGGAGGCCTCCTTGAAGGAACTGGCAGAGCAGGGCGGCATACCGGAAACCGACTGGGAGGTAAAAGCCAACGAGCTGTCGGCGGCAGAAAAAGAATATGAAATGCAAAAGATAAGCAATGAACAATCCAGAGAGAAACTTGAGGAAGCAAGAAAAAATCTCGACAATCTGGCCAGGGAAAGAGAAACGAACACATTAAACCTGATTGTTGAAAAAGAGAAAAATATTGCGGAAATAGAGGCCCAATTGGTAAAGGCCCAAAAATTATATCAATTCCAGAATCTACTTTCTCCGGTAAATGGTACGGTTCACGGGATGAATGCAAATACCGTCGGAGGCGTGGTGACTCCTGCCCAACCGATCATGACCATTGTACCCGATGGAACACCCCTGATCATCGAGGCCACGGTATTAAACAAAGACATAGGGTTTGTAAAGGTTGACCAGGAGGCTGAGATTAAATTTGACACCTTCTCTTTCCAGAAGTATGGAACGATCAAAGGAACCGTATCGGCGATAAGTCCTGACGCATTTGATGACGAAAAGCTTGGACCCGTCTACAGGATGAAGGTAAAGCCTGAGAAGCTGAATATATCCGTAGACGGGAAAGACATCGGCATATCTCCCGGCATGACCGTAAGTGCTGAGGTGAAAACCGGAAAAAGAAGAATCATTGAGTTTTTCCTTGAACCTATTATTAAATATGCCGAGGAAAGCTTAAAATTAAGGTAGTATATCACACCACCCTGTAAACTTCACTCAGGGGTTTCAACTGCTTTTCCCTTGGAGCATAGGCAGGGTATCCGATGGGAATCAGGCTGATAAACTTATGCTCTTCCGGCTCGCCGAGGATTTGCCTGATTTCTTCGGCGGCAAAGGCGGGCTCGTTCATCCAGCAGGCCCCAAGTCCCATTTCATGCGCCGCCAGCAGCAGATTCTGGATGGCAGCTCCGATGGAGAGGAGGTCGGGATAGGCACAAAGCTTCATCATGTCTTCATGGTTGTATCCTTGTTTGGTTAAGGCCGACACCAGATTGGGGTCGTAGTAATCCAGCCTTGTCATGAAGACGGCGATGGACACCGGAGCTTCCGTGAAAAAGCCCACCATTTTTCTTTTGGCTTTAAGATAGCTTTCCGGCAGGTGGGGCCTGTCGATTTCCAGCAAGGCATTTACTCTGTCCGCTACCGCCTCTTCTATTTTTAAAATTGTTTCCCTGTCCTTGACAGCCACAAACTTCCAGCACTGGCTGTTGCAGCCGCTGGGAGCCGTAACGGCCGTGTTGATGAGCTTTTCAACATCCTCCAGGGCCACGTCCTTATCCAAAAACTTCCGTATGCTTCTTCTTCCGCGGGCCAATGACGCAAAATCCATAAGCTCCCTCCTTGTTGTATTTTTACAGTTTAAACTGGCGACTTTCTATAGTATATAATTATAGAACAAATTGAAAAATAAATATATGAAAACTACATTAATTCTGGGTGCAGGCTTTTCAAAAAATTCAAACATACCCGTGATGTCGGAAATACCCAAATTGCTTATTGAAAACACCGGTGCGGACTTCGACGCAAAAGCCGCCGCCGTTATAAAAAGGTTTTTTGAGGACATCTTCGGCTATGACGGAACAGACAATTTGCCTCCCCTTGACGATATATTGACCTGCATCGACATCTCCACAAAGTCCGGACACCATCTGGGAATCGGCTATTCGCCCCTTCGCCTGGAAGCCGTCAGAAGGCTTGTGGTTTACAGGATATTTTCCCTGCTGGAAAGGCCCTTTACGTATTCCGAAGATGTGAAGCTGCTGGTGAGGAAACTCTCCGACGGAAAGGACCCGGCGGGATACGTGGTGCTCAACTGGGACAATGTGCTGGAAAAATACCTGGCACAAACGATGAGAGACCGATGCATCGAGTACTGCAACGGCGGCTTGAACTGGGAGGAAGGCGGCGAGGCGGAGGAGAAAAAGCCCGTCAAGGTAATAAAACTGCATGGCTCCAGCAACTGGCTGTACTGTGACAGCTGCAGGAGCCTGTTCAATGACTCCCGCTGCGAAATACCGGTGGTCAAAAGAACCGGTTTTCAACGGAATGAACTGGACCTCTTTGAGGAGTTCGCAGGTTTGGGGGAGACGGAGGAAGTCATGGGGGACGTCCGCTGCAAAATATGCTCCAATCGAATATCCTCCCACATTGCCACCCTGAGCTACAAAAAGTCCTTCCGGGTGAACACCTTTCCCGACATATGGAATGAAGCGGAAAAGGAACTGGCAGGCTCTG
>JAFADI010000236.1 GCA_023424965.1 Bacillota bacterium
TTGGCAGGGGAGACGCGACTCGAACACGCAACACACGGTTTTGGAGACCGTTGCTCTACCATTGAACTACTCCCCTACAAGTGACTTAATCATTCTACAACAGCTATTTGCACATGTCAACGGTTTGTGAAGAATTCTAATGAAAATATATGAGCGATTCTTTTGTCTTCTTGTGTATGCACATTCATTCTCTCTATTTCTTCAGTTTCCGTCAACATTTCAAGGGAATTTACGATGAAAAGGATAGATTTTCCGATTGAATGTGGTATAATAACCGCTGAAGTGATTGGCGCGGTTATTATAGAATTAATGCGCGTGCAAGATTTTCGGCTTTGCCGAAATGCACTTGCGCAATTATACCATAAACTCTTTCGGGTTTATGGTATAATAATTTAGATAAAACCAAGAGGAGGATGAAAATGAACATCAGGCTGGGATTTATAGGAACAGGAAACATGGGTTCGGCAATGATCAAGAGTATTGCAAGGTCGGGAATTATGAACCCTGATGATATATTTATTTTTGATGTCAACAAAGAACAGATAGCCGCCCTTTCAAAAGAAACGGGAGTACATATTCTTTCAAGCGGAAAAGAAGTGGTTGAAAAAACGGACGTCATCATACTGGCCATAAAGCCTCAAATATTGAAAACAGTGCTGGAAGACTGCAAGGACAGCCTGGACTCCACCAAAGTACTGGTGTCCGTTGCCGTAGGTGTTCCCATTCATTTCTATAAAAAAATTCTCGGACAAAACAGTAAAATCATAAGAACCATGCCCAACACGCCTGCACTGGTATCCGAAGGGATGACTTTGATTTGCTGTGACAATAATATAAACGCGGAAGAAAAGGAAAACGTTCAACGGCTTTTTGAATGCTTCGGCAAAGTGGAAGCCCTTGACGAAAAATTGATGAGTGAAGTGACGGCAGTAACCGGCAGCAGCCCGGCCTATGTGTTCATGTTTATTGAAGCCATGGCGGACGGAGCCGTCCAGTCAGGCATTCCAAGGAGCATCGCCTATAAGCTTGCCGCCCAGGCAGTTCTCGGCTCTGCAAAAATGGTCCTTGAAACAGGCAAACATCCGGGCGAACTGAAAGACCAGGTGTGTTCTCCGGCAGGAACCACCATCGAAGCAGTGGCTTCTCTGGAAAAGAACGGCTTCAGGTATGCGGTGATGGAGGCCATGAACGAGTGCACAAAAAGAGCCAGGGAAATAGGCAAACAGTTTGAGTAATTGGAGGACAAATGAAAAGGGTTATAATCTATACCGACGGAGCCTGCTCCGGAAATCCGGGGCCGGGAGGCTGGGCAGCCATACTTAAATACGGGGAAAAAGAAAGAGAGATCACCGGCTTCGAAGAGGAGACCACCAACAACAAAATGGAGCTGCTGGCCGCACTGGAAGCGTTGAAATGCCTTAAGGAGCCTTGTGAAGTGGAGCTGTACAGCGATAGCGCATACCTTATCAACGGTTTTGAAAAAGGCTGGATATGGAACTGGAAAAAGAACGGCTGGATCAATTCCAGCAAAGACCCGGTTAAAAACATAGAGCTCTGGAAGGAGCTGGACAGACAAAACAGGGCGCACAAGATCGATTGGATAAAAGTCAAAGGCCACAGTGACAACGAGTATAACAACCGCTGCGATAGGCTGGCGGTTGAAGAAATAAAGAAGCATAAAAAGGAAATTCCGGTGAAGGAGGCATAGGATGAATTACGAAGAAAAAACCTTATCTACCAAAAATATATATGAAGGCACCGTAATCAACCTGGATTTACTTGAGGTTGAACTGCCCAACGGCAAAAGGGCAAAGAGGGATATCGTGCGGCATCCCGGAGGCGCTTTTATAGTTCCCATCAATGAAAAGGGGGAAATTTACATGGTGAGGCAGTTCAGAAAGCCCATGGAAAAGATATCCCTTGAGGTGCCGGCGGGCAAGCTGGATCCGGGAGAGGATCCGGCGGTATGCGCAGAGCGGGAATTGAGGGAAGAAACGGGACTAACCGCCAGCAAAATAACCCATCTGCTGAGCACCCATACCAGCCCGGGATTCTGCGACGAACTGCTGCACATGTATGTGGCCACAGGCTTGCAGGAAGGGGATGCCTGTACGGACGAGGATGAATTCCTTTCCGTGGAGAAGATACACGTGGAGAAGCTGCTGGAGATGGTGCTGGAGGGAGAAATTACCGACAGCAAAACAATCATGGGCATTCTCTTTGCCGAAAGGATCATAAAAGGCGAAATCAAAATATAGGGCAGGCGGCCTTGATTTATATTTGTTATCCATATAATTACAATACATAACACATGTGTTGTAATTTTTTTTTGCCCACGCGCATAGAATTCATAATGAATTACTTTATTTTACGGAAACACGGCGAAGAAAGCAGGAGAGCCAAGGGGGTGACAGTTTGATATCAAAAATCTTCAGCATGATTGTAAAACACATCAAAAACAATCTGAACACATACTTCGCTTTATTGTTGACCTTTATTATAGGGCTTTCCGCAGGTGCCTTTACAGTTAACGGCCTGAGCACCATGCAAAGGGATGAGCTCACAAACTATTTCCAGGGCTTCCTTCAGCTTCTGGACAGCCAGAGCCTGGACAGCGGAGAACTTTTGAAGGTATCCCTTGTGGAAAATATAAAAATAATATCGGTTCTCTGGATTCTGGGTGTGACAATCATCGGTATACCTTTTATTTATATTATTATCGGCATCCGGGGCTTCATTACCGGCTTCACATCGGGCTTCATCATCGAAGCGCTGGGGATGAAAGGCATCCTGTTCACCATTTTCGGCATACTGCCCAAGGAAATTATTATCATTCCCTGCATCATCGCCCTGGGAGTGAACGGTATCAACTTTTCACTGAATATCATTAAAAGCAGGTCGATAAAGCATTTGTCGAAAGAGAGTCTCCGGACCAATTTCCTCGCATATTGCTTTGCCACGGTGTTTTATTCCTGCATCGTGATGGGGGGGATTCTTCTGGAGGTCTATATAACTCCGGTACTGATAAAAATCATTGCGCCAATCGTGACGGGAGCCGTATGACACAGGCTTTTTACAGGAAAGCAAGAATAAAGTCGCTTTGAATTGTTAAATTACAGAAAATAATGTATACGATTGGTAATTTTGGTTAATAATATTTTTAAATAAATTGGCTACATAATATTGCAACAAAATTTAATGAGAAAGGTGAGTGGACGCGAAAAATGTAGAAAAACAAGATATTTGAATCCTTAGTTGATAATTGTCTTTGTAGACATAACAATATTTTATATATTAGTAAATATTTCTTTTAAATGAATAAAAAATATATTACAATACACTTATGGAAAAATTTGAAATGATAAATATTACAAAGGTATTAAAATCAATATATATCAATATTAAAAAGGGGTAGTTTGTTAATGGAAGCTTTAGTTCAAAAGTTTATTAATTTTCTGGAGAGGGATAAGCGTTTATCGTACAACACACTACAATCGTACAAAAGAGATATAGAACAGTACATAACCTATTTAAACGAGATGAATTTACATAACATTGCCAGCACTAATAAAACGACGGTTATTGCTTACCTGCTGCATTTACAAAAGAAAGGGCGCGCCACATCCACGATTTCGAGGAATCTGGCTTCAATCCGGTCCTTCTATCAGTATTCTTCTAAAAATAAGCTGATAGAAAATGACCCGACCTATGAACTGGAATCGCCGAAGGTGGAAAAGAAGCTGCCACAGATCCTTTCCACCCAGGAAGTGGAGCTGCTGCTGGATCAGCCCAAATGCGTGGACCTGAAAGGTTTCAGGGATAAAGCCATGCTGGAGCTGCTCTATGCCACGGGGATCCGGGTGACGGAGCTCATCTCCCTGGATGTCAGCGATTTAAACCTGGAAATGGGCTACATAAGGTGCAATAAGGGGGCCAGGGAAAGGATGATTCCCATCGGCTCCATCGCAAACAATGCACTCGTGGAATACCTCAACAAGGCCAGAAGCCTTCTCATCCAGAGAAATGACGAGAAAGCACTTTTTGTCAATATAAACGGAAAGAGGCTTACGAGGCAGGGGTTCTGGAAGATTATAAAGCAGTATAAAAACCAGGCCAAGATAAGCAAGGATATAACGCCTCACACCCTGAGACATTCCTTTGCGGCCCATTTGCTTGAGAATGGAGCGGATTTGCGGTCCATTCAGGAGATGCTGGGGCATTCGGACATTTCCTCTACACAGGTATATGCCCAAATCGCAAAGAACAAGATCAAGGAGATTTATAAAAAAACTCATCCCAGGGCGTAGGAAGTGGGAATTAAAAACAGCAAAAGATCAATAGTGAAGCAAGATCCAAGCAAGGATGGAATATCTGTTCCGTCCTTTATTTTTTGCAATATTATTGAATAATTATGGTAAAATATATGTTGGATTGGAAAGCAACGACTGAACTCAAATAAAATCTGTGTGCTCATAGACTACGCACAGGATATGGGCACATAGGGGACAATGGAGGTTGATTTATGAAACGGGCTGTGATTATCGTGATGGACAGCGTCGGTGTGGGAGAACTGCCGGATGCAGGAAAATACGGAGATGAAGGAAGCAATACCATAGGGAATATAGCAAAAAATACCGAAGGCTTTTCACTTCCCAACATGCAGAAACTGGGCCTTGGAAATATTGACGGAATGCAGGGAATAAACCGTGGGGACAATCCGGAAGGCTGTTTTGGTAAAATGGGTGAAATATCTGCCGGAAAAGATACAACGACCGGTCACTGGGAGCTGTCGGGAATCATACTGGAGAAACCCTTTCCCGTATATCCGCAAGGATTTCCCCAGGAGGTGATGGAGGCTTTCGAAGCTGCCATCGGGACGAAAACCCTTGGGAATATCGTTGCTTCGGGCACTGAGATTATAAAGATGTTAGGGGATCAGCATGTCAAGACGGGATATCCAATAGTTTATACTTCTGCCGACAGTGTTTTTCAGATCGCCGCCCACGAAGATGTCGTACCCATCGACAGGCTGTATGAAATATGCAGCATTGCAAGAAAGCTGTTACAGGGGGAACATGCCGTAGGCAGGGTCATCGCCAGGCCTTTTGCAGGACCCAGCGGAAATTATGCAAGAACCGACCGGAGGCACGATTATTCCCTTGATCCTGTGGGCGATACTTTTCTGGATTATGCGGTAGAAAAAGGCCTTAAAGTCAAAGCCGTGGGGAAAATAAAGGATATTTTCAACGGAAGAGGAATCACCCATTCCGTTTATACCCACGGCAATATGGACGGCGTTGATAAAACCCTGGAATACCTGAAAGAAGATTTTGACGGGGTTATATTTACGAATCTCGTGGATTTTGATATGGTTTACGGACACAGGAACAATATCGCAGGATATGCAGAAGCCTTGATGGCCTTTGACGGAAGAATACCCGAGATTGTCGCGGCCTTAAAAGAGGAAGACATTCTTTTTATCACGGCGGACCATGGCTGCGACCCTTCCACTTCCAGCACCGACCATTCCAGGGAATACGTGCCCCTGCTGGTCTATGGAAAGCAGCTCAAAGCCGGTGTGAATCTAGGCATCAGAAGCACTTTTGCGGACCTGGCCGTAACCATATCGGAATACCTGGGAACCAGGACGCCTAAAAACGGAACAAGTTTTCTCAAAGAAATAATCTAAGTCCCACGTAAAACGAACCTGGAGGATTCGGTATGAGAATGTACGATATCATCGAAAAAAAACGCGACGGCAAGGAACTGTCCTACGAGGAAACCAGCTTTTTTATCAATGGCTACTGCGGAGGTTCTGTGCCCGATTATCAGGCGGCGGCACTGCTCATGGCAATTTTCCTTAAGGGCATGAACCAGAGGGAAACGGCGGAGCTTACCGAGATTATGGCGAACTCGGGAGATAAGGTGGACCTGTCGGAAATCAGCGGAATTAAGGTGGATAAACACAGTACGGGCGGTGTGGGGGACAAGACAACCCTGGTGCTGGCACCCATTGTGGCGGCCTGTGGAGTTCCGGTGGCAAAAATGTCTGGAAGGGGGCTGGGACATACCGGGGGGACCATCGACAAACTGGAAGCCATCCCCGGCTTTAATACCGCCCTCTCCAGGGAACGGTTTTTGGACAATGTGAACAGAATAGGGGTTGCCATCGCAGGCCAGACGGGCAATCTCGCACCTGCGGACAAAAAGCTCTATGCCTTGCGGGATGTAACGGCCACCGTAAATAACATCTCCCTTATTGCCAGCAGCATTATGAGCAAAAAAATTGCCTCCGGGGCCGACAGGATCGTTCTGGATGTGAAGACAGGCAGCGGTGCTTTTATGAAAACCCTGGACCAGTCCATCGAGCTGGCAAAGGCCATGGTGGATATCGGAGAAAAGGTGGGGAGAAAGACTGTGGCGGTGGTGTCGGAAATGGACATTCCCCTGGGCAACGCCATCGGCAATGCGCTGGAGGTTATTGAAGCTTTGGAGACACTCAAAGGAAAGGGACCGGAGGACTTGCAGGAGGTTTCCTTCGAGCTGGCTGCGAAAATGCTCGAAGTGGCGGGAAAAGGCGACGTCGAAGCCTGCCGGGAGATGGTGGCCCATGCTGTAAAAAGCGGCAGCGCCCTGGAGAAATTTATCCGGATGGTGGAAGCCCAGGACGGGAACCCGGCCGTTGCCGGGGATTATTCCCTTTTCCCAAAGGCCGGGTTCGAAATGGACTTTCTTTCTCCTCAAGACGGATACATTGAGGGCATCAGTACCGACACCCTGGGAATCGCTTCCATGGTCCTGGGGGCAGGAAGGGAAACAAAAGAAAGCACCATCGATTATTCGGCGGGCATTATTTTATATAGAAAAAACGGCATGAAGGTCAGCAAGGGGGAACCCATCGCAAGGCTTTACACTAATGACCGGAGCAGGCTTGACAGCGCCTTGAAGATTCTGGAGGGAGCTTTCACCTATTCACAGGGGCAGCCCCCGGTCAAACCGCTTATCCTGGCCAATGTAGACGTGTCAGGTGTAAAGAGGTTTTGACATAAGTTAACTTTTGCAGGGAAATATTAACCTTTCAATGAACTTAACCCCAATTGTATAATAGATTCAGGCCCTCAGTGTCTAAATTTCTCAGAATATAATGCCTTTGAGCGGCATAACAATTAGAAGAAGGACATAAATTCTTTTGCTTTGCCTGGAGGGATCACGTGTGTTTAAAAGGTTAATCATAAGTCTTGCACTAGTTGCTGCCATTGCCGCCAATGCCTTTATTCTTCCGGCTTACGCAGCGACAAATCCCGATGAGTATAACGCCGTTGCAGTGAATAAAATACTTGATAAAACCGCCATTACCGGTTTAAAAGCGAAAGGGGCCATACTGATTGACGGTGGGTCTGGGAGTATACTTTTTGAAAAAGACAGCGGTCAAAAGCTTCCCTTTGCCAGTGTAACGAAAGTAATGTCCATGCTGCTGATCATGGAAGCCATCGACAGCGGAAAGCTGAACTTTGAGGATATGGTGCCCGTTTCCGAGCATGCATACGGAATGGGAGGCTCCCAGGTTTATCTGAAGCCGGGGGAACAGTTCTCCGTCACCGACATGCTGAAAGCCGTTGCCGTACATTCCGCCAACGATGCTACCGTGGCCCTGGCTGAGAAGGTGTCGGGCAGCGAGGATGCCTTTGTTACTTTAATGAATGAAAGGGCAAAGGAACTGGGAATGAACGAAACAAATTTTGTGGACTGTACGGGACTTACGGATGACGGCCATTACAGCAGTGCCCACGACATTGCCATCATGTCCAGGGAACTGGTCATGAAGCATCCCAAAGTCCTTGATTTTACAACCATCTGGATGGATACCTTCAGAGACGGTAAATTCGAACTGGCCAACACCAACAAGCTCGTAAGACATTATGAAGGTACAAACGGCCTGAAAACGGGCTTTACAACAAAGGCCGGCTACTGCCTGTCCGCTACCGCGAAGAAAAACAACCTTCAACTGGTTGCGGTAGTGCTTGGAGAGCCGGACACCAATACCCGGTTTGCAGAGGCAAGAAAGCTGCTGGACTACGGCTTTGCAAATTTTGATATCACAAAAGTAAACAACAAGGGAGAGGCCATCGGTGAGGTGGAGGTCCAAAAGGGCCTTAAAACCAAGGTCAGAGCCATATACGGGGATGATGTCAATCTGCTTCTGGCAAAAGGTGAAAAAGGCAAGGTCACCAATGAAGTAAATATGAATGAAAACATAACGGCTCCTCTGGAGCAAGGACAAAAAATCGGCGAAGTCATCTATAAGGTTGACGGCAAAGAAGTGGGGAAAGTGGATGCCGTAGCCGAAGAGAAAGTGGAAAAGGCCTCCTTTATGCGGTTGTTTTTCCGGATGCTGCTTTCCTGGTTCGGACTGGGGAAGGCGTAGGATGCTGTATGGCAGGTGAACGGTGAAGTCCTCAAAGGCTTCACCGTTTTTTGTGCGTTCATAAATTTAAAGTTAAGGATAGAAGAAATAGTCATCTTCATAAAATCTTCACATTTTTTTGATAAAGTGTTGGAAAATTATTCAAAGTAGAGGTGTACAAGATGACTATTAAAAAGGTCAGGGGCTTAAATGCCAGAAAGATTATTTTTAATGGAGCAGTCGTAATCGCACTGATCGTCATTGCATTCTATTTCATGAATCCAAAACAGGGTATAAACTCCAATTCCCCACAAACGGCCAGTTCCGCAGATATTCAAGTCCCGGAAACAGATGGCTCAACGCAGGAGGATCAAAGTTCAACAAATCAGGATTCCATACCGGAGGACAATGCTTCGACGAATGCGGCGCCACAGACGGAACCCCCAAAAACTGCAAGTGTACAGGAGGAAAAGCGAGCAGCCGCTCCGTTTCAAAATGACAAGGTACAGGGTACCGGGCAAGTAAAAAAAATCGAAACAGAGGATGGCAAACAGCCGGGCAGTATCACGGAAGAACCCCAGCCTGCACCCAATACTCCAAAGGAAGCCGCACCTGCTGAAGCACCCACGGACGCAGCAATAAAAATCCTGAAGAGCGAAGTTACCTCCCAGGCGAAGTTTTATCCTTACAAAATTGACGATATAACCATGGAAGTAATCGCAGTTAAAGCCGGCGACGGGACGATTCGGACAGCACTCAATACCTGCCAGGTCTGTTTTGACTCCGGCAGGGGATATTATGTCCAGGAAGGAGAAACCCTGGTGTGCCAGAACTGCGGAAACAAATTCCACATTGATCAGGTGGAGAAAGTAAAAGGTGGATGCAATCCTGTACCCATCCTGGAAGAAAGCAAAAAAGTACTCGAAGACTCAATCCTTATAACCAAAAGCTATTTAGCGGAGCAAAAAGATTATTTCAGAAATTGGGAAAAACAATAAAGGCGGAGACGCACTATAAAGTTTGAGAACAGATATCTTAAAAGCTATATGAATTTTCACTTCATATAGCTTTTTATAAGTTGGGCACCGCTTTTTTCCGCCTGCGAATACTTTGTATTGAAAAGCAAATACTTTTATGGTATTTTTAAAAGTGATCAACTGTTAGATTTTGGTTGCCGTTGCATGAAGAAATGTTTGTCCGATATGTAAAACTTTGCAGAAAAGGAATGGTCATTCGCATGGAAGACAGGGAAAGCATATTGAAAAAAATGTCGCTGGGGGATGTACTGGATTATTCGATCGAGCTTTACAAGAGCAACTTCGTACAGCTTACACTCCTTTCACTGGTGGGCTATATGCCCATTGTACTGTTGTCCGCATACATATCAGGCAACCTTCTTGCAGAACAGGTGAATATATTTAAAGGCTTGTTCTCAAACTTCGGAAACCCGGGTTTTAATCCCGGGATATTAAATGAGGGAAACCTGGGAAGCACCTACATGGTATACACCATGCTGAGCTATGTAGTCCAGCTCCTGGCGCTGGTCTTTTCCTTTACGGTGCAGCTTGCCATGGAAGCCGCCATTATAAAAATAATTTATTCTCATGCCGTTCAAGGTACGCCGGCAAAAGCTTTTCCGGAATTCAAGGCCGGCTTTAAAAAACTGGGACATATGATTTTGAACAAGGTGGTCTACTGGATCATTATAGGCAGCATTTATCTTGTCGCGGTGATACTCATCGCCCTCATTATGGTAGCAGTCATCCTGGCGCTGGTAGGAATAAACGGGCCCGGAAATAATTTGTCCACGCCGGTCATTGTAACGCTGGTGGTTTTAGGGATTCTCATACTGCTGGGCATCATTTTTGTCACGGCTTTCTTTGCCATGAGGCTGTTATTCGGAAAGCATATCATTGTCCTTGAGAACGGGGATTTCGGCAAAAGCCTGTCACGCAGCTGGCACCTTACGAAGGGCAATTTCTGGCACATCGCCCTGTCCCTGTTGATCGGGGCGGTACTTTTATATTTCCTGCCGGTAATATTTACCGCAAGCTCCTTTGCTCTGAACGCCATGGGGAAGGGCCTGTTTGTGCTGGGTTTTATCTCCTCACAGGTCCTGAGCTCCCTTATATACCCATTCCTGTGGACCATAATAACCGTTATCTTTATTAATCTGAAAATCAAGAAAGAAGGCCTGGACCTTGAAGTAAAGGTGGATAAGCTTTTAGCCGCGCAGAAAAGCTTGAAGGCTCCGGATGAAACTGGTGAAACAACTGATGCATAACTTGGTGGATAAACGCGGAAAAACTCTCATAGCCCTGCTGGCCTTCCTCCTGCTGTTTGTTTTTGTGAGCCGGACGGGGGCAGCGGCGGTAAATGCCATGGAGCCCGACCGCGAAAAGGAAGTAAGGGACAGCGTTGAAAGTATTCTCAAGGACAGGGAGTTTTCCGATAAAAAGCTGGAGAACTCCACCATGGAAACCATCGCTTTGGGAATCAAGAAACTCATCGATGACATCAAAGAGAGAATCAAAAAGCTCTTTTCCCGGATACAGTTTCCGGACATGAATCTGGCTCCCTTGCCGGAAGGAGTGAGTCCTGCCGCAGCGATGGCACTCAAGTCCGCGGGAATATTGATCATAGCCCTGCTGCTTTTCCTGCTGCTGTTTTTTATTTCGCGGAATTTCAGGAATTCAAAATATCTGAAACAACAAGAGGACCGGGAACTGCTGCTGTCTTTGAAGGACTCTTCCCTGATTTTTCAAAAGGCGTTGGAGCTGGCGGCAAAAGGGGACTTCAGGCAGGGGATACGGCACCTGTATATCGCACTATTATTGCATTTTAATGAAATTGACCTCATAAAGATAGATAAATCCAAAACGAACAAGCAATACCTGGGTGAAATAAAAAACGGCGGCTTTGAACACTTTGATATGGTGCTTGAATTTACCCGGGACTTCAACCGGTTCTGGTACGGAAACATGGTTCCCGGCAGCGAAAGCTTTGATTTGTGGAGGAACAGGTTCAATCTTCTGGTGAAGGAGGTTGAAAAGAAAGCATGAAGCAAAGGGTCAAAAAGGCGCTGATTTACGGTTCAATCGCAGTTTTTCTCCTGCTGGTGGGGTTTTATGTCTATGGAAGCAGGGTGGAGGAGCGTTATCCCGAATACTCAACCTACAATTCAAGTCCCAAAGGGGCCAGGGCTCTGTATTTGCTTGCGGGACAAATGAAATTCGACAGTTCCCGTTATGACAGGCCGGCCAGGTTTTTGGCGGATAAAGTTACAATGGTGGCAATAAAGCCGGACATGGACGTATTTAACGACAGCCTGGAGAAAAAATACCTGAAGGCCTGGCTTGACAGGGGAAACACCCTTGTACTCCTCGACGACATCTCCGGAATTGAGAGATACCCGGTGGAAGACCTGGGGCTCAAGTTTAAAGAAGAATTCGGCGGGGAAAGCTCCTCCAGCGTCTACAGTGTGGGCTCGGGAAAGCTGATTTTTATTGATGAGGCGGACAACTTCACCAATGAAGGTCTTAAAAAAATCGATCCCGGCGTGGAGTTTATCAATGCCCTGGATGCCGCCGGAAACAAAACGGTATTTTTTAATGAATACTACCACGGAACCGGTTCCCGGGCAATTACCATATGGGACCTGATGGGCCAGACGGGGCACCTGGTTTTCATACAACTGCTGGCAGCGCTGGTCATACTGCTCTACATCCTTTCCAGGCGTTCGGGAAAACCCGTGGTTGTTTTTGAAGTGGTAAAAAGGCAGGAGAATGAGAACCTCTTCGCACTTTCAAGCATGTACATAAAGGCGAGGGCCGGCAGCCTCGCACTGGAAACCTATTTGAGGTTTTTTAAGAAGCAGCTTTCAAAGTTTCTGGGATTCGGTTCCATTCCGGAGGACCATGAACTGCTGCAGGCCGTCGCACAAAATAAATTTTTATCCGAGAGGAAGCTCGGAGAGCTTTTAAACAAATGCAAGGCTTATGTGGAACTGGAAAGTAAGGATAACAAACAGTTGCTTCACCTGATGGGAGCTTTAGAAAAGATCAGAAAGGGGATTGGATCATGAGTGATTTTACAAATGCAGAATTTACCCAGGCAAAGGCAAAAGCGATAATTGACGAGGTTTCCAAGGTTGTCGTAGGGCAATATGAGTTTATAGAGCAGCTGGTGATTGTATTGCTTTCGGGGGGACATGCCTTGATCGAAGGCGTTCCGGGACTGGCAAAGACGCTGGCCTCAAAGGTTCTGGCCAAAACCGTCAAGGCGGATTTCAAAAGGGTGCAGTTCACTCCCGACCTTATGCCGGCCGACATCACCGGTACGAAAGTCTTTGACGCCAAGAGCGGGAACTTTTACCTTAAAAAAGGCCCCATCTTCACCAATATATTTCTGGCCGATGAGATAAACAGGACACCGCCCAAGACCCAGGCCGCCCTTCTGGAGTCCATGGAGGAGAGAGCCGTAACCATCGACGGGGAAACCCACCGGCTGGAGGAACCTTTTATGGTCCTGGCCACCCAGAATCCCGTGGAATATGAGGGAACCTATCCACTGCCCGAGGCCCAGGTAGACAGGTTCATGATGAAGCTGCTGGTGGATTATGTGCCCCAGAAATTTGAAAATATGCTGCTTGAAAGGTTCAACTCCGGGTTTCACAGTTCAAAGCTGGAGGAAACAAACATTGAACAGGTCTGCAGCTATGAGGACATACAAAGGTGCCGCGAGGAAATCCAAAAAATTGAGGTCAACAGCGGAGTCATCAATTATATCACCTCCATCATCAAAGCCACAAGAAATTCTCCCAGCCTCATCCTGGGGGCAAGCCCAAGGGCCTCCATTTCCATGCTTCTTGCGGCAAAAACCTATGCTGCCGTTGAGGGAAGGGGTTTTGTGACGCCGGAGGATATCAAGGATATCGCCCCTCCAGTGCTCCGGCACCGGATTGTTCTGAAACCGGAAGCAGGTATTGACGGGGTGAGGAATGACGATATTATCAAAAGCATCCTCAATAAAGTAGAAGTCCCCCGGTAAAGGAGAATACCATGCCATTCAGTAAAAGGTTTGCTCTGCTGGTGCTTTGCGGTGTGGTTCCCATCCTGTTGGGTTCCCTGATCGGCGGGGCGTTGAATGCTTTTATCCTATACAACATCATCCTTGTGATACTGCTGCTGCAGGATTTCTTTCTTACACCCGGGCCCAAGAAGCTTGAGGTTTCGAGGGTATGCGAGGAAAAGTTCTCTCTGGGCGCGGACAACCAGGTGGCCATACGGGTTAGGAACAACAGCGGCAGCCTTTTGGAGCTGGCTTTCCGGGATGAAATACCCAGCTACTTCAAGCTGAGGAGCGACGACTTCCATATAAAAGCGCTTCCTCACCAGGAGACTCTGGGCAGCTATACCGTACTCCCGGAAAAAAGAGGAGAATTTGCCTTCGGAAAGGTGCACATCCGGTATAACGGAGTGCTGGGACTTTGTTCAAGGAGTGGAAGCTACGACCTCACAAGGAATTACAAGGTCTATCCCAACATCAAGGACCTGAGGAGATACACCCTTGCTGCTTTAAAGAAAAGCCAGCTCATCAACGGAGTAAAAAAAGTAAAAACCTTCGGAATAGGAACGGAGTTTGAAAGCCTGCGGGAGTACATGGAGGACGATGACTACAGGAAAGTCAACTGGAATGCCACCGCCAGGTCCCATAAGCTGATCGTCAATACCTATGAACCGGAAAGAAACCAGCAGATTTTTGTCATGCTGGATGCCAGCAGGGTCATGAACTCAGAGATCAATTTTATAAAGAAGCTGGATTACGCGGTGAATTCTGCTTTTTTGCTTACGGATTTTGCCATTCGGAAGGGTGACAACGTGGGACTGATGGTATTTGACAGCGAGGTCAAAAGGTTTGTCAGGCCCGGCAAAGGCATGGCCCATTTTCAACTGATCGCCGAGAACCTGTACAATGTGGAGGAGAATTTTGTTTCTGCAGACTATAAAGGCTCTCTTATTTATCTGAACCAGAACCATAAAAGGAGGAGCCTGCTTTGCATCTTCACGGAGCTTTTTAATTCCGATGAGGCCATTTACCTGGTTTCCGCCTTGAAATCCCTGGCCAGGAACCACATTCCCCTGGTTATAACCATTAAGGATACAAGGATTGAAGAAATGATGGACAAGGGAGTGAAGGAAGTTGAAGATACCTTTCTTAAAGCGTCGGCAATAAAGCTGCTGGAAGAAAGGGACAGGATCAAGCGGATTTTTTCCGAGTCGGGCATTGCCGCCATCGACGTACCGCCGGACAAACTGTCCGTCGAAGTGTTGAACCGGTACCTTACCATGAAGTCGATGATGCAGATATAAGGGTGGGCCGTAGTCTCATGAAAAAGTTGTATTTTGCCGATCCCTGTACATTTGCCTGAATACCGGGAACAGGAGCCAGAACAAGAGCAGCAGCAGGGTAAACAGTGCGAAGCCGAGTTTGGCAAGCTGGGGCAGGGCGGAAGGAGTTATAAAGCCTTCAATAAAGCCCGCCACCGTAAATATGGGGATGGTTCCGCACACAAGCTTGATGGCGGTTTTTCCTTTGAGGATGAGGCTGTCCCTGCGGGAATACAGGCCGGGATTGATGAAGGCGTAACCGATGCTCAGGCCTGCTGCCCCACAGACGAAGATTGCAAAAAGCTCAAGGACTCCATGGGGGAGGATCAGGGACCAGAACCAGAGGCTGAAGCCTTTGGACATGGCCAGGGAAGCCAGAGTTCCCAGGATAAAACCGTTATATACAAGTACGACGGAAGTGCCGATCCCCAGGGTTATGCCCAGGGCAAAAGCATAGAAGCCCACGCGTATATTGTTGGTCAGTATAAAGCTGGATTCGATGGGACCATTCCAGTTGGCGGAAGAGTTGTTCCCGAAATCGATGTTGTCCAGAATGGCCTTGGGCAGAAAGGCGGCGGCATTTTCCGGGGAGATGAGCGTATAGATGAAGCTTAGGGCGATGCCAAGGCAGAAAAATGCCGTGGAAAGGGCAAAAAATTTACTGTTGCTCCGCAGAAGCCTTGGGAACTCCATGAAGAAGAATTTATAAAGATTTTTAAGGGTGGAGGATTTAGTGGTGTAAATGTAGCTGTGGGCCGAGGCCACAAGCCTGTTGAGGTAATCTGCCGTAGCGGTGTTGCCGAAGTAGGTCCTGCAGTAGGACAGGTGCCCACAGGTCCGGTTGTAGTTGGTGATAAACATGTCCAGCTCATTCCGGTCAAACCTTTTCAAACCCTTTGCCCGGAGCTTTTTGAGCGTATGCTCAAGCTCCTTCCAGATTTCTGCGTTATCCTTTATGAATTTATCTTCCTTCACGGTTGGCTCCTTACCTGTTCTTAATTTTTATATAACAATATAAAAATATTTTAACAAAAATATATTTTTGATACAATCAGTAATATGGAATTAACTTGAAAGGTGGTTTACTATGAGAAAGGTTCTGGAAATACTTACGCCTGAGAATGTACATGTGGAATATGAGCTGGCCGGTCTGGGCTCCAGATTTGTAGCCTTCTTTCTCGATACCGTCCTACAGTTTCTGCTGATCATCCTTGTGCTGGTCGGCATGTCCATCGGGCAAATGGACATCCAGAGCATAAATTATCTGGATCCCTGGATTGTGGCGGTGGGAATTCTTCTGGTATTTCTGATATTCTTCGGCTATTTTATTTTCTTTGAAATGCTGACCAATGGCCAGAGTCCGGGGAAAAAAATCATGAAGCTGCGGGTCCTCAAGCAAAACGGTGAGCCCGTGGGTTTCTGGGAGTCGCTGCTCAGAAACATTCTGAGAATGGCGGATTTTCTTCCTGCGCTGAATCTGATCGGGACGATTTTAATCCTCTTTACGGATAAATACAAGAGGGTTGGGGATTTTGCCGCCAACACCATCGTGGTAAAGGCAAAAAAGGACGAACAGCCGGTGGGCATTGAAGACCTGCTCAAACAAGCTGCAGGAGAAGATTCTCAAAAAGTCAACCTGTATCCCGTAAACAACGATGAATATGGAGTATTGAAGGAATTCTTAATGAGAAAGGATAAGCTGGGGGAACGGCGGCCGGTATTTGCATATCATCTTAACAAATATTTCATGGAGAAGTTCAATCTTACAGAGCCTGCGTATTCAGACCCCTTTGATTTTTTTGAGGATATTGTCCGGATGAACTCCGGATTATAATGTTTTAAGATTGGTACATGGTTTTTTTCATAAGCCTTCCACTGTTTGACGGTGGGAGGCTTTATGTTTTTTTTGCAGGATGCAAACTTGACTCTTGCAAAGATAAATGTTACCATAAGATAAATTAATTTGGACGGTGAAAATGTATGTTTGTCTCTGAGGCTTTAAAAATCAACAAAAACAAGCATCTTGAAATAGGCGGCTGTGACTGCGTGGAGCTTGTTAAAGAATTCGGCTCTCCGCTCTATGTCATGGACGAGGGTCTTATAAGAAAAAACTGCAGGACCTATAAAAATTCAATGGAAAAGTATTACGGCGGCAAAGGGCTTGTACTGTTTGCAAGCAAAGCCTTCTGCACCATGGCCATGTGCAGGATTGCGGACCAGGAAGGCCTGGGCCTGGATGTGGTGTCCGGCGGAGAGCTTTATACCGCCATAAAGGCGGGATTCCCCATGGACAGGGTGTACTTTCACGGGAACAACAAAACTATGGACGAAATTGAACTGGGAATCGAGCACAACATCCGCAGGTTTGTAGTAGATAACCGACAGGAGCTTGACAACATCAACAAAGCAGCTGCCGTAAAAGGGAAGACGGCAAACATTTCCTTTAGAATAAAGCCCGGGATCGATGCCCACACCCACGATTTTGTCCAGACGGGACAGATTGATTCAAAATTCGGGGTTGCCCTTGAAAACGGAGAGGCCCTTGAAATTTATAAATACGCTTCAAAGCTCAGCAATGTGAAAGTGGTGGGGGTTCACTGCCACATAGGTTCACAGATATTCGACCTGGCGCCTTTTGAATTGGCGGCAAAGGTTATGCTTGGTTTCATTGCCCAGGTAAAAAGGGAATTGGGGATTGAAATCGAGGAACTGAACCTGGGAGGCGGCTTTGGAATAAAATATATCCCGGAGCATGACCCCATTGAATACGACCACTACATTGCGTCCGTTTCCAGGGTGGTCAAGGAAGAGTGCGAAAGCCAGGGACTCAAGCAGCCCTACATCGTCATGGAACCCGGCAGGTCCATCGCCGCTCCGGCCGGTATTACACTGTACACGGTGGGAGCCGTAAAGGATATAAAAGACGTAAGAAAATACGTATCCGTAGACGGGGGGATGGGTGACAACCCAAGATACGCCCTTTACCAGTCCCCCTATGACGCCGTTCTGGCCAACAACCCGGAAGCCGAGAAGACAGAAAAGGTAACAATTGCAGGAAAGTGCTGCGAGTCGGGGGATATCCTTATCAAGGATGCCTGCATGCCGGAATTGAAGCCCGGAGACACCCTGGCTGTTTTGGCCACAGGTGCTTATAACTACTCCATGTCCAGCAATTACAACCGGATTCCCAGACTTCCGGTGGTGCTGGTGAAGGATGGAATGGCCCGGCTGATTGTCAAGAGGGAAAGCTACGAAGATATTATAAGGAACGATATGCTGCCGGAGGA
This sequence comes from Bacillota bacterium, assembly GCA_023424965.1. Taxonomy (GTDB): domain Bacteria; phylum Bacillota; class Clostridia; order Acetivibrionales; family JAFADI01; genus JAFADI01. The sequence goes on from JAFADI010000236.1 coordinate 18,081, forward strand.
TTTGTGAGGTGGCGTTCAGAAAATAGACAGCCCGAAAAGAAAGAGCACAGGAGAAGTTTGAAGTCCTGTGCTCTTGTGTTACGCCGCTTTTAAAAACCGACAATGCCTCTTATACCGCTGTACACATACTGTGCGGGTATACCTACAATGTAAGTGGTTACTTTTGTTACGATCAGCAGGATCAAAATGATGGTGCTGTACTGCTCCAGTTTTTGCAGGAAGCCATAGCTCCTGGGGCTCACAATATTTGCAAGGATGTGGAATCCGTCCAGGGGAGGCAGTGGCAGCAGGTTGAAAATAAATAAAATGATGTTGATCCAGATGGTGGAATTAAATAACAGCAGTATATTGACAAAGAGGCTTTCACTCATGCCGCTGAAAACATTGGCGGTCAACATGACCTTAAGCAGGATGGAGAAAAGGACGGCAAGAAAGAGATTGGTTAAAGGCCCCGCCACCGACACAAGGATTTCGTCCCTCCTCGGATTCTTGTAATGCCTTGGGTTGATCTGGACAGGCTTCGCCCAGCCAAAGCCCACAAAAACAATCATCAAAAGACCGATGGGATCGATGTGGGGTAAGGGAGACAGGGTCAGCCTTCCCTGATTGCGCGGTGTAGGATCTCCAAGCCTGTCAGACATATACGCATGGGCAAACTCATGACAGGAAAGCCCAATGATTATTCCGGGTATGGTAAGTAAAATTCTTATAGGGTCAAAATCAAACATAAACAACTCCTAAATTTTTCGTCATTCTAAAATTTTACCAGATGTATGGCATATTGTCCAGGCGACTGCTATCCTAAAAAACGGTTTGTATTGTATACAAAGCCTGTAATGTGCTATTATAATCTATGAATAACGACACAACAGGAGAGTGAACAGCACATGAAAAAAGGTACTATCTTAAGCGGCATGAGGCCAACAGGTGCGCTCCATCTGGGAAATTATTTCGGAGCCCTGGAGAACTGGGTAAGGCTCCAGGATGAATACGACTGCTTTTTTACTGTTGTCGATTGGCATGCCCTCACCACCGGATACGAAGATACGTCACAAATAAAAAATAATATAAATGAACTTGTCATCGATTGGCTCAGCGCAGGACTGGACCCGGAAAAGTGCACTTTTTTCCTCCAGTCGCAGGTAAAGGAGCATGCGGAGCTGCATTTGCTGTTCTCCATGATCACCCCCCTGTCCTGGCTGTACCGATGTCCTACGTATAAGGAACAGCTTTCCCAGATGAAGGACAGGAATATCGCCACTTATGGATTTTTGGGCTATCCATGCCTTCAGGCGGCGGACATCCTGGTTTACAGCGCCGATACCGTTCCCGTAGGGGAAGACCAGCTGCCCCACATCGAGCTTACCAGGGAAATCGCAAGGCGGTTCAACTTCATGTACGGGGACGTGCTTCCGGAACCCAAGTCGCTGCTGACAAAAGCGAAGGTTCTCCCGGGCATCGACGGCAGGAAAATGAGCAAAAGCTACGGGAATACCATTGCCCTTTCCGACAGTCCCGACGACATAAGGAAAAAGGTAAGTCAGATGATTACCGACCCTGCCAGAATCAGAAAGGATGACCCGGGCCACCCGGAGGTTTGTGCGGTGTTTGCCTTCCACAAGGTGTTCAACGAAAGTGAAGTACCGGAAATCGAAGCAAACTGCCGGGGCGGAAAGATCGGCTGTGTGGCCTGTAAAAAGAACCTGGCCAACAAGATGGTGGAATACATGGAGCCCATCTACGAAAGGCGTCAGGAAGTGATAAAGAAGCCCCAGTACATCAGGGAAATTATCGAAAAGGGAAATGAAGCCGCCAGAAAGGCCGCAGGCGAGACAATGAAAAAGGTCCGCGAGGCGATGAAAATAGATTGGTAACCGGATGGGGGTTAAAGCTTGGAAAGTGCGTTAACCAAAGCGTGCACAATAAAAATACAGAATTTTGAAGGTCCCTTTGACCTTTTGTTCCACCTTATCGAAAAAAATCAGGTCAACATCTATGACATACCCATCAACGAGATTACGGACCAGTATATGGACTATCTTTTTGCCATGAAGGAGATGGACCTGGAAATCGCCAGCGAATTTCTCGTTATGGCGGCAACCCTCCTTCACATAAAGTCAAGGATGCTTTTGCCGGACCGCAAGGAGAAGCAGGAAGAAGATATCGACCCGAGGGAAGAGCTTATCCTGAAGCTGGTGGAATATAAGAAATACAAGGAGTTTTCGGCTGCGCTGAAGATCCGTGAATCCGAGTGGGAGAAGGTCTATTACAAGCTGCCGGAAATCATCGAAGCCGTCTGGGAGGAGCCTCTGCTGGAATTGAATCCGGAGGAGCTCAGGAATGTGTACACTACCATCATGGAACGCAATGAGAAGAAAATGAACCGGAATGTGGGAAAGATCACACAAATCCTCCAGCATGAAAAGGTTTCATTGAAGAGCAAAATGAGGGAAGTACTGAGAACGCTTTTAAATAAAGCCTTTCTGAAGTTCTCCGATCTCTTCAGCCTTAAAAACAGGTCCAGGACAGAAGTAGTCACAGGCTTTCTGGCGATTCTGGAGCTGTCCAAGACCAAGAGGGTGAAGATCGAGCAGAAAAGCCAGTTCTCCGACATCCTCATTTATGGGAACTCCGGCTATGAGCAGGATATCCAACAGGAAGAGACCGCCGAAATAACTTAGAGGGAACCCGGCGGCATGGAGGTTAAGAGGTCAATGGAAATAAAAAATATAGAAGCGGTGATCGAAGGCCTGCTTTTTACATCGGGGGACGCCCTTCCCATCGAACGCCTGGCGGAAATCCTTGAAATCGACAGGAAGGCCCTCAAGCTGATTATGGGAAATATGGTCAATAATTACAGGCATTCCAACAGGGGCATTATGATCAGGGAAATCGACAATTCCTATCAGCTATGTACTAGGCCGGAACACTTCGAGTATATAAAAAAACTGGCAGAACCCAGGCACAAGCAGGGATTGTCCCAGGCAGCCTTTGAAACTCTGGCCATCACGGCATACAACCAGCCCATAACAAGGGCAAAAATCGAACAAATCAGGGGAGTGAATTCCGACAGCGCCGTAGCGCGGCTGATGGAGAGGAATCTGATCAGAGAAGCGGGCAGAATGGACGCCCCGGGTAAACCCATCCTGTATGAAACTACAGAGGAGTTTCTGAGATCCTTCGGCTTTAAGTCTATTTCCGACCTGCCGGTGCTTGAGATGAATGAGATTGTGACTTTAAAGGAAAACGAACCCCTGGAATAGATGGAAAAATAAAGGGAAAAATAACCGGATGAGGTGTAAAAATGCTTTATCCGGTTTTTTTTATTGGAATACTGCTGATACTGTTTATCGGTTTTGCTTTCACCAAAGCCCGGTTGCTCCTGGAATACGGCTTTGACGGGAAATCAGGCAAGCTGGTGCTCACCTTTATCCTCCTCCGGGGGCTGGTGAAATACCGTTACATTGTAACCGACAGGGAAAAAAAGGGAGAGGGTGAAAAGCGTGCCGAAATGGCCGATGTCTACGTACGATTTAAGCAGTCTTACCGGCAGTTTTACGAAACAGGAAAGTCAATAAAGGATTATTTGGAAAAAAAGCTCCTCGTAGAGGATCTGCGGATTGACATGACACTGGGAACCGGAGACGCTTGCCATACGGGAATTCTAAGCGGGATGGCCTGGGCCGCCACCGGAATACTGGTCTCCTTTGTTTCAAATACTTTTGAAACCGGAAAACTACACTGCAATATTAAGCCAGATTTCTCAAAACCTGTATTCAAGGTTGATTTCGACTGCATATTTAGCTTAAAAGTTGTCCATATTATAGTGGTAAGCGTTAAATTTCTTTTTCACTATATAAAAAACAGGCGAAAACATAAAAGAATGATAGGTGGTGACATAAGTGGCTGATCATCCGATTGAAGGTTTAATGACAACGGCAATGCAAAGCATTAAAGACATGGTGGATGTCAATACCATCGTGGGAGATGCGGTGCAGGCCCCGGACGGGACAGTGATCATTCCCATTTCAAAGGTTTCTTTCGGGTTTGCGGCAGGTGGAGGAGAATACAATTCCTGCTGCCGTATCGACGAGGAAGAGGATGACGACGAGGAAGAGGGCAGCAGAGGCGGGAGTAAAGGGAAATTTCCCTTTGCGGGAGGCAGTGGCGCCGGAGTGAGCATCAATCCCGTAGCTTTCATGGTTGTGGGACAGAACCAGATAAAGCTTTTGCCGGTGAATGTGAATTCTTCCCTTGAGAAAGTGCTTGAACTGGTGCCGGATCTGATTGAGAAGGCAAACGAAACCATAAGGAAAAAAATAACCGTAAGAAAAGAAGTGAAAACGGGAGATACCATCGGGCAGATAAAAAAAGATATAGAAAACGAATAAGTGGGAGATTCAAATACCCACTTTTTTCTTTTTGCTGTGTTTATGATATAATCAATTTCAAATAGGGGGACAGTTCTCAACTTTCTTTACAAAGAGCCGTAAGTGTAAAAGGTTGGGGACTGTCCCCAGAGATAAAATGGAGGCCAGAGGACGGAGATGAGGCTGCAAAAATATCTTGCCCGGTGCGGGGTGGCTTCCCGCCGGAAAGCGGAAGAACTTATCGCGCAGGGCCGGGTAAAAGTCAACGGGATAGTGGTGACGGACATGGGGGTCAAAGTAGCTCCCGGCATGCAGGTGCTTGTGGATGGAAAGGAAGTTGTCCAGGAAGAGAACAAGGTGTATGTGCTTGTAAACAAACCTGCCGGATATGTAACGACTTCAAAAGACCAGTTTTCCAGGAAAACGGTACTGGACCTGGTTTCCGACATAAAAGAAAGGATATATCCCGTGGGGAGGCTGGACTATGACACCTCGGGACTGCTCATCCTGACCAATGACGGGGATTTTTCCTACAGGCTCACCCATCCCAGCCATGAAATCCATAAAACATATCTGGCTGAAATTGAAGGACTGCCTTCCCCGCAGGAAATAGAGCTTTTTCAAAAGGGCTTGCATATCGAAGACTACAAAACGGCCCCCGCCAGGCTTAGGATTGTCAAAAGCCACAGGGAAAGGCCGGTTGTTGAAATTATCATTCATGAGGGACGGAACAGGCAGGTGAGAAAAATGTGTGCTGCCATAGGACATCCGGTAATCAGCCTCAAAAGGATTTCGATCGGGGAAGTGAAGCTGGGGAACATGCTGGAGGGGCATTGGAGGCACCTGACATCTGATGAGCTAAAGTCCCTGGAGGGAAAAAATCAGGGCGGCCCTGAAGCCGCCCCGAGAATTTAACAGCTTTATTGCTTATTATGCGGATTCTTGTAGCTGGCACAAAGAGTTTCATCATAGGGTGCACCGCTGTCGGACTTGGCCGATGCACTGACCTGGACGGTGTCCAGGGTACAGTAATTGTCCTTCTTTGCATTGTACTGGCAGCTTCCTACCGAACATAAAATTCTTTGACAGCTAGGCATATCCGTATTCCTCCTTTGGCATCCGAGGTCTGATATATTTTGCCGCAAAAATTTTGCGTCGGTATTATTCTTTACGGATTTAAAATAAATATAAATGAACAATTTTCTTATTCGGAATGTGGAGGTTGAAATGCTTATATTTGTGATTTTGCTCCTTGTCATCGCCATGTGTTTCAGTTTATTCAACTATTGGTTTCAGAAGGACAAATACAAAAGACTTGCAAAGGAGGAAATAAAAAAATTAAATCCTTTAAATTCTCCTTCTTACTGGCTGGCATATTTTATAATAACATTTGTTGCCACGCTCTCCATCATTACGTATTACATCTATAAGTTGTACATGCAGATTCTCAAGCTTTCCTAGGAATTGGCCCCTTAAATTTTTTTGACAAAAGTCCTGTTCCAATTTAAAATGGTAATGTTTTTGTTGAAATTTGAAGCTGTTTGGTTCATAATGTCATATAAATATAATATTGTTTTGCGGGGAAATCAATTTTAAATAGAGATGAAGCCGGGATTTTGAAATCACCGGTAAAAAGCGCTTGATCGGGGAGAAAAAATATGTATCCAGCAGAGATTGGTTTTAGAATGCCGCCGGAATGGTCAAAGCACGAACGCACTTTTATGGAGTGGCCCATAAAAGAAGCCGGGTGGCCGGGTCCTCTTGAAGAGATCTATGAAGCTTTTATTGACGCCGCAAAAAAAATCTCGATGTTTGAGCCGGTTACCATGATTGCGGAACCGAAAGTTGCAAGCCTCGCCGCAAAAAAATGCGGTCCGAGGATCGATGTGCTCCAGTTGGAACACAATGATTCCTGGATCCGGGATAACGGTCCCACCTTTGTTGTCAATGAAAAGGGTGAGATGGCAGGAGTGAACTGGATATTCAATGCCTGGGGAGGGAAATACCCTGCGGACAAGGATAACCTTGTGGGTTCCAGTGTACTGAAGGTGTTTGGGATACCCTGTTTTAACGCCCCCTTTATAATGGAAGGGGGATCGGTACACGTGGACGGCGAGGGGACGCTGCTGACAACGGAGGAATGTCTGCTCAACAGGAACAGGAATCCTCAGCTGGGCAGGGAGGAAATCGAGGAACAGCTCAAAAAGTATCTCAATGTGGAAAAAATAGTCTGGCTGAAAAGAGGTTTATACGGGGACGATACGGATGGGCATGTGGATAACGTGGCCTGTTTTGCAAGGCCGGGGGTTATTCTCATACAGACAACCCGGAAGCCTTCCGATCCCAACTATGAAAACTCCATGGAAAACCTGGACATATTAAAAAAGGCCAGGGACGCCAGGGGAAGGAGCTTTGAAATCGTTGAAATCGAGCAGCCCCCCGAGGTTTTTTACGAGGGAATGCGGTTAACGCTCAGTTATATAAACTTTTATTTTGTGAATGGTGGAATCATACTTCCTGTCTTTGGCGGAGACTGCTCGGAATGGGATGAAAAGGCAACCGCGGTGATAAGTAAAGTTTTTCCCGACAGGAAGATTGTGACAATCGATGGAATGCCGATCGCCCGCGGCGGAGGAAATATTCACTGTGCTACACAGCAAATGCCCGTCGGAAGGCCTGCGAGACTCAATTTGTAGGCCGTAAGCCATCGGCGCCGGATGAAGAGGTGAATTTTATGCGTAAGGTTACAGTTGCTGCAACACAGATGTCCTGTACCTGGGACAGGGATGAAAATATACGAAGAGCTGAAAAGCTAGTGAGGGAAGCCGCGGCCAAAGGAGCGCAGATCATCCTTTTGCAGGAGCTTTTTGAGACGCCCTATTTCTGCCAGAAGGAGATTCTGGATTATTACAGGCTGGCCATGGGTGTTGAAGATAATGCGGCAGTAAACCACTTTAAAAGGATGGCAAAGGAACTGGGAGTGGTCATACCCATCAGCTTTTATGAGCGGAAGAATAACGCCCGGTACAACTCCGTGGCGGTCATTGATGCGGACGGAGAAGTCCTGGGGGTTTACCGGAAAACCCATATCCCCGACGGCCCCGGCTATGAAGAAAAGTTCTACTTTAACCCCGGGGATACGGGCTTTAAGGTCTGGAATACAAAGTTTGGAAAAATAGGCGTAGGCATATGCTGGGACCAGTGGTTTCCTGAAGCTGCCCGGTGCATGGCGCTGATGGGAGCAGAAATACTTTTTTATCCCACGGCCATCGGCTCGGAGCCGGAGGATGCGGGAATGGATTCCAAAGACCATTGGCAGCTCTGCATGCAGGGACATGCGGCTGCAAACATCATGCCGGTGGTGGCCTCCAACCGCATCGGCCATGAGTCGGTGGACGGTTCGGATATTTCCTTTTACGGTTCCTCCTTTATCACCAGCCAGACCGGCGAAAAGGTTGCAGAGGCGGACAGAAGTTCCGAGACGGTCCTGACTGCCGAATTCGACCTTGACGAAATTGAGCTGCACAGGGCCTCCTGGGGTGTTTTCAGGGACCGGAGGCCGGAAATGTATAAGCCTATTTTCACCTCCGACGGGGGTGAACGCTGAATGAACAGGGAACGTAACTCAAGCAGGGCAAAGGGAAAGCTGCTGGTTTGCGACATGGACGGAACCCTTCTGGACAGCCGGCAAAGAATCAGTCCGGACAATTTAAACGCCATTAACCGGTTTGTGGAGCAGGGTGGGTATTTTACCCTCGCCACAGGCCGGGACGAAGGGTCCATCGACAAATTCCTTGACGTGCTTCCCGTGAACCTGCCGGTGATCATTTACAACGGCGCCGCCCTCTACGACCTCGAATCGGGGAAGGTGCTGTGGAACCGGTGGCTGCCCGACTCCACCCGCGAGGTGGTGAAAGAACTGATGGACAGATTTCCTGAAATGGGAGTGGAGGTTTTCAAAAGAAGCGACATCCACATTTTGAGAAACAATTTCTCCATTGAGGCCCATGTGAAAAGGGATTCTCTGAAGCCCATCCCTTCCTCGCTCCAGGACATCCCCCTGCCGTGGACAAAGGTCATTCTGGGCTGGCATCCGGAGGAGCTTACCAGGGTTGAAGAATATCTTTCCCAAAAGCCCCGGGAATTCAGGCATGTGTATTCACAGGCGGACTTCCTGGAACTTCTCAGCTGGGAGGCTTCAAAAGGACGTACCCTTCTGGAGCTTTCAAAAATATCGGGAATAAGCAGCAGGAATATCGTTGCCATGGGAGACAATCTGAATGATCTCGAGATGATTGAGTATGCGGGAACGGGAGTTGCCGTATCAAACGCCCATGATACCCTGAAAGAGTGTGCCAATCTTTGCTGCTGCCATCATGACGAGCATGCGGTTTCCCAGGTGATCGAATGGATAGAAAGGGGCAAAATTGCCTGCTAGCCTTACCGTGAAAGGAGTGCATGCCCGTTGTGCGTTTTAAGGAATTCACTGGGTCAGTCCCATGACCTTATAAAAAGTGTAGTGAAGGAAGGGGATCATGTCATTGACGCTACTGCCGGAAACGGCCATGATACTGCTTTCCTGGCAGAACTGACAGGGGATGCGGGAAAGGTGTACGCCTTCGATATCCAGCAGAGCGCCCTGGAAAAGACCCGGAAAAGGCTTGAACAGCTCAAGCTGCTCCACCGGGTGGAATTGATCAACGACGGACATCAAAACATCGACCGCTACGTAAAAGCCGGAGTTAAGGCCGTCATGTTCAATCTGGGATACCTTCCGGGGGGTGACCACAGCATAGGTACAAAGGCCCCTTCCACCATTGAAGCTGTGAACAAGGCCATGAATCTCATCCCTAAAGGTGGCGTTGTGGCCATCGTTGTCTATTATGGAGGAGACAGCGGTTTTGAAGAAAAAGACCTGGTGATGGAGTTTATCAAAGGCATTGACTGCAGGAAGTTTGCAGTTATGAAGACGGAATTTGTGAACCAGATCAATTGTCCCCCCATTTTGATTTGTATTGAAAAAATAGGGGAGTAAATAGCAAATACGGGACCATTTGCAGAGAAGCGGCTTACCGCCGGCGCTGTGAATGGTTTTTTCGTTTGTTTGCAAGAATAAAGGGAAAATATTGCAATGCCCTGGAAAATAGGATATAATCTATCATAGATTATTATTACCTGGTAATAATAGCATATGATAAGTAATGAAGGATTGATGGTGTATCCAGATTGATCGGGCCTTATATGCAACATTCAAAAATAACGATGCGAGGTGGCAAAACCATGGGTGCTAAAAACAAAATAGAAGATTTAAAGGCCAGAAAAGAGAAGCTGCAGCTCGGCGGCGGTGCAGACAGCATTGAAAAGCAGCACAAGTCGGGAAAAATGACGGCCAGAGAAAGAATAAACCTGCTTTTTGACGACAACAGCTTTGTAGAAATTGATGCCTTTGTTGAAACCAGGACCACAGACTTCGATATGCAAAAGAAAAAAATTCCCGGAGACGGCGTAGTTACCGGATACGGAACGGTAAACGGGCGGCTGGTTTTTGTCTCGTCCCAGGATTTTACGGTGATTGGCGGATCTCTTGGAGAAATGCATGCCCGGAAAATAACCAAGGCCATGGACATGGCCATGAAGATGGGCGCGCCATTTATTTGCATCAATGACTCGGGCGGAGCGAGGATCCAGGAAGGGATTGATTCCCTCAGCGGTTTTGGAGAGATATTCTACAGGAATACCCTGGCGTCGGGCGTGATACCCCAGATTTCCGTAATCATGGGTCCCTGTGCAGGCGGGGCGGTTTATTCTCCGGCCATTACGGACTTCATCTTCATGGTTGAGAAATCAAGCTATATGTTCATTACGGGACCGGAAGTCATCAAATCCGTCACCGGTGAGGACGTCACTTTCGAAAAGCTGGGAGGAGCGGAAGTACATAACGGTACCAGCGGAGTAGCCCATTTCAAGAACTCCAGCGAGCAGGAGTGCATTGCTGAAATCAAAAGGCTTATCGGCTTTCTTCCCGACAACAACATGTCGGAATCCAATGTGTACGCCGGAAACGATTCTTTCAGCAGGATTGTGGAGGAACTGGACGAAATTATTCCCGACGATGCAAACAAGCCCTATGATATGCTGGAGGTTATCGGAAAAATCGTGGACAACGGTGATTTCCTTGAAGTGCAGAAGTTTTTTGCCCCCAACATCATCATCGGCTTCGGGCGCCTTTATGGGAAAACCGTGGGTATCATTGCAAACCAGCCCAAATATATGGCCGGTGTGCTCGATGTGAACTCGGCGGATAAGGCCGCAAGATTTGTGCGTTTCTGCGATGCCTTCAACATTCCCGTGGTCACCTTTACGGACGTGCCCGGGTATCTTCCCGGCGTGGGACAGGAGCACAGCGGCGTCATACGGCATGGAGCCAAACTGCTTTATGCTTTTTCCGAGGCCACGGTGCCGAAAGTCAATGTCATTTTAAGGAAGGCATACGGAGGCGCCTATATTGCCATGAACAGCAAACACCTGGGAGCCGACATGGTTTTTGCATGGCCCACGGCGGAAATTGCCGTGATGGGAGCGGAAGGAGCCGCCAACATCGTATTCAGGAAAGAAATATCCTCCGCTGCCAACCCGGCGGAAGAAAAGAAAAAGAAGATCGAGGAATACAGGGATAAGTTCTCAAATCCTTATGTGGCAGCGGCAAGAGGCTATGTAGATGATGTAATTGAACCCTCCTCAACAAGGAACAGGCTTATCAGCGCCCTGGAAATGCTGAACAACAAAAGGGAAAGCAGACCCCCCAAAAAGCATGGAAATATTCCATTATAGTGTCAAAAACCATGGGATTCCATGTCCTGAAGCTTTTATTTAGGGTATCTATATGGTAATATGATATAGATTTTAATACTAATTTTAATACTAAGAAACATAGGTAAAAATAAATTGCATGGGGTAAAGAGGATTTTTACAAAGGATCATTCATTTACCACCGGCGGAAATGGAGATGAATATGAAAAAATACTTGATTAAAGTAAATGGAAACCAGTATGAGGTGGAAGTGGAAGAGGTGGGCTCACCTGCGGCAGCACCTGCACCCGCAGCGGCGGCTCCTGCCGTTTCTCCGGCCCCCGCCCCGGCTGCACCGGCAGCAGCAGCCTCACCTGCAGCGTCAGGTTCCGTAACTGTAAAAGCTCCGATGCCCGGCACCATTCTCAAAGTAAATGTAAATGCCGGTGATGCGGTTAAAAAAAATCAGGTATTGCTGATACTCGAAGCAATGAAGATGGAAAATGAAATTGTTGCTCCGTCCGATGGAAAGATTGTTTCCGTCAATGTTTCAAAGGGTTCTTCCGTAAATGCCGGAGACGTTCTGGTATCAATGTAACGAGGAAGACCACAATAGAAGGAGGTGTAAAACCTTGGCCAGAGTTGGAATTACTGAAACTGTACTGAGGGATGCACATCAGTCCTTGATTGCTACAAGGATGAAAACCGATGAAATGCTTCCCATCATAGAAAAGCTCGACAAAGTGGGGTATCATTCGCTGGAGGCCTGGGGAGGCGCAACCTTTGATTCGTGCCTCAGGTTTTTGAAGGAAGATCCCTGGGAAAGGCTCAGGAAGCTCCGGAGCAAAGCAAAGAATACCAAGCTCCAGATGCTTTTGAGAGGACAAAACCTGCTCGGCTACAAACATTATGCCGATGATGTGGTTGAATATTTTGTGCGCAAGGCAATCGCCAATGGAATGGATATTATCCGAATATTTGACGCCTTGAATGATCCCAGGAATATCGAAACTGCCATCAAGGCATGTAAGAAGGAAGGCGGCCATGCCCAGGGAACGGTATGCTATACCATAAGCCCCGTTCACAACCTGGAGCTTTTTGTGAAAGACGCCAAAACCCTTGAAGACATGGGAGCCGACTCCATCTGCGTAAAGGACATGGCGGGACTGCTGACTCCTTATGCGGCCTATGATCTTATCAAGGCTTTCAAGGAAAATGTGAGCATTCCCATACAACTGCATACCCACTACACGAGCGGTGTCGCCTCCATGACTTACCTCAAGGCCATTGAAGCGGGCTGTGACGTGATTGACTGCGCCATTTCGCCCATGGCCATGGGAACTTCGCAGCCGCCCACAGAACCAATGGTAGCTACATTGAAGGATACTCCCTATGATACCGGGTTGGACCTGGGCCTTCTCAGCGAAATCGCAGATTATTTCAGACCCATCAAAGAAAAATACATTGCCAGCGGACTGCTGGATGTAAAAGTTATGGGTGTGGACGTCAACGCGCTGATATACCAGGTTCCCGGAGGAATGCTCTCAAATCTGGTATCCCAGTTGAAACAGGCGGGAAAATCTGATAAGTTTGAAGAGGTGCTGAAAGAAGTGCCCAGGGTGAGGGAGGAATTCGGATATCCTCCGCTGGTAACCCCTACAAGTCAGATTGTAGGCACCCAGGCGGTAATGAATGTCATTGCCGGCGAGAGGTACAAAATGGTTCCGAAAGAATCCAGGGACCTTTTGAGAGGAGCCTATGGAAAGACTCCGGCTCCCATATCGCAAAAGCTGCAAAAGGAAATACTGGGCGGAGAAGAGCCCATAACCGTCAGGCCTGCCGATCTTATTGCCCCGGAGCTGGAGAAGATCAGGGAGCAGATCGCCCAGTACATTGAGCAGGACGAGGATGTATTGTCCTATGCCCTCCTGCCCCAGGTGGCGGAAGAATTTTTCAAATACCGTATCGCCCAGAGGAACAAACCGGAAGACAGCGGGGAAGAGGTGGTGGCCGTTATTTCCGCCGCCATTGCAGCCATCAGTGCCCAAACAGGCCGCCAGATGGTGGTGAAATCCGTAAGACCCGTAGGACCGGCGGATGCTGCTCCCCAGACCCAGAGCAGGCCTTCCTTCTGGAAGTTCTTCGGCAAGTTCTGAAGACATATATTTCAGGTGCCCGGTATCGACGGTTTTGTTCTGTCTACCGGGCACTTGCTGTGCAGGTAAACATAGTTTTCCTTGTTGCTGGTATACGTCAGCACCTTTATTCTGGATCCCTTCCGGATGTGCTTTCCACATTTCAGGCAGTGATACTGGGTGCTGTCCATGATGGAATAGGATACCTCCGGCTTTATGCCGGAGAACTTTTCCCAGCTTTTCCACCCCACCTTGCACAGGCCGATTCTACTGTCAAAATCCGCGAATACCCACCGGAGCAGCTTGTGGAAGTGAAAGGGATACCTTGTGTATTTTATGTACTGCCTGGGAAGGCCGAGGCTTACGGTGTAAAGCTCGAAATTTTTTTCCACCACTTCCTGTATGCGGCCGGTGATGTGGGTCCCATACCAGCAAAAGCCCTTTTCCTCAAGCCAGCCCTTAAGTTCCTGGAACATGTAGCCCCGGCATATTTCAATGGTTTCCGAGGTGCTTACGTTTAAGCTTTTAAAACCTTTTTCCACAATATGGACCACTTCATCCAGATAGAGTTTTTTCTTAAAATTTTCTTTATTATACAAATCCACCGGAATGATATCAAAATAATATTCGTTGCTTTCCGGCCGGTAGATTCCTATGCACGTGCCTCCCACAAAGCTCCCGCTGCCCGCATCGTCAATCTGTATCATCGCTGTCTCCCTGTATGAGTTATTTTAACCGCTTTTCAAAAATGCAGCCTCTTGATTTTTATCCTGCAAAAATGTAATATTATAATGTTATTATATTATTTGAAAATGCCCGACATAATATGAACTGTAGATAAATCAAGAGGAGTGTTTTTATGGAGAACAGGCATCAGGACCTGATCAAAAAAATTCAGGATGGTACCCCGGATTTCAGCAAAGGCCAGAAGCTTATCGCAAACTATATCATCAACCATTATGACAAAGCTGCTTTCATGACCGCCGCGAGACTGGGGGAAATCGTGGGAGTCAGTGAATCGACGGTGGTAAGGTTTGCAATTGAGCTTGGCTTTGACGGCTACCCCAAGCTTCAGAAGGTTTTACAGGAATTGATCAAAAGCAAGCTCACTGCCGTACAAAGGATCGAGGTTACCTCCAACCGTATCAACGAGGATAACATTTTAAAAAGCGTGCTCCATTCGGACATGGAAAAGCTCAAGATAACCCTGGAGGAAATGGATCAGGAAAGCTTCAACCAGGCGGTGGAATGCATTCTGAACGCCAAGAAGCTTTACATCCTCGGGGTCAGGAGTGCAGCTCCCCTTGCAAGTTTTTTGGGTTTTTACTTCAACCTTATTTTTGACAACATACGGCTTGTACATACGACCAGCGTCAGTGAAATGTTTGAACAAATCATCCGGGTATCGGAAGACGATGTGGTCATAGGAATCAGCTTCCCGAGATACTCCAAGAGGACCATCAAAGCGCTGCAGTTTGTAAAAAGCCAGGGCGCAAAGGTCATTGCCATCACCGACAGCAAGGAATCTCCGCTGGCTGAAACCGCCGACCACTCTCTCATCGCAAGAAGCGACATGGCGTCCTTTGTAGATTCCCTGGTGGCTCCCCTCAGCATCATTAATGCACTCATCGTCGCTGTGGGAATGAGAAAGAAGCAGGATGTCTATGACATTTTCGAAAAGCTTGAAAAGATCTGGGATGAATACCAGGTTTACGAGAAGAACGACGAACTTGAACCCAACAGAAAGGTAGACTATTAAATTGACGGGACTGTACCTTGTAAGGCATGGAGAAACCGACTGGAACCGGGCAAACCGGTGCCAGGGGTGTATCGACATTGATTTGAACGAAGAAGGGGTAAAACAGGCGGAAGCCGTGGCAGAAAGGCTTGCGGGGGAGCCCATCGACATTGTATTTTCCAGCCAGCTCTCAAGAGCTGTCAATACGGCGGCGAAAATCGCTGAAAAGCATTCACTGGAAGTAATAAAAAGCAAGGCGTTGAATGAAATTGCCTTCGGGGAGTGGGAAGGCCTTACCTTTGAGGAGATGCGGGCAAGGACCGATTACAATTTTTCCTGCTGGAAGACGACACCCCATCTGGCCAGTTTTCCGGGAGAAGGAAACCTGGAAAGAGTCATGCAGCGGTCCATGGATTTCATTACACAAATAATTAAAGAAAATGAAGGCAAAAATATTGTTGTGGTGTCTCACGGGGGAATACTGAAGACCATCATTCTGGGGCTTTTGGACATACCCCTTGCGGCATACAACAGGTTTTACATGACCAATGCGTCTTTGAGTTTCTTGACAATCGACGGGGAAAGAAGCTATATAAACTTTCTCAATGATGCAAACCATTTAAGAAGCAGGGAAAACACCAGGCCCATTTTTTAACGACACCGACGAAGGTATGGGGAAAATATATGAGCAAACAGGTTGTAGTGATAGGTGCCGGAGCCGCAGGGCTTATGGCGGCGGGGAAAGCCGCGGAGCTTGGAAAAGCGGTCAGCCTTGTGGAGAAAAACGACAGAATCGGGAAGAAGCTGCTGATATCCGGCAAGGGAAGATGCAATATAACAAACAACACGGATATGGAAGGATTGATTGAAAATATTCCTGGCAACGGGAATTTTTTATATTCCGCTTTTTATACCTTTTCCAACGCGGACATTGTTGATTTTTTTGAAAAGCACCAGCTGCCCACCAAGGTGGAGCGGGGCGGAAGGATATTTCCCCAGTCGGATAAGGCCAAGGATGTGGTGGATGCCCTCTGGAGGTATGTAAATAGAAACAGGGTCAGGCTTTTGCTTAAGTCGCCTGTAGAAAGTATACGCACAGTCAATGGAGAAGTGAAAGCCGTGGTTCTCAAAAACGGCGAACAGCTTGAATGCGATGCGGCCATCCTGGCTACGGGGGGAGCCTCCTATCCCGGTACCGGTTCGACGGGTGACGGCTATGCCATTGCCCGCAGGCTGGGACACAGCATTGCAGCCCTGAAGCCCTCCCTTGTACCCCTGGTGGCGGAGGAATCCTGGGTCAAAGAGCTTCAGGGACTGTCACTGAAAAACATTTCCGTCACCATCCTCAATAAAAACCGGAAAAAGGTATATTCGGATTTCGGAGAAATGCTCTTCACCCATTTCGGTGTGTCGGGACCCGTGATTTTAAGCGGCAGCAGGCATGTACTGGACTATAACTACAGGGATATAAAGCTTGTCATCGACCTGAAGCCCGCACTGTCGGAAGAAAAGCTGGACGAAAGGCTACAGCGGGATTTTGAAAAGTTCTCCAGGAAACAGTTCAAAAATGCCCTGGACGAGTTGCTGCCTCAAAAAATGATTCCTGTCATCATACGGCTTTCGGGAATTTCACCCGACAAATCCGTCAACCAGATTACCAGGGAAGAAAGACGCGGCCTCATAAGGCTTTTGAAAAATCTTGAAATAACCATCACCGGTTCAAGGCCTATCGAGGAAGCCATTGTCACCGCGGGAGGGGTTTCCACCGATGAAATCAATCCCTCCACCATGGAATCCAAGCTTATCAAAGGGCTTTATTTTGCCGGGGAACTGATCGATGTGGACGCCTATACGGGAGGTTTCAACCTCACCATTGCCTTTTCCACGGGCTATCTGGCCGGGATCAACTGCTGACGGCAGACCTTCAAACCAAACTCCCGGCGTATTTTTTTGCTCCCTTACGCATATTATTTAGGAGGCTGGAAAAAGGACCATCTTATTTTCACAGCCTCCTTTAAAAGCCTTCAAACGGGGAATAATTATAGGGAACTTTATTTTAACCGTTCCCATGATATGCGGGGTGGCAATTGATGAAATTTATCGTGTTTAAAGCTAATACCAGGGGCAAACAGCCAAACAAAAGGGACTATCGGCTCAGCTTTGAAAGGCTGCTCTTTATCCTTTTCATTTTAACCTTTTCGCTTTTGATTATCATCCAGACGGCGCTCATCAATCCCTCGACGAGAACCTTCCTTACCTCCGACAGCGAGCTCGAAGGAACTCCCATGGGGGTCGAGGAATTTTTTTATGAAGAAGGCAGTGTTTCCCTGAGCCTGCTGGGAGAGGAGCCTAACCCGGAACTAAAAGTACTGGTCAATGGAGAAGCCGTTGCCGCTTTTGACGAGATGCTGATAAGCGTTGACGTCAAGGACGGGGATGTGGTGGAAATTGACGGAAGCTCCTCGGGAACGGGTGCCGGTGTAGAGGTGGTTTCAAAGAGCGACAACATAAAAACCCAATGTGTGGGCAAAAAGGTGAGTGTGAAAGGAAATATCAAAAAAGTGACGGACATCAATATTGATTAAGGGCAATCAGGGACTTAAAATCGATAATATTCTGTTGTTTTGGACCCGTTCATCTTATATAATGTAAATTATACATAAAATACTATTTGGAGAAATTATGAATAAAACGGATGAAGGCCACAGGAACTACGGAAGCAAGGAGATCGCAAGCGCGGCCATAAGGCTTGCCCTGACCACCGACCGGCAGGATGAAAAGCTGCTCCAGGGAGAGTACGCAAAGACCGGCATCCATACGGCGGCGGTGGATTATGGCGGCGAATTTATCAATTCTGTCATGAAGATCATTGAGCGGGCTGTCGTATCCTCAAAAAGAGAGGGTGTCATTTCCGACAGTCATGCTGAAGAGGGGGCTGTGGCGGGAGCCACACGGGAAGCCCTGTCCCAGATTATGCCCAAAGCGCTGGGCCTGAATGTGGGCGGGAAAATAGGCATCGCAAGAAACAGGGACCACATCAGTGTGGCCATTTTCTTTGGGATTGGACTGCTTCACCTCAATGAAGTTTCAATAGGATTGGGCCACAGGGTGGTATAATATGAATAGAGAATGGTAGCATGGAGGTAGGATGTGATGGTCAGAGCTGTCAGAGGCGCTGTAACGGTAGAAAACAACGATGCAAACGAAATCATTGAAGAGACAAGGCGCCTGCTTGAGGAGATTTCAAATCAGAACGAGCTTTTACAGGAAGAACTAATCAGTGTTATTTTTACCGTCACCAGAGATTTGAATGCCGCGTTCCCCGCGGTAGCAGCCAGGCAAATGGGCTGGACAAGCATCGCACTTATGTGCATGAGTGAAATTGACGTTCCGGGAAGCCTGGAAAAATGCATCCGGGTGCTTGTACATTTTAATACGGATAAAAAGAATGAAGAAATAAAGCATATCTATTTGAAAGAAGCAAAAATTTTAAGGCCGGACCTCAGAGGAGCCGAAGAAGAATAACTGATGTGAAGAGCGTGGGTGAGGAATTTGTCAAAAATAAGCATAGCAATCGACGGACCGGCGGGAGCCGGAAAAAGTACAATCGCCAAAATTGTTTCGAGGTCACTGGGAATCATCTATCTTGATACGGGAGCCATGTACAGGGCGGTGGCCTTAAAGGCCATAAGAAAAGGTGTGGACACCCTTGACAGGGAAAAACTTGCTTCCCTGGTAAAGGACATCAATATCAGAATCGTCCATAATGGGGATGAACAGCAGATTTTTCTGGACGGCGAAGATGTCAGCGAGAAAATCCGCACCCCGGAGGTCTCCATAGGTGCGTCCAACGTAGGTACCATTCCGGAAGTGAGGATGAAAATGGTGGAGCTGCAAAGGTCCATCGCAGCCCAGAATAGCGTTGTCATGGACGGCCGGGATATTGGAACCTATGTTTTGCCCGATGCGGATTTTAAATTTTTTCTTACGGCCTCCCTGGAGGAGAGGGCAAAACGGAGGTTTAACGAGCAGCAGGAAAGAGGCTTGCAGGATGTGTGCTTTGAAGAAGTGCTGAAGGATATGGACTACAGGGATAAAAATGACAGCAGCAGGGCTTTTGCTCCGTTATGCAAGGCCGAGGATGCTATTTTGCTGGATACCACGGACTTAAACATAGAACAGGTAGCAGATAAAATATTGTCTTACGCAGGTGGGTATTGATGGTTGCTTTGATGAAATTTCTTTTCGGGGTCTTTTCAGGACTGTTTTACAGGGTCGAATTGAGAGGCCGGGAAAACATACCGGAGAAAGGTGCGGCAATTCTTTGCGCAAACCATTTGTCCGAGACGGATATGTTTTTTATCGGCTACAGGATAAAAAGGCTTGTCCGGTGGATGGCAAAAGAGGAACTTTTCAGAATTCCCCTGGTGGGCTTTGTGATAAAAAAAGTGGGTGCCTTCCCCATTAAAAGGGGGACGGCGGATGTGGACTCAATCAAAACGGCTCTAAAGCTCCTGGAAGAGGGACACATTGTGGGGATTTTCCCTGAAGGCAGCAGAACCAGGGGGAAAGCCGAAAAAAAGGCCAAGGTCAAACGGGGCGCAGTGACCCTTGCCATGAAAGCGGAGGTCCCCATCATACCGGTGGCAATCGACTCCAGCTACAAGCCTTTCAGCAAGGTAAAGGTCATTTTCGGCGAACCTTTTGAACTGGAGCCCTATACGGAAAAAAAGTACACCAATGAGGAAATGTTGGAAAAAACCCGGAATATAATGGCAAGAGTATATCACCTGTTGGAGGAAGATGCCCATGGAAATTATCGTTGCTAAGACAGCAGGCTTTTGCTTCGGAGTGAGCAACGCCGTCAAGAAAACATACCAGCTCCTGGACAGGACCCCCGGACAGCTCTACACCTTTGGTCCCATCATTCATAACGATCAGGTAGTAAATGAATTGTGTTCAAAAGGAGTAAAAATCGCTCAAACTGTAGATGATATAGATGAGACGGGATGCGTGGTCATCCGGGCTCACGGAGTGGGGCCCGCGGTGTATGAGGAGCTGGGCCGGAAAAGCATTGAAGTGGTAGATGGCACCTGTCCCGATGTGAAGAAAATCCACAAGCTGGTAAATGAAAAATACAGGGAAGGCTATCAAATCGTGATCGTCGGGGATAAAAACCACCCGGAAGTCATCGGCATCAACGGCTGGTGCGACAATACGGCATTCATTGCGGAAAACACAGAGGATATCGATGAATTTTCCTCGAAAATTTCGAATAAACCCATCTGTGTTGTGGCACAAACGACAATTACCTCTGAAAAGTGGCAAACAATTAATGAATATTTAAATAAAGTGTTTGAAAATATAATAAAGTTTGATACAATATGTAATGCAACAAGCAGACGTCAGAATGAAGCAGCGGAAATAGCAAAAGATGTAGATTTTATGGTAGTCGTTGGCAGTAAGCACAGTTCAAACACCCGCAAGTTGTTTGAAATATGTAAAAACTATTGCAAGGAAACCTATAACATCGAAACATCAGGTGATTTACCACCGATGGACATAAAAAAAATCAAAAAAGTTGGTATCACTGCCGGGGCTTCAACACCGGACTGGATAATCAAGGAGGTCATAGAAAAAATGAGCGAATTTAATATACAGGAGAATGAAATGAGCTTCAAAGAAGCCTTTGAAAGTTCTCTTGTAACACTGCAGACAGGTCAGATTGTAAAAGGAAAAATCATTGGCTACAACAATGCTGAAGTATTTGTTGACATGGGATTCAAATCCGATGGAATAATCCCGATTGAAGAATTTTCCGATGACCCGGATTTCAAACCAGAAACCTCCCTTAAGGTTGGCGAAGAAGTTGAAGTTTTTGTCGTTAGAGTTAACGATGGTGAAGGTAATGTGGTCTTATCAAAGAAGAAGGTTGATTCCCTGAAAAATTGGGATAAAATAGAGGAAGCTTTGGAAAACAAGACTCCGGTAAAGGCCAAGATTACCGAAGTTGTCAACGGCGGCGTGATTGCAACCTCCGGGGGCTTGAGGATATTCATACCTGCATCCCAGGTCAGCGACCGGTTTGTGAAGGACTTGAGCGAGTTCAACAAGCAGGTTGTCAATGTGAGGATTCTCGAAATAAACAAGCAGAAGAGAAAGATCGTGGGTTCGGTCAGAGCCATTCTCGCAGAGGAAAAAGGCCGCCTGTCCAGCCAGATCTGGGAAAATATCGAAATCGGCAAAAAGTATGACGGCGTTGTAAAGAGCCTTACGGATTTCGGAGCATTTGTGGACATCGGCGGAGTAGACGGTTTGATCCATGTTTCCGAATTGGCGTGGACAAAGGTCAAACACCCCTCTGAGGTGCTTAAGGTGGGAGACAAGGTCAGTGTGACCATTCTGGAGTTCGACAAGGAAAAGAGCCGGATTTCTCTCGGATACAGAAAGGCCGAAGATAATCCGTGGTTCAGCGCTGCTGAAAAATATAAGGTTGGAGAAGTAGTAAAAGGCAAGGTGGTACGTCTTGTACCCTTTGGGGCTTTTGTAGAACTGGAGAAAGGCATTGACGCCCTTGTTCACATTTCCCAGATCTCCAGCGTAAGAATCGGAAAGCCCGGGGACGTTCTCCAGGTTGGACAGGAAGTGGAAGCCAAGGTTACCGAGTTTAATGGGGAAGCAAAGAAAATAGGCCTCAGCATTAAGGAAGTTGCGCCCATCGATCCGCCTTCCAAGCAGGAGGAAAAAACTGAAGAGGCAAAGCCTGCTGAAGCTGGTACCGGGGAAGAAACGAAAGTTGAAGCTGAAGAAGTTATCCCCAGCGAACACAAGGAAGACATGTCCATCAACATCGGAGACCTGATCGGAGATAAGATTGAAGACCTGAAAGATTAAATCTGCAAAAACTGAGGGGACACTTTATGAGTGTCCCTTTTTTTCAGCGTTACAGCATGCTTGTGTGATTTATATTCCGGCGGCGCAAGGGGAGGAATGTACCGCTTTGCCGGCCTGCCGACAATGGAGGTTAACTTGATGGATTATGAGGGGTTTAAAAAAGAAATACATGCAATGACAAGCCTTGATCTTAACAGCTACAAGGAAAAGCAGATGAAGAGAAGGATTGACTCGCTTATCGCCAAAAACGGCATTTCCGGGTATACGGACTATGTAAAGGCATTGAGGGTCGACAAGGCTCTCTATAACGAATTTATCAACTATCTGACAATCAATGTTTCGGAGTTCTACCGGAATCCCGAGCAGTGGGAAGTGCTTGAAAGAGACATCCTGCCCTTGCTGCTGCAGAAATCAAAGTCTCTCAAAATATGGAGTTCGGCTTGCTCCACCGGGGATGAACCTTATACCCTTGTGATGGTCCTCAATAAATTTATGCCTTTGAACGCCATCAAAATCATCGCATCGGACATCGACAAGGGGGCGCTGGAAAAGGCCCATGCCGGCGTTTATACCTCAAAAAGCGTGGAAAATCTGCCGAAGGCATACCTGGACAAGTACTTCACCCGGACAGGGGATTTGTTCACCATAAAAAGCGAAGTAAAGAACTGTGTCAGCTTCAAGCAGCACAACCTGCTGAGAGACAGTTATCCGGACAACTGCGACCTGATTGTCTGCAGGAACGTACTGATTTATTTTACGGAAGAGGCCAAAAATGAAATTTATAAAAAGTTCAATACTTCCCTGAAAAATGAAGGTATCTTGTTTGTGGGGAGTACGGAACAGATCATCCTTTGCAACAAATTCAACTTCAAGCCCTTACGGACCTTTTTCTACGTAAAAGACAAGGAGTAACGAATACAAATAAAAAAAGGCAAAACAAAAGCGATACCCGAAGGTATCGCTGGTGCGAGAGAGGGGATTTGAACCCCTACACACCCGAAGTGCTCTAGAACCTGAATCTAGCGTGTCTGCCAGTTCCACCACTCTCGCAAATCTGATGCATGAGTTATTATACTAGAAAAGTTTCATGATTGCAAGTGGTAATTTATTTATTTTTTTTGGAGGACGCTAATGATATCCGAACTCTTATCAAATGACAGAATCATAAAAAGTTTGAAACAACTCCTTGATGCCTGTGCCGCAAAAAGCGGAGTGGAAATAGTGAGCATGGTGTTGTACGGTTCCAAGGCCAAGGGAGACAGAAATTCACAGAACGATTATGATATTATGCTGCTGCTGAAGGATGGAACAGCCCTTGCCAATTTTATAAGGTTTAATGAGGCTTTAAAAATTGAAATCATCAAGGAAAAACTGCTGCAGGTTAAATTTCTCACCTATACGCCTGACACTTTTGAAGATATCATGTATAATGACAGTACGGTGGGTACTTATTTTTACATCATCTGTAAAGAGAACCTCATCCTTTACGACAAATTTGGAGCCTTTTCAGCCATCAAGGAAAAATTGCAGAGGAATGAAAGAAAAGATGAAGAGGAATTCCTCATGCAGTGCATTGAGTTTGCCAGAATGATGGGCTCTGAAAAGTGGGAAAGAAAATGGGAAAAGGCGCTCATGCAGTACCGGTATTTTAAAAAAAGACGAACTACATAAAGATATTTAATGTATTTTTAGTTTAAATGTCTTTTTTTTCGTCATAAACTATTACATAAGGTCAGGGAAGCTGTATAACGGAGGGGTAACATTGAACAACAAAATCAACGAATTCAATGAGCACATTAAAAATAAAAAGGTTGCCGTGCTGGGCATCGGCGTGAGCAACCGGCCTTTGATCAAATTTCTGGCAGCCCTGGGAGTTGACATAACCGCTTTTGACAGGTTCCAGCGGAAGGAGCTGGGCGCTCTTCCGGAAGAATTGGAGGGGCTTGGCGTGAAGCTGTCCCTGGGAGAAAACTATCTGGGCGGTCTCAAAGGCTTTGACGTGGTTTTCAGGACTCCCGGAATCCGGTTCGATATTCCGGAGCTTGTGGCGGAAAAAAGCCGCGGGGCCGAGATTACTTCTGAAATGGAGGTCTTTTTCGACCTGTGCCCGGCGCAGATTTTTGCCGTTACCGGCAGTGACGGTAAAACCACCACCACAACGCTTATTTATACCATCCTCAAGGAGGAAGGCTACAACTGCTGGCTGGGAGGCAATATCGGAATGCCTTTGCTGAGCAGGGTCCATGAGATCGGGGAAACGGACAAAGTGGTTCTTGAACTCAGCAGCTTCCAGCTCCATACCATGAAAGCCAGTCCCGATGTGGCGGTTATCACCAATCTGTCTCCCAATCACCTGGACGTACATAAATCCATGGAGGAATATGTGGATGCGAAAAAGAACATATTCCGCTTTCAAGGCGACAGAAAGCGCTTTGGGAGGCCAAAGCTGGTACTCAACTTCGACAACGGCATTACCAGGGAGCTGGCAGACGGAGCGGCGGGAGAGGTGGTCTTCTTCAGCAGGAAGGATTTGCTGGCCCAGGGGGCCTTTATCAGGGAAAATGTCCTGGTATACAGGAGCGGGGGAAAAGAGGTTGAACTGGTACAGTTCGGCCATATCCTGATACCGGGACTGCACAATGTGGAAAATTACCTGGCTGCCGCTGCGGCCACCATTGATTATGTAAAGCCTGAGACCATAAGGAAAGTGGCAACGACGTTCAAGGGTGTTGAGCACAGGATCGAGCTGGTCCGGGAATTGAATGGAATCAAATTCTACAACAGCTCCATCGACAGCAGTCCCTCAAGGACCATCGCAGCCCTCAGAACCTTCAAGCAGAAAGTGATACTGATTGCCGGGGGAAAGGACAAGGGAATCCCCTACGATGAAATAGGAGAGCCTGTCCTTGAGAATGTCAAGTGCCTTGTATTGATCGGAGCAACCGCCTCCAAAATAGAGCAGGCCGTCGGTGAGGCGGCAGCAAGGTCCGGAAAGCAGGCGGCGATGCCCATATTCAGGTGTGGCACTTATGAGGAAGCGGTGAACAGGGCCTATTCCAATGCGGCGGAAGGGGATATCGTGCTTCTTTCTCCTGCCAGCACCAGCTTTGACATGTTCAAAAACTTTGAAGAGCGTGGGAGAACCTTCAAGCAGATCGTGGAAAACTTAAAATAGCGGTATATAAAAGTAAAAGTCCGGATCGCAAGATCCGGACTTTTTGGTGGGGAGAGATGGATTCGAACCATCGAAGTCAGAGACAACAGATTTACAGTCTGCCCCCTTTGGCCGCTCGGGAACCTCCCCATGTATTAAGTTGCCAGTCGGCAGTGGACAAGTGACAGTTTGGCTGTCCTCTGTGCACTGTCGACTCTCAACTGTTTTGGTGGGCCTTCAGGGACTCGAACCCCGGACCAACCGGTTATGAGCCGGTTGCTCTAACCAACTGAGCTAAAGGCCCGTCAAAGTGACAACGACTATTATATTTTATAACGCAATCCAAGTCAATAGTATTTTATGGATTTGATAAATAATATATAATGTTTTAAGTACATTTTTAATGCTTGACAGGGATATAATCTAATAGTACTTTAGTAATGGCATTTACTATGAAGATTTGAAAGAAATGGAGACAATTATGGACAGTATGGATATGCTTAAAGCTTTAAGCCTGCATAAAGCCGTATCCGGAAATGAAAGCACCATGTGCGGTTACATAGAATCTATTTTTGGGGAATACTGCGACAGTGTGGAAACAGACCGGTTTTATAATGTTGCGGGCTTTAAAAAAGGCTTGAGCGGCAAAACGAAAATCATGGTCACGGCCCACTATGATGAGATCGGCTTTCTTGTGAGCGGAATTGACGAAAAAGGCTTTATAAAATTTTCAACGATCGGCGGGATCGACAGCAAGATACTCCTTGCCCAGGAGGTTGTGATCCACGGCAAAAAGGAGGTCTTCGGAATCATCGGAGCCAAGCCTCCCCATCTTTTAAAGCCCGAAGAGGCCAAAAAAGCCGTAAAGCTGGATGACCTGGTCATCGACGCCGGTTTGACGGCAGAAAGGGCAAAAGAGTCCATTTCCATCGGTGATACCATCACCTTTGTGGCAGTTCCTTTTGAACTCCAGAACAGCAAATTGAGCAGCAAATCCCTGGACAACCGGGCGGGCGTCGCCGTTCTTGTGGAACTGCTGAAAGAGCTGAAAGAGTTAAGGCATGAGGCCGATGTCTATGTGGTTGCCACCACCCAGGAAGAGGTGGGATTAAGAGGAGCGGAAATTTCCGCCTATAATCTGTCTCCCGACCTGGCCGTTGTCATTGACGGATGCCATGGGGAAATACCCGATGCCCCCAAAGGAGAAGCCTATCCCCTGGGGAAAGGTCCTGCCATCGCCATAGGACCCAACCTGCACAGAAAATTTACCAATAAGGCCATTGCCGTCGCAAAGGACGAAAACATCCCTTATCAGATTGACACCGAACCCGGTGATACGGGGACGGAGGCCTGGGCCATCCAGGTGTCCAGGCAGGGGATCCCCACGGTCCTACTGTCCGTACCTGTGAAATACATGCATACCACGATAGAAACGGTACATTTGAAGGATATAAAAAATACGGCCAGACTGGCTTCAAAGCTTATCAAGGGTATCCAGGACGAATTGGAGGGTTTGCTTTGCTATTAAAAGAATTGACGGAGTTAAACGGAGTGTCGGGATTTGAAGATGAGGTAAGAAACTATATCGTGCAAAAAGCTCTGGAAACAGGTGCCGAAGTCAGGACGGACTCCATCGGGAACGTCATTGCCTTTAAAAAGGGGTCGGCTCCCGTGTACAGGGTCATGCTATCGGCCCACATGGATGAGGTGGGCTTTATGGTGACGGGTTATGGAGAGAGCGGGATATTGAAATTTAAAAATGTAGGCGGAATCGACGAAAGGATCCTCCCCGGCAAAAGAGTTCTCGTAGGAGAAAAGAGGATTCCCGGAGTTATCGGCTGCAAGGCTGTACATATGCAGGAGCGGGAAGAAAGAGGAACCAACATAAAGCAAAAGAACCTGTACATCGATATCGGCGCCGAAAAAAGGGAAGAGGCTGAAAAGCTGGCGCCGCTGGGTGAATTCATCGCCTTTCACAGCGAGTATGTGGAGTTCGGAGAGGACTGTGTCAAGGTAAAGGCCCTGGATGACAGGGTTGGCTGCGCAGTCTTGCTGGAAGCGCTTAAAGGCAGCTATGCCTTTGACCTGTATGCCTGCTTTACGGTACAGGAAGAAGTGGGCCTCCGGGGGTCCGAGGTTGCCGCCTATGGTGTGGAGCCTGATGTGGCCCTTGTGGTGGAGGGAACCACCTGCTCCGATGTGCCGGGGGTTGAAAAGCAGGACTATTCCACTCTGCTGGGGGAAGGAGCCGCTCTTACCATCATGGACAGGACTTCTTATGCGGACAAGGCGCTGGTTCAATTCATTTACGGCCTTGCCCGAGCTAAGGGGATAAAGATACAGTTCAAGCAGACGACCACGGGAGGCAATGACGCGGGCAAAATTCAAAGGAGCCGCAGCGGGGTGAAGGTGGCGTCAATTTCCGTCCCCTGCCGCTATATACACTCTCCTGTTTCCATGATGAGCCTGAAGGATTTTGAGAGCTGTAAAAGCATTGTGAATCTCGTCCTGGCCAAATTCAGCGAAAACCAGGAACGGATAGGAATAATTAAAAATGGAGGAAATGCGGATGTTTGATTTGATAAAAAAGTTGACCGATGCCTTTGGCGTTTCAGGGAATGAGGAAAAGGTCAGGGATGTGATTAAAGCGGAAATATCCGGGCTGCTGGACGAAATCTATGTGGACGCCCTTGGAAACCTGATCGGGGTAAAAAAAGGCCCGGGCAGGAAAGTCATGGTTGCCGCCCACATGGATGAAATAGGAGTTATGGCCAACTACATCGATGAGAAGGGCTTTATACGTTTTTCCTCCATCGGCTGGGTTTCACCCCATTTTGCCCTGGGGCAGCGGGTAAGGTTTGAAAATGGAACCCTGGGAGCCGTATTCTATGAGGAAAAACTGGAGGACATGAAGGGCTTGAAGCTGTCGGGCCTATATATCGACATAGGCGCCGGGAGCAAGGAAGAGGCGGAGAAGATCATAAAAATAGGGGATACCGCCTGCTTCACGGGCGATGCCACCCAGCAAAGGGATTTTATCACCTCCAAGGCCCTGGACAACCGGAGCGGCTGTGCAGTTCTGGTTGAAACCGTCAAAAATTTGCCTCCCACGGACAACGAGATCTATTTTGTGTTCACGGTGCAGGAAGAGCTGGGCATGAGGGGTGCGAAAACCTCCGCCTACCACATAAAGCCCGATTATGCCATTGCGGTGGACGTGACCCTCACGGGGGACACGCCGGAATGCAAGCCCATGGAGGTAAAATGCGGCGGGGGTCCCGCCATTAAGATAAAGGATCGGTCGGTCATATGCCACCAGGAAGTGAAACGCCTGCTGGAGGACAGGGCCCAAAAAGCCGGGATCCCTGTCCAGTACGAAATACTGGATGCAGGTGGAACCGATGCGGGCGCCATCCATCTGACGGCCGGGGGGATACCTTCAGGGGTCATATCCATCCCCTGCCGGTATGTACACAGCCCGGTCGAGACTGCCAGCCTGAAAGACATCCGCAACGCCGTCAGGCTGCTTACGGAATCTATTGTTTAACAGCAATCCGTTATCTGTTATAATTAAATGTATATCGATTAAAAAACGTAAAGAGGTTATTATGAATTATATTTTCAAGCACAGGATTAAGATCGTTGCTGCCATTGGTATTCTATTTATTGCATTGGGTTTGGGACAGGCAATTTTTCATTTCGAAGTGGACAAGAAAATCATGGACAATGTGACCTTCGTTCTTTTCCTGCTCGCCTTTGCCATCCTCCTGGGAGGCCGTAAAAACAAAAAGCAGGCGGAGGAGGAAAGCGGGGGAAACGAGAATGAGGTGAAAATAGAAGAGAGCAAGGAAGAGAAAGGCGAGTAGGTCCCAACGCTTGAACAATGGTGTATTTTGCGGCTGCAGCTGCAGTCTATGGAGGTTAGACCCGGTATGAATTTTTCTGTTCCAAAGCAGCGGTCTCTGGCGATTGCAGCGCTGGCAATCACATCCACACTCTGGAGCCTTGGCGGCCTGCTCATCAAGCTTGTTACATGGAATCCCGTGGCGATTGCCGGTATGAGAAGTGCTATCGCCGCACTGGTATTCATCCTGTATATCAGGAAACCCAAAATAACGTTTAGCTTTGCCCAGGTGGGAGCTGCTTTTTTTTATGCGGGCACGGTGATTCTTTTTGTCACCGCAAATAAAATGACCACCTCGGCCAACGCCATCCTGCTTCAGTATACGGCGCCCATTTATGTGGCCATCTTCGGCTTCTGGTTTTTGAAAGAAAGGACCAGTTTTTTGGACTGGATTACAATTTTCTTTGTGCTCGCCGGAATGGTTTTGTTTTTTGTCGATGAAATAAGCATAAACGGCATCTGGGGTAATATTGTTGCCATACTGAGCGGCGTGAGCTTTGCCGGACTGGCGATCTTTATGCGGATGCAGAAGGACGGGTCTCCCATTGAATCCATCCTTCTCGGGAATATCCTTACAGCCTTGATCGGATTACCCTTCATGTTCCAGTCCATGCCGGACGGCAAAAGCTGGCTGGGCCTGATTCTGCTGGGGGTAATCCAGCTTGGAATCCCCTATGTTTTTTATTCCTATGCCATCAAACATGTTACGGCGCTGGAAGCCGTATTGATTACCGTACTTGAACCTGTGCTGAATCCCGTCTGGGTGGCGGTATTTATCGGAGAAATTCCGGGGCTATGGGCGATGCTGGGAGGAATTATCGTTTTGATCTCCGTTACGGGCAGGTGTGTAATTCCCGTGGTAGGCAAAAGCAAAGGGACTCAAGCCTCAAATACTACTTCAACTTAGAGGAAAAAAGGATTCGGTGTCGAATAAATAAATAGGACGTATAATATTGGAGGTCAATATGAAGATTACTTTCTTAGGTGCAGCCAAAACCGTTACCGGTTCATGTTACTACGTTGAAACCAAAAGCAGCAGGTTCCTTGTGGACTGCGGGATGTTTCAGGGCCATTCAAAGGAAATCGCCTTAAACCAGGAGGCTTTTCCGTTTAATCCGGCCGAACTTGATTTCATCCTTCTTACCCACAGCCATATCGACCACAGCGGCAGAATACCAAAGATATATCTGGACGGCTTCAAAGGTGAGATCATTGCCACCAGGGCCACCATGGAGCTTTGCGGCATCATGCTGCCGGACTGCGGGCATATTCAGGAACTGGAAACCGAGTGGGTAAACCGGAAGAGAATCAGGGCCGGAAAACACCCGGTTCCGCCGTTATACACCCACCAGGATGCCGTCGACAGCCTGAGGCTGTTCAAAAGCGTAAAATACGGGGAAACCGTAAAGCTCAGGGACGAAATACGTGTCCGGTTCAACGATGCGGGCCATGTTCTGGGCTCTGCAATCATTGAACTGTGGGTTACGGAGAATATGGAGGAGACCAAGGTCGTCTTCTCAGGAGACCTGGGCAACAGGGATATTCCCATTCTACGGGACCCCAGCTTCATCGAAAGTGCCGATTACCTGGTCATCGAATCCACATACGGAAACAGGCTCCATATGGACAGCGGCAATAAGCTTGAACGCTTTGTCGATATCATCAACCAGACGGTGGAAAAGGGCGGAAATGTGATCATACCCTCCTTTGCCGTGGGGCGTACCCAGGAGATCATATACTCCCTGCACAAGCAGAGGGGAGCAAATGATGAAAAGCTGCAAA
Organism: Bacillota bacterium; assembly: GCA_023424965.1. Classification (GTDB taxonomy): domain Bacteria; phylum Bacillota; class Clostridia; order Acetivibrionales; family JAFADI01; genus JAFADI01. Next base: position 48,847 of record JAFADI010000236.1, read on the forward strand.
AATTGTTCAGCATTCCTGTATTCGTCGACAGCCCCCTGGCCACTTCGGCAACGGAAATTTTCAGGCGCAACCTGGATTGCTACGATGAGGAAGCCAGAAAATATATAGAAAACGGAGACAATCCCCTGGACTTTCCGGGGCTTCAATTCACGCAGAGCGCCGATGAATCAAAGGCGCTCAATGAAAAAAAGGACAGCATGATCATCATCTCCGCCAGCGGCATGTGTGAAGCAGGGCGTATAAAGCATCACTTGAAGCATAATCTCTGGAGGAAGGAAAGCACCATACTTTTTGTGGGCTACCAGGCGATGGGCACCCTGGGAAGAAGGCTGGTGGACGGTGCCAAAAAGGTGAAGCTTTTCGGCGAAGAGGTGCTTGTCAACGCGAGAATCGAGATGATCGAGGGCTTTTCAGGCCATGCGGATAAAAACGGACTTCTCGGCTGGCTTGAAAAATTCAATAAAAAGCCGGAAAACATTTTTATCGTCCATGGCGAAGAAGAGAACATGACGGAGTTTGCAGCAACCATAAAGGAGAAATTCGGCATCACCTCCATCATCCCTTCCAAGGGTGAGAGCTATGTGGTTGACGCCCGCAGGCCCGTTCAGAGCCTCGAAAAACAGGAGGTCAACTACACCTTCAAGCGGCTGGCCCTTGTTGAACTCATGGAAACCCTCAAAGAGGAGTTGGAGGAACTGACCGAGCTTGTGAAGCAGGACTTGAAGGCTGAAAAGGACGACCTTGAAATAGATGCTATGAGGGCAAGGCTCAAGGCCCTGGAAAAGATGATGGTGGAAGTATTAAAATAAAGGAGGTAAAACTCCTTTATTTTTTTTGACTTTTATTGTAGAATATTAGAGGCAAGACCTCTGTAGAGGTGTTCCGCTTTCAGACGCCGAGTCTGTTGCGGGGCACCGGTAGAAAATGTAGCATGGCAGGTACGGAAAAAGGACAGTAAAATATAACTTCCGCTATAATTGTGCTATACCCTGCGTAGATTCTAGGTTGCATAGGCGAGCAGCAAGCAAAGCTTGCGACCAGCCCACCAGGGCTCGCACAAAAACGGAAGTAAATATTTTAAGTCCTACTAAAACTGTATAACGGAAGGATGGTAGGAATGGAGTCAGTGGGGTCTCTATTATTAACTCTTTTACCCATCGGGGTAATTCTTTGCATGCTTATACTCTGGAAAAAACCGGCAGATATAAGCGGAATCGTAGGTTGGGCGGTAATTTCAATCATTGCCGTGGTTGCTTTTCAAACTTCCCTCGAAGTTATTTTCAGGTCTACTTTAGCAGGTCTTATTAAGTCGTTTTCCGTTTCACTGATCGTAGCAACATCTCTGCTCCAGATGGCTTTTATTGAAAAGACGGGAGCTTTAAAAAGAATTATTGTTTTTATCAAAACAATCGCAAGCGAGGACAAAGCCGTACAGATCATGATGGTCAACATCGGCTTTGGTACCTTGATGGTGGCGGTGGGGGCAACACCTGTTTCCCTTTTGCCGCCCATATTGATTGCCATGGGCTATTCCACCTATGTGGCCATTGCCCTTCCGGCCATCGGGTATGACTCCTTATGTACATACGCGCTTCTGGGGGCTCCCATCGTTGTTTTCGTGGATGTTGCCAACAGCTATCTTGCGAAAATGAAAATGGATCCCATTACCCTCTCCGATGCAGGCAGTGTATTCTTCATGTTTCTGCCCGTCGTTTCAACCCTCATCGGCTTCTGCATGCTGTGGATCGTGGGAAAATGGAAGGGAATCAAGGAAGGCTGGCTGCCCTGTGTCATTGTGGGAGCAGTGATTCTTGCCGTATCTTACTTTACCAACAGGATAGACAATCTGGTGGTGCTGACGGGCATCATCTGCGGAATTGCGGTTATCGCAGTCATGGCCCTGTTCTTGAAGCTCAAGGGTAAAAATATTATCGATAAGAGCAAGCTGAGCCGGGAAGAGCTGGAATATGAAAAGAGCTATCCTCTCTGGAGGGCCTTAATGCCGTGGGCGATACTCATCGTGGTCATCCTGGCTTTAAATGTGCCTCCCCAGATATTCGACCTGCTGTACAGGAAGCTGACCATGCCCATCAACGGCTTGACTGCGGACGGTTCACCCATTGCCACAAGGGCTCTGTGGAATGCCTATACGTGGATTTTCGTCAGCACCCTGCTGGCAATTCCCTTCCTGAAGCCTACCGCCGGGCAGTTGAAAGACACGGTAAAGGCCTGGTGGAAGAGGGCGCCGAGGCCTGTGTTCTCAGCGGCGATTTTCTTTGCCATCGGGGAAGTCATGAACATGTCGGGCTACAGCATGGCCACCAAGAAATTTGAAGTGGCCAGCATGTTCCAGGTGCTGGCGGATTACTCGGCTGCGTTCTTCAAGGAGGGCTACGGTGCGGTGGTGGGCTTTATAGGGCTTTTTGGAGGCTTCATTACAGGCAGTGAGGCTTCCACCATCGGAATGTTCGCCAAATACTCCATGCAGACGGCCATGAACCTTAAAATGGGGCTTGGGGGACTGATCATCGTCACTGCGGGACTTGCCTTCGGAGGAGGCCTGGCCAGCGTTATTTCACCGGCCAAGCTGCAAAATGCGGCTGCGTCCATCGATAAACTGGGAGCGGAGAACCAGGTGATAAGGATCGCCTTTGTTTTCTCCCTTTTGCTTACCGCCGTGACCTCCGTATTTACTGTTATTCTGTTGAAACTTAATGTTTTTTAATATTATTTTATTGACAAGGGGATGTGTTTTATGATCTGGAACAAAGAGGCTGAGGCCTCCAGAAGAAGTGAAATGGAGGCAGTACAGCTTGTAAGGCTGAAGGATGTTGTAAAAAGGGCTTATGAAAACGTGGAATTCTACCGGAAAAGGTTTGATGCCATCGGCTTGAAACTGGAGCACATCAATACCCTGAAGGACATTGAAAAAATACCTTTTACCACAAAAAACGATCTGAGGGACAATTATCCCTACAGCCTCTTTGCCGTTCCCATGAAGCAGATTGTAAGGATACATGCCTCCTCGGGAACCACCGGAAAGCCGATTGTGGTTGGCTATACAAAAAACGACCTGGAGAACTGGTCGGAATCGGTGGCCCGGCTTATCACCGCTGCCGGCGGCAGCGATGAGGATGTGGCCCAGGTGGTTTTCGGCTACGGGCTCTTCACCGGCGGCTTCGGGCTCCACTATGGCCTTGAAAAGGCAGGTATAACTGTAGTGCCGGCATCCAGCGGAAATTCCGAAAGACAGATCATGCTGATGCAGGATTTCGGCGCCACAATCCTTGTGGGAACGCCCTCCTATGCCTTATACCTGTCGGAAGTGGCGGAGGAAATGGGGGTCTCAAAAGGAAAACACAGGTTAAGGCTGGGCCTTTTTGGAGGAGAGGGCCACACTCCCGAAATGAGGGCCCAGATTGAAAAAAGATGGGGGATTCTGGCCACGGAAAACTATGGCCTCAGTGAAATTGTGGGTCCCGGTGTTTCCGGAGAATGTGTGCATCAGTGCGGAATGCACATCAATGAAGACCACTACTACCCTGAAATCATCGACTCCGATACCGAAAAGAGCCTGAGCTATGGGGATAAGGGGGAGCTTGTGCTCACCACCCTCACCAAAGAAGGTATTCCCATGCTGAGGTACAGGACAAAGGACATTACCATATTGAATCCCGAGCCCTGCAAGTGCGGGAGGACAAATGTCAGAATGAACAAGGTCCTGGGAAGAACCGACGATATGCTCATCATCCGGGGGGTAAACGTGTTCCCCTCTCAAATCGAGAGCGTGCTTGTGGGAATGGAGCACATCGGCCCCCATTATCAGATCATCGTTACAAAAAAAGGCTACATGGATGAAATTGAAGTTCATGTAGAGCTGATTGACGGAAGCAAGCTGGAAAAGTACAGTGAACTTGAAAAGCTAGAAAACGGAATCCGGCACAGACTGAAGACGGTGCTGCAAATAGACGCCAGGGTAAAGCTGGTAAATCCCAAGACCCTCGAACGGTCCGTGGGCAAGGCAAAAAGAGTCATCGACATGAGGTAGAACCTCAGAGCTTTTATTGCGGTCCATTTGAAGAGTAAATCCGCACAAAAGCGATGGGCCTTGATGGCCTGGAGTTTTTTATTGATAGTTGACATGAGAAGGTTGAGCGTTTAGAATTTATTTAGGGATGGCCGGATAATAAATTTCTTCTTTTATTATCAAACATTCCTTAAATTCTATTTCCGACAGTTGGAAACACCTTTTGAAGCTTCTCTCTTCTCTTATTTCAACTGTCAATTTTTATTTGAACGGGGGATTTTATGAGGAAGCTTATGCTTGGTAATGAAGCCGTTGCCAGGGGCGCCTATGAGGCGGGCGTGACAGTCGCCGCCGCCTATCCGGGAACGCCCAGCACCGAAATTACAGAGAATGTCGCAAAATATGATGAGATATACTCGGAATGGTCACCCAACGAGAAGGTGTCCCTCGAGGTTGCCATCGGTGCTTCCATCGCAGGAGCCAGGTCTCTTTGCGCCATGAAGCACGTGGGACTCAATGTGGCCGCCGACCCTCTTTTTACCGTATCCTATACGGGAGTGAACGGGGGACTTGTCATCGTTGTGGCGGATGACCCGGGAATGCACAGTTCCCAGAACGAGCAGGACAGCAGGTTCTATGCAAGGTCTTCAAAGGTTCCCATGCTGGAGCCTTCAGACAGCCAGGAATGTAAGGATTTCGTGCGGACGGCCTATGAAATCAGCGAGGAATTCGACTGTCCCGTGCTTGTGAGGCTTTCCACAAGGGTGGCCCACTCACAGAGCCCTGTTGCGTTAAACGAAAAATCCGGGTTTACACTGAAAGAATATAAAAAGGATTTCAATAAATATGTGATGATGCCCGCCATGGCCAGAAAAAGGCATGGTGAGGTTGAAAAGAGAATGGCCGCACTGAGGGAATTTTCTGATTCCACCCCCTTAAACAAAATCGAATGGGGAAGCAAAAAAATTGGTGTAATCACCAGCGGTATTGCATATCAATATGCAAGAGAAGCCTTTGGCGATGTTTCCTATTTGAAGCTGGGAATGGTTCATCCGCTGCCCGAAAAGCTCATTGCCGAGTTTGCGGGACAGGTGGAAACCCTTTATGTGGTTGAAGAGCTTGAGCCCTTCATTGAAGACCAGGTCAAAATGGCAGGCCTCAAAGTGATTGGCAAGGAACTGCTGCCTGTCATGGGCGAACTCAGTGCCCAGCTGGTAGCTGAAAAAATACTGGGTAAAAAAGTTGAAGTCTGTAATGCCATAAATGACGCGGTGCCCGTAAGGCCTCCCGTCATGTGTCCGGGATGTCCCCACCGGGGGATGTTCCACATCCTCAAAAAGCTCAAGCTCACCGTAAGCGGCGATATCGGCTGTTATACCCTTGGAGCCCTTGCACCCACCGAGTCCATGGATACCTGCATCTGTATGGGAGCCAGCGTGAGCGGCGCCCATGGGATGGAAAAAGCGAGAGGAAAGGAATTCGGCAAAAAAACCGTTGCCATTTTAGGCGATTCCACGTTTATACACTCAGGAATCACGGGACTGATCGATATTGTCTATAATAAAGGAAACTCCACGGTAATCATCCTGGACAACTCCATTACCGGCATGACGGGCCACCAGCAGAACCCCACTACCGGCTACACCATCAAAGGTGAACCTACACGCCAGGTGGATCTGGAAAAGCTGGCCCGGGCGGTAGGCGTCGAAAGGGTAACCGTGGTGGATCCCTTTGACTTGAAGGAATTTGAACGGGTCGTCCGGGAGGAAACCTCCGCAGAGGAACCTTCGGTGATCATCTCCCAGAGGCCCTGCGCACTTTTGAAAAGCGTCCGGTTTGAAGGCCCCCAGAGGATCCAACTGGCCAAATGTAAAAAATGTAAGCTCTGCCTGACCATCGGATGTCCCGCCATTGTTGACAAGGGCGACTGCATTGAGGTCAACGAAGCCCTGTGCGTAGGCTGCAAGCTTTGCAGCAAGGTGTGCAATTTCAAAGCGATAGAAAAGGCGGGTGATAGCGATGGAAAAGCTTAATATAATGCTGGTTGGCGTTGGCGGACAGGGAACCCTTCTCGCCAGCAGGGTGCTGGGAAATGTGGCGTTGAAAATGGACTTCGACGTGAAGGTTTCGGAAGTGCACGGCATGTCCCAGAGAGGCGGCAGCGTGGTGACCTATGTCAAATTCGACAAAAAGGTTTACTCACCCCTCATCGAAAAGGGTGAAGCGGACCTTATCCTCGCCTTTGAGCAACTGGAAGCCCTCCGGTGGATCGAATACCTGAAGGAAGGCGGACGGATGATCATCAACGAGCAAAAAATCAATCCCATGCCCGTCATTATCGGCAAAGCAAAATACCCGGAAGATATTCTGGGCAAAATAAAGGAAAACTATCAAAATACCGTTTCCATCGATGCGCTAAAAATTGCCAGGCAGTGCGGGAACATAAAGGCGGTTAACATCGTTCTTCTCGGCTTGCTGGCCAAATCCACGGACATTGATAAAAATATCTGGCTTGACGCCATAAAGGAAACAGTACCGCCGAAGCTGCTTGAGGTGAACCTTAAGGCATTTGAAGCGGGATACACATTGTAATTTTGGCTTTTGGCCTGTTTGCTTTTGTGTGGGGCGGTGAATCCGTAATCCCTGAAAGCTATTCCCAGGGGGGAGTATAAGGCTTTAATCATAGCTTTGCTACTTTTATATTAAAGAGATGGAACCCTAACAAGGATTGATTTGTCGTTCCCGCCATTTGCAATGCAGCCTGGCCGGGTCAGACATATTCTGTCCTTATGGTTCGCTGTCTCTTGGGACAGGGGGTTTATGCATGCAGTACTGGAATCCGACATACGAATGTATGTCCAGAGAAGAGATGTCCAGGGTACAAACGGATCGTCTTATCAATACGGTAAAAAGGATTTACCACAATGTTCCCTTTTACAGGGACAAAATGCAGAAGAAGGGCATCGAGCCCGGAGACATCAAAACCGTAGAAGATTTAAAAAAACTGCCTTTTACTTACAAACAGGATTTGAGAGATACTTATCCCTATGGGCTTTTTGCGGTTCCCATGAGCGAGATCATAAGAATCCATGCCTCCTCCGGTACCACGGGAAGGCAAACGGTCGTAGGTTATACCCGAAAGGACATCGATACCTGGTCTGAGGTAATGGCGAGAACCTTGACCTGTGCGGGCGCCGACAAGGACTCCTTTATCCAGGTGGCCTACGGCTACGGCTTGTTTACCGGAGGTCTTGGGGCCCATTACGGAGCCGAAAGGATCGGCGCTTCGGTAATTCCCATTTCCGGCGGCAATACAAAGCGCCAGCTCCAGATCATGAAGGATTTCGGCACCACACTTCTTGCCTGTACGCCTTCTTACGCCCTCTACATGGCGGAAGAAATGGAAGAGGCGGGGATTAAAAAAGAAGACTTGAAGCTCAAGGCCGGAGTTTTCGGAGCCGAGCCCTGGTCCTCCAACATGAGGAATGAAATCGAAGAGAGGCTTGGAATACTGGCCATCGACATTTACGGACTCAGTGAGGTCATCGGTCCCGGTGTGGCCACCGAGTGCCCCTGCAAAAACGGACTGCATATCCAGGAGGACCATTTCATACCGGAGATTATCGATCCTGTGACGGAAGAAGTGCTTCCCTACGGTTCAAAGGGTGAGCTGGTATTCACCACCATCACCAAGGAGGGCTTGCCGTTGATCCGGTACAGGACCCGCGACATATCGTCCCTGGACTATGAGACCTGTGAATGCGGAAGAACGCTGGTGCGCATGAGCAAGGTTTCCGGCAGGACCGACGATATGTTGATCATCCGGGGCGTAAATGTTTTCCCCTCACAGATTGAAAGCGTGCTGCTGGAAATCGGGGAAACGGCACCCCATTACCTGTTGATTGTAGACAGGGTGGATAACCTGGACAATCTGGAGGTATGGGTTGAAATGACCCCCAACCTCTTCTCCGACGAAGTGAAAAAAATTGAAGACATTGAAAAGAAGATTAAGAGGGAAATCGAGAGCACTCTCGGCATAAACGCAAAAGTAAGGCTTGTGGAGCCGAAGACCATTGAAAGAAGCGAAGGCAAGGCCAAACGGGTGATTGACAAGCGCAAGCTCTGAAAGGACGCTTTATAGGACCTAAATATAATATTTTAGGAGGTATGTGTTATGTTAGTAAAACAGATTTCTGTGTTTCTTGAGAACAAATCCGGCAGGCTGGCGGAGGTTACAAGAATCCTCGGTGAAAACAGCATTAACATCAGCGCATTGTCAATTGCCGATACCACCGACTTCGGCATATTACGGCTCATCGTCAACGACCCGGAGAAGACAAAAACGGCACTGGAAGAGAACGGCTTTGCGGCCAGCTATACCAACGTTATCGCCATCGGCGTGGCGGACCGTCCCGGAGGCCTGGCCACGGCTCTGGACATACTGGACAAAGAAGCCATCGGAATCGAATACATGTATGCCTTTGTGGGAAAGGGCGGGAGTGAGGCTTTTGTCATCCTGCGGGTGGAAGAGCCCGACAAGGCGGTGGCTGTGCTGTCGCAGAACAACATAAAGGTGCTTTCTTCCGACGAGGTTTACGGAATGTAGTTTTCAGACATAAGTTATTCCCTTTTCGTATAAGTAATTGAAACACAAAATATTGTTATAAAAATAAAGAGGGGATATTGATGGAAAAGAAATTATATCTTTCCGATACGGATAAAAAGGTTGGCGGCGTCTGTGGGGGCATCGGGGAATATTTTGGAATCGACCCCACCCTGGTAAGGATTATTACTTTTCTGGCCATATTCATGAGCGGTGTCTTCGGCGGCCTCATTGTTTATTTCATCGCCTGGGCCATCATACCCAGCAGGCCCAATCACTTTTAAGAGCTTCCAACGCCCTATGAATTTTTCATAGGGCGTTTGTTTTTCGCTGGGCAAATATATTGATAAACCCGTAAAATGTTGTTAAAATTAGAAAAGTACGTTACACAGAAAATATTTTCAAAACAGAGGTGTATGCTTTGTACCTTAAAAAGCTTGACATACAGGGATTTAAATCCTTTGCGGACAAGATTGCACTGGAATTCAACGCTGGAATCACATCCGTCGTAGGTCCTAACGGAAGCGGAAAAAGCAATATTGCGGATGCGGTGCGGTGGGTTCTGGGGGAGCAGAGTGCCAGGACCCTGAGAGGCAGCAGGATGGAGGACATCATTTTTGCCGGTACCGAGCACCGGAAACCCCTTGGTTTTGCCGAGGTTTCCCTCACCATTGACAATTCCGACGGCAAGCTGCCGGTGAGCTTCAGTGAAGTGACGGTAACCCGAAGGGTATACCGTTCCGGTGAAAGTGAATATCTTATCAACAAGACGTCATGTCGTCTTAAAGACATACATGAGCTGTTTCTAGATACCGGTATCGGCAAGGACGGCTATTCCATCATAGGCCAGGGCCGGGTCGACGAGATCCTCAGTACAAAATCCGAAGACCGGAGGCAAATTTTCGAAGAAGCCTCCGGCATCATGAAATATAAGGTCCGGAAGCTGGAAGCCGAAAAAAAGCTTGAGCAGACGGAACAGAACCTGATAAGGATCAACGACATCATCGTAGAGCTGGAAAATCAGCTTGAGCCTTTGCGGCAGCAGTCCGAGGTGGCAAAAAAATATCTGAACCTGAGGGAAAGCCTCAAGGAGCTTGAAGTTAACGTATATATTGAGAACATATCCAAGTTCAAGGAAAAACTCAAAGAATTCCATGAGCAATATGATACGATAAAAGAAAATATCGACTGTGAAAACCTCAAGCTTGAAAATGTGACGGGAAAAAACAGGCAGAAAACGGACCACCTCAAGCGGCTGGATGAAAAGCTGGAGCATTCCAGACAGGAGTTTTACGGCCTGGAAGGAAACCTGGAGCGGTGCAACTCCGAAATCAAGGTAAATGACGAAAAAATCAATAACCTTGAACACAATATCGCGCGCCTGGATTCCGAAATCAAGGAAATATCCCAGAAGGTAGAGCAGTATTCCCAGGAGGAAGGATCAAAACAGCAAAAGATAGCTTATCTCAACAAAAGGTACGAGGATTATTCCACCAAACTCAAGGACTATGAGCAGCAGATGGAGGTCATTCTTGCTACCCTTGACGAGAATGAACGCCATATTGAAGAGCTTAAAGCCAGCATCATGGACAAGCTGGATTTGGTATCCGACAAGAAAACTCTCATCAATAACACCAGAGCCCATATAGACAACCTGAAAAAAAGACATAATAATATCACAAACGAAATATACCATCTGACCCTTGAAAAAGATAAAGAGCTGATCCGAAAAGAAGACCTGGCGGAGAGTATCGGAAAAACGAAAAATGAGTTGAAGCACTCAAAAGAAAAGCTGGAGGAGCTTTCCGGAGAGAAAAAGCAGCTGGAATCGGAGCTGGACGGTTTGACAAAACAGCAGAACGGCATCCGGTCCGACCTGCATGTAAAAAGCTCCAGGCAGAAAATGCTTCAGGACATGGAAAGAAACCTGGAGGGCTACAACCGGAGTGTAAAGGAAATCCTTCAGGCCTGCAGGCAGAACCCGGACCTTGGGAAGGGCATTTATGGCGCTTTGGCCCAGCTCATCACCGTTGACAAAAAATATGAAACTGCCATTGAAATGTCTCTCGGCAGTGCCCTTCAGAACATCGCTGCCAATACGGAGGAAGATGCCAAGAAGGCCATCGAATATTTAAAGAGCCACAAACTGGGGCGTGCCACCTTCCTGCCCATCAGTTCCGTCAACGGGAGGACTTTTGATGCGGGTACCCTGAAGGAAATTAAAATGCAGCCGGGCTTTTGCGGCATCGGTTCCGACCTTGTGGAATGCAATCCAAAATTCTCAGGAATTATCTTAAGCTTTCTGGGACGTACCGTTGTGGTGGAAAACCTGGATGCGGGCATCAAAATAGCCAGAAAGTTCAACTACAGCTTCCGGATTGTCACCCTGGAGGGTGATATATTGAGCACCAGCGGTTCCATGTCGGGAGGCAGCATCGAGAACAGAGGTCCGGGCATATTGAGCAGGAACAGGGAAATACAGGAAATCAGGGAAGACTTGGAACGGTTGAGAAAAGATGAAATCCAGGTACAGGAGAAAATAGACACCGTCATCACCATGGTGAAAGAGGTTTCCACCGAAGCCTCCCTTGAAGAGGAAAAGGTGAGGAACAACGAACTTGTAAGAATAAGGGATGAAAGCCATTTGGCCCTGGTGGAGGAAAATATCAAGAAATGCGATGCAAAGTCCGGGATGTTAAAAGGCGAACAGGCACAACTGGTCAGGCAGGAAGCCGAAACGGCGTCGGAGCTTTCCAGGTATCAGTCGGAACTGGATACCATGGAGCAGGACATGGCGGAAACCAAGAGAATTATCGCCGAAAACCAGGAGAAGCACAAAGAGGACCAGTCGGTGAGGGATGCTCTCCACAATGACATCATGGACTTTAAAATCTCGGTAAATTCAATCCTGGAGAGCCTTGAAGGCGTTAAAGAGGCCATGGTCAGGATCACGGACGAGAAAGAAACTTTAAACAGGAGCATCCACCGGAAAAATAGTGAAAAGCTAAAAAACAATGAGGAGATAAAGTCCCTCAGGGAAAAGAATGAAGGTCTCCGTGCCATCATAAAAGGCTTTGAAGAGGAAAAGACCGGAAGGACCCTTGAAATCGACAGGATTTCGGAGGAAAAACGGGTACTGGAAGAAGAGTTGTACGACACCGTCAATGTCATAAAGGATATAAACAAAAATATCGTCCTGCTGCAGGAAGACTTCAACCGTCTGGAAGTAAAAAAGGCCAAGATTGAGGCTGAAATGGAAGCCATCCAGAACAGGATGTGGGACGAATATGAGCTTACCTATACCAATGCCCTTGAGCTCAGGAAGGATATCGGCAGCATTCCTCAGGCCCAGAAGAGGATCAACGAGTACAGGACCGAAATAAAGGAACTGGGTCCGGTCAACGTTGCAGCCATTGAGGAGTATATAAAAACCAAGGAAAGATATGAATTCATGTCCCATCAGAAAAATGACATGGAACAGGCAAAGGAGAAGCTCCACAGGGTCATCTACGAAATGACCTCGATTATGAAGAGGCAGTTTATGGAGCAGTTCAAGCTCATTAATGAAAATTTCAATATTGTTTTTAAGGAACTCTTCGACGGAGGACGGGCGGAGTTAATCCTGGTAGACAAGGAGAATGTACTGGAAAGCGGCATAGAAATTGAAGTTCAACCGCCGGGCAAAAAGCTTCAGAACATGATGCTGCTCTCCGGAGGAGAACGGGCCTTTACTGCCATCGCGCTGCTTTTTTCCATCCTCAGGCTGAGGCCCACGCCTTTTTGCATTCTGGATGAGATTGAGGCAGCCCTGGACGATGCCAACGTATACAGGTTTGCCCAGTATATCAAGGGCTTCTCCGAAAAGACCCAGTTTATTATGGTTACACACAGAAAAGGCACCATGGAAGCTGCAGACACCCTGTACGGAGTGACAATGCAGGAGCACGGCATATCGAAGATCGTATCCATGCGCATGGGCGAGAAGGCAAGCTGATACAGAAACAGAAAGAATAAAAAAGAAACAGATATGGAGGAATGCATTCATGGGTTTTTTTGACAGGCTGAAGGATGGACTTCAAAAGACGAGAAAGGGCATTACGGAGAAGATTGACCAGGTTCTGGTATCCTTCGGCAAAATCGACGACGAGCTTTTTGACGAACTGGAAGAAATACTGATTACTTCGGATATAGGTATCGAAACCACCCTGAGGATTATCGAAGACCTGAAGCGAAAAACGAAGGAAAACAAGCTCACAAATCCCGGCGACATCAAAGAGCTGCTGAAAGAAGAATTAATTGAAATTCTTGCGGAAAATGCTCCGGAGCTGAAGGTGGAAACCTCTCCTTCGGTAATCGTTGTTATAGGAGTCAATGGAGTTGGTAAAACTACATCAATTGGGAAAATTGCCAACCTGCTGAAACAAAACGGCAAAAAGGTCATTCTTGCCGCAGGGGACACTTTCCGGGCGGCTGCCATCGACCAACTGGAAATCTGGTCGAACAGGGTTGGAGTGGACGTAATAAAACAGTCGGAGGGTTCGGACCCCGCAGCCGTCATCTTTGATGCCGTACAGGCTGCAAAATCAAGAAAGGCGGATGTTTTGATCTGTGACACCGCCGGAAGGCTCCATACAAAGAAAAACCTCATGGAGGAGCTTAAGAAGGTAACAAGGGTCATCGAAAGAGAACTGCCGGGGGCCGGCCGCGAGACGCTGCTTGTCCTTGACGCCACCACCGGGCAGAATGCCATTTCCCAGGCAAAAACCTTCAGTGAGGTGGCGGATATTTCCGGCATTGTTTTGACCAAGCTGGACGGTACGGCCAAGGGCGGCATTGTTATCGCCATCAAGTCGGAGCTCAATATCCCCGTCAAGCTGATCGGCGTGGGCGAAAAGATGGAAGACCTGCAGAAATTCGATGCAAAGGAGTTTGTGGAAGCACTTTTTGCGTGATACTATTAAAAAGGCATTGTTTATTCCCAAAAAAGCTTCAAAGCACCCGGTGCAGAGAAGAACATAAGATCATTGGCACGAAAGTGAGAGGTCCTTACTCACAGGTCATTCCAGTCTGTTTCCCATTCCTTTTGTGCCTGGAAGTATTCCTCATAGAGTGAAGCCTTTTTTCCATAAATAATGCCTTTTACCGATAGAACAAGGTAGTAATAAATGAAGAGAATGGAGGTGCCACATGAAATTTCACACGGAGTACCTGTACTTCAATACCCGTCAGCACAGGGAATACATCAATATTACCCGGGAAGTGGAGAAAGCCCTTGACAAAAGCGGGATCAAGGAGGGAATGATCCTCGTTTCCGCTGCCCATATCACCGCAGGAGTGTACATCAACGACGCGGAGGACGGAATTATCCAGGACATCGATGCCATGCTTGAAAGGCTTGCGCCTTTTAAACCCGACTACAAACACCACAAGACAGGAGAAGACAATGGGGACAGCCATCTAAAGAATATTCTGGTGGGCCACCAGGTGATCATTCCCGTAACGGAGGGAAAGCTTGACCTGGGCCCCTGGCAGCAAGTGTATTATGCGGAATTTGACGGCCAGAGGAGGAAGAAGCTGATCATAAAGGTAATGGGAGAATGAATCTGTATAGCCATAAAAGAGAGGGAGTTGTGATCAATGATTTATGACTATGAAAAAGAAAAAGGCAAGAATAAAATGAGATCGGGGATTGTTTGGGTTGTCATTCTGGTACTGTGTGTGGTGGCCCTTTTTGTGGGTGCCAGCATTTATATGGACCTGGCCCAGTTGAATGAAATCGGTGATTATTCCGGTGTCTACATAACAAACATCGTTTATAAGGGTATATTTGCCGCATTCAGCTTTTTGGCCATCTTTATCGCGTTAAGTCTCACCAACATCTTCATTAAAAGAAATCTGAACAGGTTTTTACATCAGAACGAGCTTCCGATAAAAAAGTTCCCGAATCTCAGCATCGCTGCGCTGCTGGCTCTTATCGGCGCGTTCATGACCAGGGAAATGTTTTTCCAGAAGGCCATAAACTTTATAAATTCAACCTCTTTCGGAAAACAGGACCCGATTTTCAATATGGATATCGGGTATTATGTTTTCCAGAGGCCGTTTTTAATGACCCTCTATGACTTTGTCAGCACCCTGTGGGTTTTTGTGATATTGTACACCCTGGCCTATTATATGTCGGTGCTGTTTCTCACCTTCAACAACGTGACGGTGCAGGATCTCAAAAACAAGACCCTCCTGCGGCACAACCTCATCAATATTGCCATATTCTTCGTCATCAAAGCGGCGGGCTACAAGTTCCAGGCCGAAAGCATCCTGTATTCCCAGTTCGTGGACGTTCAGGGGGCAGGTTATGTTGATGTGAATGTATGGCTGAATTACTTTAGAGCGGCCCCATTCCTCATTATCGCCATCGTGATTGTATCCCTCATGTTCATATTGAGAGGCAAGCTAAGGCAGGGAGCCTATACCATCGCGGTATTTCCGGCCATATGGCTGCTGGTGGCCCTGTCTGCGGGAGCTGTCCAGGGCTTTATTGTAAAGCCCAACATCATCAATCTGGAAAAGCCCTATCTGAAAAACAACATCGAAAAAACCAGAGAGGCCTATGGGCTGGATAAGGCCAAAAGCCTTGAATTCCCTGAGATACGGGACCTTACCCCTGAAATCATCAACAGGAACCTGGACACCAAGAACAACATCCGTGTGGTGGATTACAAGGCGACCCAGGAAAGCAATGCCCAGCTGCAAAGCAACGTGCCCTTCTATAATTTCCACGAGGGGGACATCATCAATTACGAGGTCAACGGCAAGGAAATTCCTGTGCTTATTTCCGCAAGGGAAATCGACAAGAACAAGCTGCCTGAAAAGTCCTACGTCAATATTATGTATAAATACACCCACGGCTACGGCGTGGTGGTCAATCCCATCAACAAGCTTACGTCCCAGGGCCAGGTGGAATATATCCTGAGCGGATTGGTCCAGAACTCCATCGATCCCAAGCTGAAGGTGACGGAGCCCCGGATTTATTACGGAGAGCTGACCAACGATTACGTTATCGTAAATGCGGCCAACGGACTGAAAGAGATCGACTATGACGGCAATCAGGAATACACCTATACGGGCGGCGGCGGAATAAAGATGGACCTTTTGAACAAGCTGCTCTTTGCCACTAAATTCGGAGACCTCAACATGTTCATTTCCAGCTACGTTTCTTCCGATTCAAGGCTCCTGCTGAACCGGCAGGTAGTGGCCAGAGCACAGAAGGCGCTGCCTTTCCTCAAGGTGGACGGCGACCCCTATATCATCATCACCAAGGACGGAAAGCTGAAATGGGTGCTGGATGCGTATACCCAGACAGGCTATTATCCATACTCTCAATATGCGGGCAACTTCAATTACATCCGGAACTCCGCCAAGATTGTGGTGGATGCCTATGAAGGCTCGGTGGATTGCTATGTCATCGACAGGAGTGATCCTATCATAAATACCTACATGAAGGCCTATCCCAATGTAATTCTCGATGAGCCCCTTCCCGAGGATGTGGCCCTCCACTCCAGGTATCCGGAGTACCTCTTCAAGCTGCAGACGGAAGTCATGCGGAGATACCATGTGAAGCCCGACGAAGCGGTCCAGAACATCGATGTTTTCTACAGCAAACAGGATTACTGGGATATCGCCAAATACTCCGCCAACATTAACGCAGCTTCTGCCGGCGGGGGAGAAGAAAAGCTGGATATCGAGCCCTATTACAACATGATCAAACTGCCCCTGGGAATGGGAGAAAAGGAAGAACTGATTCTGATGCGGCCCTTTACCATGGCCCAGAAGAACAACATGGCTTCCTGGCTGGCGGTCCGGAATTCAAATGACAATTACGGGGAGCTCATTCTCTTCCATTTCCCCAAGAATACCAATATTTTCGGCCCCTACCAGGTGGATGTGAAAATTTCACAGATCGACCAGATCTCCAAGGACATTTCCCTGTGGAATTCGGGGGGCTCCAGCGTCTTCAAGGGCAACCTCCTGGTAATCCCCATCGAGAACAGCGTGCTTTATGTGGAGCCCATCTATATCAAAGCCGCCGGCTCATCCACGATCCCAGAGGTGCGTGAAATTGTGGTGGGCTACCAGAAGGGAGAAGAATTCAGATACGGCATCGGCACCAACCTGGATGCGGCTTTGAATGATCTGTTCGAAGGGCTGATAACAACTCCGGCAGTTCCCACACCCACAGAGCAGCCCGAAAATCAGCCGTCTCCCGGAAATACGGGCAATGAGAAAATCATCAATGACATCAAGTCGAAGTATGATGAACTGAAAAAGCAGCTGGACGACCTCGGAAAGCTGCTGGAGGACCTGAACAAATAAATTCGGATTTACAACTACCGGGAGGATGCGTCAAAATCCTCCCGGCTTTTATTTGGGCCATTTGCAGGGCTTTTTTGGGGCATAATGTTCCTGTCGCATGAAATAATATAAACGAATATTTTACCTTGGCATTATTTTTCGATATAATTTATGGTAGAATTATTTTATGAGTTTATATATTGAAGGAAAATTTGTTGTCTGAGAAAATATAGAAGATAGGAGATCAAATGGATATATTGACAAAAGCAAAAGAGCTCGGCAGAATGATCGCCGATTCGGAAGAAATGACAAAACTAAAAAAATCGGAAGTTGACATAGCCCAGGACGGTAAAGCGGAAAAACTGCTGAATGACTATAAATTCCTCCAGATTGAGATGGTAAGGGCGGCGAAGGAGAACCGCGAGAAGGAAGTGGTGGACGGCCTTAAGGAAAAATTGCTGTCGAAGCAGGAGGAGGTCAACAATTACAGCGTCACCAAAGACTACCTCACGGCAAAGTCGAACTTTGATAAATTTATGAAAACCATCAACGACGTGATCATCTTTTCAATTACAGGCGAAGTCCCCTGCTCGCAGAAGAACTGCGGTTCCTGCAGCGGGTGTAAATAGAATGGGAAGAGTGAGGTTTATATAAATGGCGTCAATTACTCCAATGATGCAGCAGTATCTGGATATCAAGGACCAGTACAAGGACTGCATCCTTTTTTTCAGACTGGGCGATTTTTACGAAATGTTTTTTACCGATGCGGAAACCGCATCCCGGGAACTGGAAATAACCCTTACGGGCAGGGACTGCGGCCTTGAACAAAGGGCTCCCATGTGCGGAGTGCCCTTCCATGCCGCCGACAATTATGTGGCCAGGCTTGTCAACAAGGGCTACAAGGTGGCTATCTGTGAGCAGGTGGAAGACCCCGCCCTGGCAAAGGGGATTGTAAAAAGGGATGTCATCCGGGTGGTAACTCCCGGAACGGTGACAGATTCCAGCATGCTGGATGACAGAAAAAACAACTACCTCATGTCGGTATATAAAAGCAGCTACGCTTTCGGTGTTGCCATTGTGGACATCTCTACCGGCGAATTCCTGTCAACCAGCATAAACTGGGGCAATACCACCGCCAAACTGATGGATGAAATCGCGAAATTCTCCCCCAGCGAAATCATTGTCAACCAGGAGGCCCAGGACGATGCACAACTGATGGGAAATATCAAAAACCGGTTCCATCTTTATATTTCCGGTATGGAAGAAAGGTTCTTTGCGGAAACTTATGCCCTTGACAAGGTAATAAAGCAGTTTGAAGGCCTCGGGAACATCAGTCCGGAAAACAATCCTTCCGTAAATGCCAGCGGTGCGTTGCTGGAATACATTGAGCAGACCCAGAAGGTCAACCTTGAGCATATTAAAAGCTATAACAGCTATAAAATAGAAGATTTCATGGTGCTTGACGCGGCCACCCGGAGGAATCTGGAACTAACGGAGACCATGAGGGAGAAGTCAAAAAAAGGCTCCCTCCTGTGGGTGCTGGACAAGACCATGACCTCCATGGGGGGCAGAACCGTCCGGAAGTGGATCGAGCAGCCTTTAAAGAACATCTCCGACATCAGTGAGCGCCTGGAAGCCGTAGAAGAGTTGAAAAACAAGTTTATGGTGCGCATGGAGGTAAGGGAGCTCTTAAAAAGGGTATATGACATCGAAAGGCTCATGAGCAAGGTAATCCTGGGAAATGTCAACGGCAGGGATTTGTTGGCCCTTAAAAATTCCATCGGACAGATTCCGTACATAAAGAACCTTCTGGAGGAATGCACCACCGACCTGTGTCTGAAAAACCACAACCGCCTGGACACCCTTGAGGATGTGTTCCTGCTGATCGACAGCGCCATTACGGAGGAGCCTCCCGTATCCATCAAGGAGGGCGGTATCATCAAGGCGGGCTTCAATCCCGAAGTGGACAGGCTCCGCAGGGCGACAACGGAGGGTAAAACCTGGGTGGCGGAAATGGAAGCGGCGGAGAGGGAAAAAACAGGGATAAAGAATCTCAAAGTAGGCTTTAACAAGGTTTTCGGCTATTACATCGAGGTTACCAGGTCCTATTTCTCCCTGGTGCCTCCCAACTACATCCGCAAGCAGACCCTGGCAAACTGCGAGAGATTTATTACCCAGGAACTGAAGGAAATCGAGGACACCATTCTTGGGGCGGAAGAGAAAATCATCGACCTTGAATACCAGCTTTTCCTTGACATACGCAGTGACATCGCAGCCCGGGTGAACAGGGTCAAGTCGACGGCGGCAAGCCTTGCGGAAATTGACGTCATTTGTTCCCTCAGTGAGGTGGCAGACAGGGAAGCCTATTGCAAGCCGGAAATGGCCCTTGAAAGCGATATCGACATTAAAGACGGCCGCCATCCCGTTGTGGAGAAAATGATCGATAAAAGCTCCTTTGTACCTAACGATACCTTCCTCAATATGGAGTCGGACCGGCTGGCAATTATCACGGGACCCAACATGGCGGGAAAATCCACGTACATGAGGCAGGTGGCGCTAATTGTTCTGATGGCACAGCTGGGCAGCTTTGTACCTGCCGCCAGCGCCCGGATAGGCATAACGGACCGCATATTCACCAGGGTGGGGGCATCGGACGACCTGGCCGCCGGCCAGAGCACCTTCATGGTGGAAATGTCGGAGGTGGCCAACATTCTCACAAACGCCACATCCAGGAGTCTCCTCATCCTTGACGAGATCGGGAGGGGAACCAGCACCTTTGACGGGCTGAGCATTGCCTGGTCTGTCATCGAATTCATCAGCGATCATGAAAGGTTGGGCTGCAGGACGCTGTTTGCAACCCATTACCATGAACTTACCGAACTTGAGGGCAAGATTTCGGGAATAAAAAATTACTGTATTTCTGTGAAGGAAAAGGGCGACGACATCATTTTCCTGAGGAAGATCATCCGGGGCGGCGCGGACGACAGTTACGGAATCCAGGTGGCAAAGCTTGCCGGCGTTCCCCAGGCGGTCATCGACCGGGCCAAAGAGATTCTAAAAGAGCTGGAGGATGCGGATATAAGCAAAAAGGAAATCAAGGTAAGGCGCGGAAAAATGCCCATTGAAGGCCAAATGGACCTGTTTTCCTTTACGGGAGGCTCCAGGGTAAAGGATGAGGTGGTTGACGAGCTCAAGCTCATGGATATTTCCACCCTTACGCCGCTGGACGCCTTGAATGCACTGTACAAGCTCCAGCAGAAGGCCAAAAACGGAGGTTAAAGGAGGTTACTGTGGGAAACATTGTTATACTGGATGAGAATACAGCCAATAAAATAGCTGCGGGAGAAGTGATCGAAAGGCCTGCCTCCGTCGTAAAGGAGCTGGTGGAGAACTCCATCGATGCAGGTGCTTCCACGGTTTCCATCGAAATAAAAAACGGAGGAATTACCTATATCAAAGTCACGGACAACGGCTCCGGAATCGCGGAGGACGACGTGGAAATCGCCTTTGAAAGGCATGCTACAAGCAAAATAAGAAGCACGACGGACCTGGAGTCCATTGCCACCCTGGGTTTCCGGGGGGAGGCCCTGGCCAGCATTGCGGCCGTGGCTTCCGTGGAACTCATCACCAGGATTCCCAAAAACACGCACGGAATGTCCGTTAAAATCCAGGGAGGAGTTGTTAAAGACGTCAAGCCGACAGGTTGTCCTGTCGGGACAAGTTTCATCATACGGGACCTGTTTTACAATACTCCCGCCAGGTTCAAGTTCTTGAAAAAGGATGGTACCGAAGCCGGCTATGTGTCCGATATCATCAGCAGGATTGCCCTGGGGAAGCCCAATATTTCCCTGAAGCTCATCAGCAATAATTCCACCATTATTCATACCCCGGGAAATAATGAGCTGCAGAGTGTGATCTACAGCATTTACGGAAAGGAAACCGCAAAAGAGGTCCTTCCGGTCAACTATCAGGACAACAAGCTGAGGATATGGGGATATGCGGGGAAGCCGGAAATTGCAAGGTCCAACAGGAGCAACCAGTCCATCTTCCTGAATGGAAGGTTTATTAAAAGCAAGCTCATTATTTCAGCCATTGATGAGGCCTATAGGACCTTTCTCATGAAAAACAAGTTTCCCTTCATTGTGCTGAATATGGAGATAAATCCCGTCCTGGTGGATGTAAATGTCCACCCGACAAAAATGGAAGTCAGGTTTTCCGAGGAGCAGGAGATCTTCAGGGGTATTTACCATGCCGTCAGCAATGCCCTTTCAGGTAAAAACCTTATGAAGGAACTCCATTTTAACGAGGTGGAAAAGAACCCCTTCAGGTTCAAAAACGACTCCAGGCCAAAGCCGGATTACACACAGCAAAGCCTACGGTCGGGGGAAGGCTTCCTCAGGGAGAATACCGGCTCTGCATACCCTTCCGGGGGAAATAAAAGCACAGGGGCACCGGTCTCCACCGCTTTCGACCAGCTTCGCTCCGCAAATGATGCAGATAAAGAAAAAGTGGATACTGTTCATAGGCTGGAAAGCAATATAAATGATGTTTTTACCGATACAGCGGATATTGCCGGAAAGCAGGCAGCACCTTCAAAGCCTGTTGAAAGACATCCGGAGCCGGTACAGGAATCCCAGGAAGCAAGACCCATTGATAAGAGGGTAACTGCGATGGAGCCTCCGGCCCCATCACTTTCGGACGGGTTTGCTCCGCAAATGGCTCAAAAGCAGGCAGAAGCCGAAATCAAGGAATCCGATGAAACCAAAGAGCCTGAAAAGACTTTTGATTTTTCCGAATATGTGATTGTGGGACAGGCTTTCCTGACCTACATCATCCTCCAGCGGGGGGATGAACTGGTGCTTATCGACCAGCATGCGGCCCATGAAAGAATTATGTACGAAAGGCTCAAAGTGAAGTTCAGAAATAAAGAAAATCTCTCCCAGATGCTTTTGGCGCCGCTGGTACTGGAATTGACCCACAAGGAAATCAAGTTCCTTGAAGAAAAGAAAACACTTTTTCATTCCATAGGTTTTACCTACGAATATTTTGGCAATAATTCAATTATACTTCGTTCCGTACCTTCACAGGTTGGGCCCGACGGAATTAAAAACGTGTTTCTTGAGGTGCTGGACAGGTTGATCAATTCCTCCAGGCAGTGGGATGACGTCATTGCCGATGAGACATTGTACACCATCGCCTGCAAGGCGGCGGTAAAAGCGAACGCAAGGCTCGATGACCGTGAAATCAAAGCGCTTTTGGAAGACATGTCCATCATTGACAATCCATACACCTGCCCCCATGGGCGGCCAACGGCCGTGGTGATTACAAAGCAGGAATTAGAGAAAAAGTTCAAGAGAATCGTGTAATGGGAGAATGAAATGGGTCAAATGAACAAAGTCATTGTTATAATGGGTCCCACCGCATCGGGCAAGACCAGGCTGTCCATACAGCTTGCCAAAAAACTTGATACCGATATAATTTCTGCGGACTCCATGCAGTTGTACAGGCATATGGATATTGGCACCGCCAAACCTACGCTTGAAGAAAGAGAAGGGATAAAGCATTACCTCATTGATGAGGTCGGTCCCGATGAGGAATTCAGCGTCGTACGCTACCAGGAGCTGGCCTTCGGCTATATACGGGAAGTCCATGCCAAAAACAGAATTCCCATTATCGTTGGCGGGACAGGGCTTTATATTAATTCCCTGCTTTATAATATTGTCTTCAGTGAATCCGTCAGCGACTGGGCTTATCGAGAAGAGCTGCAGAAAGAGGCTGAAGAAAAGGGAAATACTTATATCCATCAGAAGCTCAGTGAAGTAGATCCGGGGGCTGCTGCCAGGATTCATGCCAATGACACCAAAAGAATCATCAGGGCTCTGGAAGTTTTTAAGCATACAAGCAAACCCATTTCCTATCACCAGGACGTATCCCGAAAGGTTCCTTCCGGCTATGACTTCATCGTCATAGGGTTGACAATGGACAGGAAGACGCTCTATGAGAGAATCAACCAGAGGGTGGACCGGATGCTGGAAAACGGGCTTGTGGAAGAAGTAAAAAAACTTGTGGAGCTGGGCTACGATAAAAATAGTGTGGCAATGCAAGGGCTTGGGTATAAAGAAATTTTATCTTACTTAAGGGGTGAAATATCAATTGAAGAAGCCATATACATAATCAAAAGAGATACAAGGCATTATGCCAAGAGGCAGATGACCTGGTTCAGGCGTTTGGAAGACGTATACTGGCTCAATTTGGACAATATTTACAGTGAATCTGAAATTTTAAAAAATGTTGAAAACTATATTGCAACATTTGGAATTTTCTTGTAGAATATGAGATATAAATTGAGCTTGGACTTTTATTCATTCATTTATACATTTACAGAGGAGGAGTACCCGTGAATAAAACAAATATAAACCTGCAGGACGTATTTTTAAATCAAGTCAGAAAGGAACACATAGCTGTTACTATATATCTTACCAATGGTTTTCAGTTAAAAGGAATGGTTAAGGGCTTTGACAACTTTACAGTGGTATTGGACAGCGACGGAAGGCAGCAGCTGGTTTACAAACACGCCATATCGACCATCAGCCCTATGAAAATGGTCAACCTGATCTTCAATGATAATAATAGAAACGAATAATCATACATATAAAAAGGCCGTCGATGACGGCCTTTTTCGTTGTCTTCTTAAGTTTACAGCATCCTGAATACGCCAATCACCTTGCCCAGGATGGAAAGGTTGTCTTTGACAATGATCGGGTCAAGATACTGATTTTCCGGTTGAAGCCTTATGTGGTCCTTTTCCTTGTAGAAGGTCTTAACGGTAGCCTCATCTTCAATCAAAGCAACGACAATATCTCCATTGGCCGCTGTCGACTGCTGTTTTACCAGCACCAGATCCCTGTCGAATATTCCGGCTTCGATCATGCTGTCGCCTTGAACCTTCAGCATGAATGCCGTGGCGTTCTGAACAAAATTGACAGGCAGGGGAAAGGTGTCTTCGATATTCTCGACGGCCAAAATGGGCTGGCCCGCAGTGACCTTCCCAACGATGGGCACCTCCACCATTTCCCTTCTTGAGACATAGCTTTCTATATTACGGACAGGAGAAGCTTTGGAGCCCTGTACCACCTTTAACGCTCTGGGCTTGGTGGGATCCTTGTGAATAAGGCCTTCCTTTTCCAGCTTTTCAAGGTACGCATGCACCGTTGAAGTGGACTTAAAACCCACAGCCTTGCATATTTCCCTGACAGAAGGGGGATAACCCTTTTCTTCCACCTGGCTGTTAACAAAATCAATGATCATCTGCTGTTTTTCAGTAAGCTTTTTTTGCATATACCGTACATTCCTTTCGCTGTGCTCAAGGCACAAAAAGTAATGAAAGCTTTTAAATTCTATGTATCTAAGGGTATTATAACACAATATTTACAAAAAGCAAACGAATGTTCGATTTTTGTAAGGAAAACCTTGACAACAGAACGGATGTTCTTATATAATCTAAGCAAGAACAAACGTTCTGTACGGGGTGATATACATGGTGAAGAAAACTGTTATCCGAAAAAGGTTCATTCTTAAAAACAAAACCCGCTTTACCGCATTTATAATGCTAATACTTCTCTTAACGGTGTTTGCTGTTTTCACAACAACCGCTTACAGCTACAGGCAGCCGGAACATATGGTTGTAAAAGTCAAACCGGGAGACACCCTGTGGGATATAGCGGGCAAATACAGCAAAAATGGCGATATCCGGGAAGCAGTATTTGATATAAAGAAGTTGAACAAGCTTGAGGGAAGCAAAATCCTGGCGGGTTGTGAGATATTAATCCCTGTTGAATAAGTTGGGGCCTGCTGGTATAATATATTGGAACGGTTCAAGCCAGTGGTACTTGCGCCATCAATATACAGGAGATGCTTCCATGTCTGAAATTTGTGAATTATATGATCGAACATGCATAGACTGCGGTGAATGTGATACATGTGATCTGGACGGCACACAGCGGTGTGTCAGCTGCGGAAGGTGCATCGACACCCCGGATACCTTCAGATCTTTGAATGTCACGGATTTTGTTAAAAATCAAGGTAAGAAAAAATAGTTCAAAGTATAAATATTTTAAAACAGCCGGACGGTAAGCAATCATCGTCCGGCTGTTTTGTTTCCTGCTTTGTGAAATGGATATTGTTCCTTTCAGAAAGTGATGCTAATTTAGGTCTTTATATTTATGGTTAAAAATTGATTATTATGTTAGAATATCTAATGTTGATAATTTAATGGAACCGGTGAGAGATTGATGAACAGGGAAATATATCTTGACAACAGTGCCACGACAAAGCCTTTGAATGAAGTTGTAAACTATATAAATACCATCAATACATATTATTACGGCAACCCGTCTTCCTTGCACTCCAAAGGCATTGAGGCGGAAAAGCTGGTGAAAAAAGCGAGGCAGGCCATTGCCGATTCTCTCAATGCCGACGCAAAGGAGATGGTATTTACTTCCGGGGGCACGGAAGCAAACAACCTGGCCATCCTGGGGTACCTTGAGGCCAATCCCAGGAAAGGCAGGCATGTCATTACCTCTTCCATCGAGCATCCATCTGTTCTGGAGGTGTTCAAATACCTTGAGGGCAAGGGCTACAGCGTCGACTATATCAAGGTGGGTGCCAACGGGATCATCGATGTCGAGGACCTTCGGAGTAAAATAAACGATAATACGGCCCTTATCAGCATTATGCATGTCAACAATGAGGTGGGGTCCCTACAGCCGGTAGAAGAAATAGCCAGGATAAGGAATTCTGTCAACCGGGAGGCTGTGCTGCACGTTGACGCCGTACAGGCTTACGGAAAAATAAAAATAACTCCCAGAAAATCCGGGATCGACATGCTATCTGCCAGTTCACACAAGATACACGGTCCCAAAGGTGTGGGAGCGCTTTATGTAAGCCGGAACATACGTATAAAACCCATATTGCTGGGAGGGGGACAGGAGTCCCTTCTCAGGTCCGGCACAGAAAATGTATCGGGCATCGGCGGCTTCGGATTGGCCTCTGAAACCGTACTCAAGTCCATCGACGCAAATTACTCCGCCGTCGGAGCTTTGAAGGAAAAGCTGCTCAAAGCCTTAAAGGAGAACCTGGAGGCTTTCACCCCGGTCTCACCGGAAGAGGGACTTCCTTACATCCTGAGCCTGTCCTTCGAATCCGTGCGCTCCGAGGTGCTGCTGCATCACCTGGAAGAACGGGGCATCTTTGTGTCGGCAGGCTCCGCCTGTTCTTCGAGGAAAAACGTACACAGCCATGTTTTGAAGGCCATGGGCTTCAAAACGTCGAATATCGAAGGAACCATCCGGATCAGCCTGTCCCCCTTCAATACGGAGGAGGATATTTATGAGACGGTGGAGGCTTTAAAGGAAATCATACCAAGGATCAAAGTAACCCGGAAGGGCTGAAGGATAAAGCGAAAACAACGAAGGGAATGATCGTCAGCATGAAAAACGTAATTCTGGTAAGGTGTGGAGAGATCATATTAAAAGGGCTGAACAGGCCGGTATTTGAAAGCAGGCTCATCGCCAACATAAAGAAGGCCTTATCCGGCCTTGGTAAAATAGACATTGTCAAGTCCCAGAGCAGGATTTACATAGAGCCCCAGGAGGAGGCGTACGATTTTGACGCCGCTCTTCACAGGCTTACCAAGGTATTCGGGATCGTGTCGGTAAGCCCCGTTTGGAAGATCCATACGGATTATGACGCCATTAAAGAGCATTCCTTAAAAATGGTCAAAGAGCTGGTGGCTGAGAAGGACTTCAAAACCTTCAAGGTTGAGACCAAAAGGGGGAACAAAAGGTTTCCCATGGAATCCCCCGAGATAAGCCGTGAAATCGGAGCCCATATTTTAAGCAATGTGCCGTCGCTGAGCGTTGACGTCAACAACCCGTCCTTTACCCTCTATATCGAAGTCAGAGACGCTTCCTACATCTATTCCCGGATCTTTCCGGCAAACGGAGGCATGCCCCTGGGTTCCAACGGCAAGGCCATGCTGCTGCTTTCGGGCGGTATTGACAGCCCCGTGGCAGGCTGGATGATCGCCAAAAGGGGTGTTGAAGTGGAGGCGGTACATTTTTACAGCTATCCCTATACAAGTGAAAGGGCCAAAGACAAGGTTATCGAGCTGGCGAGGATACTTGCCGCCTACTGCGGTGAGATCAAGCTTCATGTAGTTCCTTTTACCGACATACAGCTTGCAATCAATGAAAAGTGCCCTCACGATGAAATGACCA
>JAFADI010000008.1 GCA_023424965.1 Bacillota bacterium
TGATGAAGTCAATGCCTTCCAGAACCATGTCGGTGATCCGGGGATCGCTGGTTTCGGCGGGCTTTTCCTCCCGGAGGAAGTAGAACAGGTCTTCCATGGCGTGGGACAGGGAAGAAATGTTTTCGAAGAGCATCATGGCAGAAGCGCCCTTGATGGTGTGCATGACCCTGAAAATTTCATGGATGGCGGCCTCGGTGTAGGCGCCGGATTTTTCTATACCGATGATGGATTGCTCCAGCTGTTCGATGAGCTGTGTGGTCTCAAAAATGAACATGTCAAGCATGGGTTCCTGGGTAAAATCTCTCAATGGTCCGTTCCCCCCTTCATTTTGTATGCAGTAAAAAACATGCTCCATTCAAATTGCCTGCTTGCGGTGAATACAGCCCGGCCATCACGGCATCCCCGCACTTTAGACTCGTGATTGGATAGCCCTATTTTTTGAAAGGCGTGGGCTTCTTATAGTATTTTATATAAATGTAACAATATAGTTATTATGTTTCATTTTATATATTTCCTATATGCCTATATTAGTGGAGATATACAAAATATAGTGGAGATTTGGTAATAATTGATTTGAATTTTTATGAAACGTTTTATATAATATTAAATAAAATGATACATAATTAGGGGTGAATATAATGACCGTTGAACCAGTAAGAGATAAAGCCAACATCAAGCAAATTTACTACTATTTGAATGGAAAAGACCCCAAATACGGCCTTCTTTTCAAGTTCGGACTGAATACCGGCCTCAGGATCAGCGACATCCTGCCCATCACCGTTAAAGATATATTTAACGGCACAGGAGAGTACAAAGATTATCTGACCATAAAAGAAAAGAAAACCGGGAAAGAGAAAAAGATAAAACTGAACAACGCTCTGCGCAAAGCCATTGACACATTTATGAAAGGGCAGAACCTGAGCCCGGAGTCCTACCTTTTTTCAAGCCAAAAAGGCGGCAACATAAAGCGCATACAGGCTTACAGGGTACTAAAAGAGGCTGCGGACATCTGCGGCGTGGAGAATTTCGGCACCCACAGCCTGCGCAAAACCTGGGGCTATTGGACTTATAAAATGTCAAAATACAACATCGGTTTAATCATGGATACCTTCAATCACAGCTCCCAGAGCATTACCCTGCGGTATATCGGGGTAAACCAGGATCAAAAGGACGAACTTTATTCCCTTGTTCAATTCTAAAGCGGAAATCGATTTATATGGTAGGAGCAGCAGGAAAAGCTTAATACCGGGTTGCTTTTACCGTGTAATCCCGTCCCGGATATTTATGCCCTCTGCAAATAAAAAGATTGTAGAAAAAAGTAGTTTTTTGTAGTATAATGCTTTAGTATGTAATGATACAATTTAACTAAATTGTTCCATTTGTTTTGGTTAGTATGCGCTTTTTTCCAGATTTTATACCCTCCAAAGCAAAAAAATCACGGTCATCCGGCATTCTTCCATGCCCTTGACCATGATTTCATCAAGCAGGTTTATTCAACTTGTTTTATCCGGCAGCGTCCTATAATTCCCTTCGCCCCTCCAGAGCTTTTGCAAGGGTTACTTCATCCGCATACTCCAAATCCCCTCCTACAGGAATGCCATGCGCAATTCTCGTAGTTTTGATTCCAAGAGGCTTCAACAGCTTGGATATATACATGGCTGTCGCTTCCCCTTCAATTTTGGGATTTGTCGCAAGGATTACTTCTTTGATATTGCCCTGTTTTATCCTTTCGAGGAGCTCTTTGATTTTGATATCCTCCGGTCCGATTCCTTCCATTGGGGATATGGCCCCATGAAGAACGTGATAAAGGCCTTTAAACTCTCTCGTCCTCTCCATGGCTACAACGTCCCTGGGATCTTCCACTACACAGATTACCGTGTGGTCCCTGGAAGAACCTCCGCATATGGAGCAGGGGTCCATCTCCGTAAGATTGCTGCATATGGAACAGTACCTTGTCTTCTGCTTCGCTTCGGTGATAGACCTGGCAAGGTTTTCAACCTTTTCGGGCGTCAGATTGAGCACATGGAAAGCAAGCCTCTGGGCTGTTTTGTGTCCTATGCCCGGAAGCTTCTCAAATTCTTCAATCAGTCTTGCCACTGGAGGTGAATAAAAGCTCATTGTATTTATCTCCTGTAAAACCGTCTTTGAAAAAAGTTCCCTATCAGAAAAGACCGGGAAGTCCGCCCATTCCGCCGGTTATTTTGCTCATCTCCGAATTTACCATTTCGTCGGCTTTTCTGATAGCCTCGTTAACCACTGCCAGAATCAAGTCCTGCAGCATTTCTACATCATCCGGGTCAACAACTTCAGGCTTTATGGTTATTTCTTTGATTTCCTTCTTGCCTGATACAACAACAGTGACAGCCCCGCCTCCGGCAGTTGCCTCAACTGTTCTCTCCTGAAGTTCGGCCTGCAGCCTTTCCATGTCTTTCTGCATTTTCTGGGCCTGCTTCATAAGGTTGCCCATGTTTCCACCCAAGCCCGGGAATCCACCTTTCGCCATATCTACGTCCTCCTGTAATTGCGATTTCCTTAATATTATACAGTATTCTATCAAGGATATACAATAACCTTCGGTCTATTTCTTCGCAAGATATTCTTCGATGGGTGTCCCGTCGATGTAAAGCCTTTCAAGTACCGCGGCACCGGAAACCACCCGGACCATCACATAGATCTCGGCTGTATTTTCCCTCAGCCTTTCACTGTATTCCTTTTCAGCCTCCGGGGCCAGCTCTTCATCCATGTAATAACGATCAAAGGGCAAGCGCACCCTGATCATTTTCTTATTGGCATCTCCCGTTGTATTGGCAACCCTGACCTCCATATAGTCCCCCGCCGCGGGTTTCTCCTTTGATACCGCCGTAAAGTGGGCATACCCGTTTTCATCCGTCTCCATGACTGCGAAAACAGTATCTCCGTACAGGTAATCACTGTTGTCCGTTGCAGGGATCTCCCCCGTATCGAAATTCAAGCTGACATAACGGCCCCGGAAGGGGTCATAGGGATCTACGGGAGCAGCCTTGAACTTGAACTGCTTCCCGCCGGCCAGAGTCATCTCCCGGTTTCCAATCATATATGCCGGTACTGCAAGCTGTGCCAAAAAGAGAAGACCCAAAAGCCAGAGCAATATTTTTTTATTCAACATTTTTATCTCCCCTTCTCTTTATTATCATTACATTCGAAACCAGAAAGCCTGCGCCCACCAGTATAAAAGCCACTCCGCGCTCCAGGAAGCCCATGCTGCTGTCAAAGAACCTCAGTATGGCAAGCATTGCCAGTACAAGCATGCCTCCGTTGGCGGTACCCAGTCTTCCTGCACGCACGCCTCTTGTCACGATGTAAATACCCAATATAAGCAGGTATGCGTTATATAAAAGCACCACGGGCATTGTATCCCATGCCTGGGCCATAAAATATCCCAGGATGGACAGGACGGCCATTGAAGCAAAAACAAGGGGGTATGCCTTTCTCTTTCTTGCGAAAATAAAAATCATATACAAAGCGGCTAACACAAGCCCAATTGCGATTACGTAATCAAGATAGCCTGCCAGCTCATGATATCCCGCCTCGTGGCGGTAATACCTGAACCCGATCCTCTCCCAGGGCCATTCATAGGTCAAAAGATAGGACATGGCCAAAGTGCCCAGGGTGCCTACAACTTTGAAGGGCTGCTGCCACAAGGCCTGCGCTTTTCTGAACCTCAGTTCCGCCAGCAGGAACAGGGTAACAAAGTAGCTGCTGTAAACGACAATCCACAAACCCGGCAGTACTTTTTCAAGCGTTATCCCAATGGCCACGCAGAGCACCACGGAAAGAGACCAGCAGATAAATACCGAAGGATTGGAATAGGGATTGTTTTTGATCTTTTTCAAAATGAAGGGAACCATCAGAGCCAGCAACGCCCAGAAAAGAAGGGCATCTCCCCGGTCACTCTGCACGCTTCCGGACCATACCGTAATCCCCACCAGGTAAAACAGCGCCGGAAGTGTCGCATCCATAATATAGATCAAAGGTAAAGCCAGCAGCATCCAGCTGAGGAGGAACCCCGAAAAATCGCCTGGAATGTGGTAGGTCTGACCTATAAGGGATATACAGGCCCCAATGGAAATCATAAGGAACGAGGTCGTACCCTCCCTCCAGGCACCGGAATCCCTCTTGCGGAGAAAAGCGTACAATACCAGCAATTGTCCTGCAACCAGCGGCATAAAAGACAATACCGTCCTGGCCGCCCGGGAAAGGTCGGACCAGTTTTTAGCAAGAATAAGTATTATTCCGGCCCCAATCAGTATAGCTCCTAGAACTCCGAAAATCGCAAGAACCGTCTTCAGCCCTGCCGTATCCTCCGACTCCCCATAATAATCCCGGAGTTTATCGGCATTTTCTCTATTTATTATTCCTTCACTTACAAGCTTGGGAATCTCGCCATAAAGCCACTTAACATTTCTACGGCTCATAGCCGCCCCCCTCCTTTCACCCCTGTAACTTTTATATGATCAAAGCAGCAAACTCTGTTGCCCTTTCTCTCCCACTCTATATATCCCCTTATTTGATCCGGTTAAATAAAATCTCAATCAAATAGCCGGCGGGCCAGTATAGAAGTCCGAACAGTACGGCGGCCAGATTTCCATACATACCTAAAGCTCCTGCCCGGTTACTTTCTTTTCGCCCTATAGATCCGGCAATTATGCCTATGGGACAAACAAAAAGTGAAAATGCGAAACCCAGGTTTCCGTAAAAAGAGTAAAGTGTAAATCCTTCTACGTAGAAGATTACCGCAGCAGCGAAGATTGCCGCCGAGGCCCATCCCAGAACCTTTTTTACCAGGCCGCCCATAAAGTCATCCCTCACAAATTTAAATTCCGTACTGTTTCGTTTATATTTTTATAATACATGCACCGAAAGGGCTTTAAAAGTGAAACAGGTCATGAAAATGGAACAAAAAAAATGACTTTCGTCATAGAAAAATGAAAAAGAGCCTTGTCAAGGCTCATAATTCACTTCCGGGTATTTGTCATTTTCATCCCCGTATGCTAGATTGTCATACAGGCGCCCTATCATTTCAAAGGCTTCAATGTCCCTGTTCTGATCGTCATTCAAGAAATCTTCCAGGTCTGCCAGTGTTCTTATTTCAAAAGGATAATCCGTCTCCGCCAAAAGGGCGTTGATTCTGTCAAATACTTCCCTTTCTCCCATTTCTGCGCCTCCAAACCAGTATATAAGTTAGTATGCGCCAAATCAAGAAACATATTACTTCCTATTTGTTCGATATCCTGGTAACATTTTTTATAATTATGGAAATAGTTCCATCGGGATTGTTTATAAATTCGATCTTGTCCCTGTCGTTGTAGCAATCCACCGGAAAATTTATTTCAATCCCCGTATCGGTTTTAATCTTATGATTTTGAAATTTCTTAGCGATAAGGGTTTCCGGTATTTCCACGGTTCTCTCCGTCAGGCCCGATTTCTGTACCTCCTCCATATATTCGTTCTGAACCTCGATGTTGTTCTTAAACACTTCCCTGGCCAGAGAGTCCACTTCGATGGCGCTTTTTTCCTCAAAGCTCTCGCTTATGGCCTTTTTAAACTGCGCCGTCTTTTCGAAATCTTCATCAAAATATTTTTTACTGAGCTTCTGGGCCGCTTTATTAATTATTTTGACCTTTTCATTGTTGGATAAATCAGAATCACTTTTAAGAAACATCCTGGAAAGGTAGCAGCACTTTTCACCATTTATTTCATATTCCTTTTCAATGAGCTGAATGCTGCAATCTTTAAGGTCGATGAGTATGCACTCGTCGATTTTCTGTCCGTCGGCCGGAAGCAGGGTTTTGTGCTTGATCAGGGTATTGGCGCTGCTTTCCCCGTCATTTTGCACATAGTGGGTATAGCCCATCCTGTAGTTCATTTTCAGAATCCCCAGGAAATCCCTGTTGTTACAGTTGAAAAGGCAGCATACCAGATCAGCGGGAGGAATATCCACGTTTTTAAGCATTATGTCAAAAAGTGTGGCGGCAATATCCCGGGTTATGGGAAGAAAATCTTCCGTATTGCTTTCAAGGCACTGGCAGAGAAATCTGACTTTATTTTCTTCCCCCGTAAATCTGGCATTTTTCAGGTTATTGTCCTCCTGGATTTTCGCAACGTGCTTTTCAAGAAATTCACATACCTCTCCCTCTGCCTCCAGTTCCATGTCGGACAGGACAGGAACGGTTATATTGTTGTCCAGAATATGTAGCACCGCCTTTTTTATTGCTATCTGACCATCCATATATAAATCCCCCACATTATTTTCAGTATTGTTTTTGCTTTTCCACAGCTTGTACATTATACCATAAACTTTTACATGTTTAGGGTATAATTGCGCATGTGCATTTCGGCACAGCCGAAAATCTTGCACGCGCAAAATTCACTGTATACTGACCGTTTCAGCGGTTATCATACCATAAAAACAACCCCGCAGAAAGCAATCCTGCGGGGTTCGTCCTACTCAAGGAATTCCAGTTGTTCCTTTCGATGTTCCTGCTTTTCCACGGTGTTTTTCAAAGTGGCTTCATCCATATGGGCCGAATGGTGCTGCAGATAGTGGTCGGTATATTCCAGGTGCTTTTTCAGATTCTCCCTGTCGTCGCTTTCCTCGTGCTTTCCATATGCAATGATGGTTTTGAGGTTTTTGATGGTTCCTTCCCTTTCTTCCTGCACCTTGAAACTGTGCTTTAAATTATCAAGGCTTGAAATGTCGGAATGCTGTTCCAAATGCCTTTGAGTACGCACATACTTGTTATTTATTTTCAAAAGGGCATCAATTCGCCGTTCGTTTGCCTTCTGTTCTTCCTGCTTGCTTTCGACTGCCTGTTCTTCAGGTTTGAATTCCTGGCTCATTTGAATCCCTCCTTGAAACGATATCGCATTTAGTTTTCCCTATTTGCACACAAACAATTGAGAAATTTGTGGCCTGGTTAAATACAAAAAGGCTTTTATGGATCATAAAGCCTTTTGTACAAATTTTAATTTTTGATTTTTTGAAGCTTCTACCACAAAACCCATCCATCCCGGGTCTGCGCCCTGGAGTGAAAGTCCCGGGCTATATGTCCGATATCATACGGCGCAGCTTTTGCATCCGCATATCCGTATGGGCAATCACATCGGCACAGTCCTTCAATTCCCTCCGCATATCCTTTATATTGCCCTCCGCAGGCTTATAGGCCAGGTCATGCTCCAGTGACGCCCAAAAGTCCATGGCGATGGTCCGGATTTGTATCTCTACCTTTACCTGCTCCGTGTTTTTGGACAGAAAAACCGGCACGGTTACGACAAGGTGCAAACTGCGGTAGCCGTTAGGCTTGGGGTTACGTATATAATCAGTTTCCTTCAGCAGCACAATATCATCCTGCGCCGTCAAAAGCTCGGCAATGGTATAAATATCATCAATAAAAGGGCAGATAACCCGTACCCCCGCGATATCGTTGAGATTTTCCCTGGCGGACTGGACGCTGACTTCGAAGCCTTTGCGGCTGAGCTTGCTGGCGATGCTCCTGGGCGTCTTTATCCTTGTCTTTATCTGGTGTATGGGGTTGCGGTTCATGGTAATTTTGAATTCGCCGTTCAGGTTTTCAAGCTTGGTGGAAATCTCCCGGGCGGCGGCAACATATAAATTTTCCATAACCAAAACGCTTTGTATCGACTCCGCCATCTCCTCCGGAATCATTTCTTCCGAAATCCCGTCAAACAAATAGCGCGCTTTGGAATAATCTATCTGCATTTGCATTCTCCTCTCCCTTTATATTTTCATGTCCGGTTCCCGCAGTCTGCGAAACTTGCTGCATCCTATTCTTGCTACAAAGCAATGGTCACTTCCGGGAATAAATGCCGTTTTCACAAGATTATTCGAGTATTTCCGTAATGGCTTCATACAGTTTATCGGCAGAACCGGCCTGCACGATCTCGTCGTCAATGACGGCAAAAGGGCCTTGAAGGCAGTCTCCGCAGTTGGCCAGACAGTTCCGCACGTGGATTACCACCTGGGGAAAGCTATCCCTGAGCTTTTCTACCACCCGGTCCGTCCCATGGATAAAATTATTTTCACAAAATTTGATTTCCGCCATAGGGGGTTCCTCCGCTTTAATCATCTATACCCTCATTTACGACTCCCTTTTATTATCTCATATTTGCTTCACCCGTTCAAAATTTTCTGTCAAAGTAGTAAAAGTCCGGGAAGTTGTTAACATTTTATCCATTACCGTTAAAAAAAAGATTATTCTTGTGGGGTCAAGGGCTTCCCATGTATAATAAAAATACAAATTGATACTGCGGGAGATGATGAAAATGACGCTTGTGCTGATAGTTTTAGCTTGCCTCTTGGCCGCAGCCGTTGTCACAGTTATATCATTCATTAATAGGTTTAAACATGGAAAACAAAAATTTTATGATTTTGCTTCCTACGAATATCCTGAAAGTAGTAAAAGCAAGAGCTGATAGGGCCGGAAGGCCCTTTTTGCCGGGATAAGCCATACTGCCGCAGCCTGTATAAAATCAAAAGAGCCTATTCGGCTCTTTTCTTGGCATTTGGGACAGTTAAAATATAACTTCCGTTATCATTGTGCTACACCCTGCGTAGACTCCACGCAGGCCCCGCACAAAACCGGAAGTAATATTTTATGTCCCTTTTAATATTTTCTCATATTCGTTTAGGAGAGTATCAATCATCTTACTTACGGAAACGATTTCCGGGTCCAGCAGGTTCTCCTTTTCCTCCAAAAGCAAATGCAGGTATTTTCTCAGATCCTGAATCTTATCGATAAGCTCTTTTAATTCCGACACCTGGCAAGCCTCCTTTTTTATTAGTTTGCCAAGAGAGCCGGGATTAAACAGAGAAATATATGGTCAAAACCCCCGACCGGATTTTTATATCTGGCGGGGGTTTTTAAAACACTTATATGTTATTTTATGAGTTATTTTTTCAGACAGCCAACCAATAAAGTTGCTTCAACGCTCCTATTTTTTGTTATAGCTTTCATTGTGAAGCTTTAATGCTTCTTCCTTAGTCATACTTGGCTTTTTTTCCACAAGCTTTCCGGTTAAGAAGTAATCGCTTATCTCGCTGTTCTCTCCAAAAAACTTGTGGATTTCAGATGGGTCTATTTTGTCCCAGGCAGCTTTGTCATTTGCATATGTCCCTCTTGAAATCCAGAATACCGATACTCCTCCCCCTGCTTCCCCCGGGCTGGTGGTGATAATCATGGATTTTGCATCCCCATAGCTTTCGAACAGTTCTTTTATAAGTATTTTTAACGCTTTTTGCAGCTCGCTGTTAACGTTGTAGCCTTCATAGAACAACCCTACATTAAGCGATGCACTCCCGCTGCTGTCAGCAGGCCAGTAGTAAGAAGCCTTGGAGGATACCTGCAATTGATTTTTTTGAAGTATCTCATCCACATCATCTCTGATATATTTGGGCGCAACGCCTTTTTTTACTTCCTTGGCGGCAGGCGCCTGCTTTTTGGGACCGGTCTTCTTCTGCGCATCCGTTTCCGCGGCTCTTTTTACAGGCTGTAAAACCATCGTGGGATACTTGGTTTCAGGCGCTGCTCCGGATGCCATAATGGTTAACGTGGTTGCAACCAGGGCTAAAATAACGACACTCAGGACTAAAACCGTCTTTTTCATTTTTTATTTCTCCTGCCAGCAAGTAAATGGAAGGATTGTCCTCCCAACAGGTGTAATTTCCCGACATTAAAACAGAATATTTCCCAACAATTGTATAATAGCATAAAAATTTGTTTGCGTAAATGCATCCCCTGTTACTCTTCTGAGCACACGCCTGTTATTCAATGCAACACATAAATTTATAATTTTTCATAAAATGCCTCTCCGGTGGAATGCTAATGAATAATCATAGTAAAGGAGAGGATATTGATGAAAAGATTGGCAGTACTTCTAATCATACCGGTATTACTGATGGCCTCGGCATGCAACACCACAGGCAGGGCTTCAAAGGATGACCAGTCGGGTCTGTTTTTAATGCGTCAAAATGACAAAATCGGATTTATGGATAAGAACGGCAAGATCGTAATCCAGCCGCAGTTTGAAAATGCCTACAATTTTTCCGAGGGAAGGGCTCCCGTTCTGTCAAATGATAAATGGGGTTTTATTGACACCTCAGGTAAGTATATCATCCAGCCCCAATTCGACGCGGCAAACGAATTCAAGAACGGTTTGGCGCTGGTGGTATTGGGCGGCAAGCTGGGATATATCGACAAAGGCTGCAAGGTCATCTGGAGCGAAGATAAAAGTCAAGCCCTCACCCCCTGAGGTAAGGGCTGTTCCTATCTTCTCCGCCGGCCATAGACCTCCACTTGAATGTAGCATTGGTTGTTAATGGTGTTGCGTCTTCGAAACAGCTTCTTCAAAAATTTCAGCATATGCTATCACTCCTTGTACAACATTATACCACCAAGGAAGCTTTTAGCAGGTTAAGAATATATTACATTATTTTTTTAACAATCCCGCTTTACCGAATAAAACAGCAGGAGGCAGCCCGCCGCTGCCGCTGCCGCTCCAACCGCCAGCATGATTTCCACGCTTGCATTATCCAGCAGCCAGCCTCCCAGCAGGCTTCCGAAAACACTCCCCAGGGTGGACGCGCCTACCATAAAGGTCTGGCCTTTGACTTTATCCTCTTTACTCATCATTTGATTGACATAATATATGGAGGCCGGGGCATAAACCGCGAAAGAAAGTCCCTGAAAAACTTGAGCAAGGTTCACCATGAAAACCGACGTTGATAATAAAAACAGCAGGCTGCGGACCACATAGAAGCAGCCCGCGAATTTCAGCAACATCCCGCTTTTATATCTGGACACCAGGTAGCCGAATCCCAGCATGGCAGGCAGCTCACACACCGCGGCAATGGTCAGGGACAGGCCTACATCGCCGTCTTTGCCGCCCACATGCTTCATGATTTGCACCAGGTACGCATTTGCCATGGTATGAAAGACAAAAAGGAACGCCAGGGCAAGCAAAAACGGAAAAAACCGGTGATATTTTTTCCCAAAATCGAAAAATCCCCCGGGCACCGTTCCCCTGTCGGGATTGGCCCCTGGGTCCCCGCGTTTTTTCTGTGCCTCCGTCATAGGTAAAATACGCAGCATCAAAAGCAATCCCGCAAACAGTCCTATACATACAAAGGGCAGGAAATGCGGATTGTAGCTGTTTATCAGCAGTCCCAAAATGAAGGAAACAAAGGCAAAGGAAATGGACCCCATTCCTCTGGTTACGCCATAGTTGACGTCACTGCCCTCGTTGATATATTCAAAAATCAAGGAGTTCAGCAAAGGCTGCAAGGTCAATGTGAGGGCTACGGCTCCCCCGTACAGCACCGCACCGGCCGCCGCACCCGGGGGCAGCAAAACCAATCCCGCCAGTAAAACTATATTGATAAGAGCGATATATGAAATGATGCCCTTCAGGGAAATCTTTGTTGTTCTATCTGCCAGGGACCCGATGGCCGGCTGTAAAAAAACCGCTGCAATATTGGAAACCGCCAGCAAAATTCCTATCTGGTGATTTTTGAAATTCTGTGACAATAAAAATACAGAAGCAAAACTGTAAACCGAGCAAAAGGACATCCAGTAAAGGCCTTGAAGGCCCGAGCATTTCACCGTCAATGATTTTAACCCCGTCTCTTTCATGCTGCCTTCCCCCTTCCCATTGAAAACATTTTGACAGGTTTTCTCATAAAGATGGTACCACTTCCTCTTGCAAAATAATAGGAGATATCTCATACTTTAATAAGAGGTGGGAGCGATGATCGTCGAAAAAAATCGGGATAAGCTTGCGGTCTATTTGCGTCAAACTGATTTTCAAACCTTTTTTTCTTTTGACTTTCAGCCATACCTGGAAGTCCACTCATTCCACAAAAAGGAACCCATGTGCCGGGAGGGGGATGAATTTCCCTATCTCTATTACCTGATCTCTGGAAAGGCCAAAATATATATGACCCATAAAAATGGAAGGGTCTCATTGATCAATTTTGTGCAGGCCCCCTCCATTATAGGTGAATTGGGGCTAATCGGCGTGGAGGTCCTGGCAAAAGGCATCGAAGCCATGGAGCCATGCGTATGCCTGGCCCTTCCCCTTAAAGATTGCCGCCGCCAATTGCTCCAGGACACTCATTTTCTACAGAGGCTGTGCAAATTCATGGGAGAGAAGACCATCACCCGGACCGAAAAATATGCCAAAAGCTATGGTTATCCCCTGGAAAACCGTCTGGCCGAATTCATCCTGCTTACCGAACAGAACGGCTGTTATATTGAAAAGCACACGGAGGCCTCCGAATACTTGAATGTGAGTTACCGCCACTTATTGTACGTATTAAACCAATTCTGCCGCCAGAAGTGGTTGAAAAAGGAAGGCAGATGCTATTTGATACAGGATGCGGAGCAGTTGCAGAAACTGGCCCGGGAGATTGAGAGGGATTGAGGAAAGCCTCCCCAATCCCTGTTTCCCGCTTAATTTTCCACAAGTACCGGGTGAACGCTCTTGAGCAGTTCGGGAATGTTGAGCGCCTGCGGACAATGCTCCGTACAAATTCCACAGGACACGCACCGGTCCGCACCGGAGCCGGCGGGCACAACCGAGCTCTGGTATACAATCCTGTCGATGGTATGAGGCTTTACGAGCTGGTAGCTGTTATAAAGCTTGAACACTTCCGGGATGCTCACGCCGCGGGGACATGGCGTACAATAACCGCACCCGGTACAGCCGATGCTGTTTTGGGATTCATAGATTCCCTGGATCTTCCGGATCAGCTCCTGGTCCTCTTCCGACATCCCATTGGGGGCGGAATGTTCAAAGATTCTCAAATTATCCTTTAATTGTTCCAGGGTACTGGTTCCGCTCAGAATAACGGATACCTCCGGCATGTTGTAAAGCCACCGGAAACACCATTCCACCAGGGAGCGCTTTTCCGGATACACCCTTACCAGTTCCTTCACCGGGTCCGGAACATGATTGAAGAGATAGCCCCCTTTCAGCGGCTCCATGATCACCGCCGCCACACCTTTAGCAGCAGCATATTTCAGGCCTTCAGCACCCACCTGCTGTCTTTCATCCAGAATGTTCAGCTGGATTTGTGCCATTTCCCAGTCAAAAGCATCGATAATTTTCTTAAAGGCTTCCAGCGTGTTATGAATGGAAAAGGCTTTGTGCCGTATCTTCCCTTTTTCAACCATTTTGTCAAGGAAAGTGAGCCCGTCATATTTTTTCACCTTCTCCCAATGACCATAATTCATGTTGTGGAGAAGATAAACGTCAATATGATCCGTACCAAGGCGCCTCAGTTCCTCATCCAGATATTTTTCAAAGTCTGCATGCTTTGTGATATTCCAGATTGGACTTTTTGTTGCCAGAAACGTTTTATTCCTGTATCCGTCTTTTAACGCCCTTCCGGTGATGACCTCACTGCCTCCGTAGATATAGGCGGTGTCAAGATAGTTGACGCCGTTGTCTATCGCATAGCGAACCATCTGAATCGCTTCTTTTTCATCTTTGGGAAACCTCATGCAGCCCAATCCGAATCTTGATACCCTTAATCCCGTTTTCCCCAATTGAGTATATTCCATAAGCTTACTCTCCAATCACACGTTTTTAAGTCCTCTATTTGCCATATTCGAAGTATATCCCTTAAAGTACACTCTAAGTCAAGATGCACTCAATGAAAAATTAGTAAAATGAAAAGGTAACTTCTTGTTTGCAATAGTAAATTCACCATTCAAGATTTTAGTATTGCACAAATTCTGTTACAATTTTCTTGGCAAGTGGATTCCTCCAAGTGGACTGGAGGTAATTATG
>JAFADI010000058.1 GCA_023424965.1 Bacillota bacterium
CAGATGGTAATTAAAAGGAGAGCGCTGGCTCTCCTTTTTTATTTGTGCAGATTCAGGTTATATCGGTGTGACTCAATTTGGATTTCCTGTAGTTATTGGGTGTAAGCCCGTAGTATTGGGTAAAGCAATCATAAAAATAACTCATGTTGCCAAAGCCTGCATCAAAGCAGATATCCACAATTTTCATGTTGGTGTTTGCCAGCTGGTTTGCAGCATAGTTCAGTCTCAGGAGCTTGACATATTCCGTAGGCGTCATATTCAGATACTTTTTAAAGGAGCGGCTTGTATGTTCCCTGCTGGCAGGGGAAAATTCAAAGAGGCGGACGATTCCCTGTGCGAAATTATCCTTTAATGACATCTTGCTGCAAATTTCTTCAAACCAGGGAGGGCATGCCTGCTTCTTGCCTTTTTCCATGGTACCCAGCAATAATAGCGTAATTTCCAAAAGCATAAACTTTAAACTGGATATGCGTTTGGATTCTTCCTGGGGAGACAGGGAAAAAATAGCTTTGAACCGATCCACAAAGCCCTGCATAGCCACCTCGCTGATGGACAGCCGGGGAGGCAGCTTTTCCTCCCGCAGCCTGTCAAGGGCCAGACTGTCTCCCAAAAAGTACCGGAGGGAATCGAAGATGTGGGGGGAGAACCAGAGGCGGATGAGGCCGCAGGAGGTGTTTTCCTTCTGATAATACCTGTGCCTGTCCTCCGGGCGGATAAAAAGAACGGTGTTGCAGGAAATATCCTGGACTTCTCCGTTGACTTCATGGTGCATGCCTCCCGAGAAGACGAGAAAAATTTCATTGTACGAGTGGTTGTGCAGCGGGACCTTATAATTGATGTCATAAATAATCGAATGCAAGATGGCATCCGACGGGTCCGGATAATCACTCAGCCTGTACCTTTCATAGCAGTCCTGCATAGTATCATTGACCCCTTTCATAAAAGCCGAAGGAAGCGTCCACCACTCAAGCTTCCGGATGATATCACTGTAGCATAAAATTTAAGTCACGACAACAGAAGAAAATATGCATCTTTGGGGATACAATATTCAATATAGGAGATAATACGGATTTCTGTGCTATATCGTTTATGCTTAAAGGCGCTGATTTAAAATATAGCAAGGATGGCTTTCTATACCAAACGACATAATCCAAAAGAAAGGAGCAATTCCAATGAGGGTATTAATCGCGATGGACTCGTTCAAAGGCAATCTCAGTTCCCTGGGTGTTGCCGGAATTGTAGAGAAGGGGATAAGGAAGGTATATCCGGACGCTTTTATAGATAAGGTGGCGATCGCTGACGGAGGCGAGGGAACCGTTGACGCGGTGGTGGCTGCTAAAAGCGGAAAGTACATCCATACGGAAGTCACCGGTCCCATGGGGAAAAAGGTAAAGGCCCGATACGGCATTGTGGATGGAAGCACGGCGGTCATGGAAATGGCTGAAGCGTCAGGGCTCACGCTGGTCCCGCAGGAAGAAAGGAACCCCATGCTTGCAACTACCTTTGGCACCGGCGAGTTGATCATTGATGCCATTGACAGGGGATGCAGCAGGATCATCCTGGGAATTGGCGGAAGTGCCACCAATGACGGCGGTGCAGGGATGGCCATGGCGTTGGGAGCAAAATTTCTCGACAGGCAGGGAAAAGAGATCGGCCCTGGCGGCGGGGAACTGGGCAGACTGAATACGGTTGATGCAACCGGACTGGATAAAAGAATTAACCAGGTGGAGTTTCTCGTCGCCTGCGATGTGGATAACCCCCTTTGCGGAGAAAAAGGCGCCTCCAGGATCTTCGGGCCGCAAAAGGGTGCTTCTCCGGAGATGGTGGAAGCGCTGGACCGGAATCTGGCCCACTACGCTGAAGCCGTAAAAAGGGCTTGCGGCATCGATATAAAGGATATACCGGGTTCCGGAGCGGCAGGGGGGCTGGGAGGCGGTTTATTGGCTTTCTGCGGGGCAAGTTTGAAGAG
The DNA here is from genome assembly GCA_023424965.1 of Bacillota bacterium. GTDB lineage: Bacteria > Bacillota > Clostridia > Acetivibrionales > JAFADI01 > JAFADI01. The sequence continues at coordinate 1,970 of JAFADI010000058.1, forward strand.
CGGAATCGGGATTGTCCTGGATGCCATCGGTATTGAAAGCAGGATAAAGGATGCGGATATCGTCGTTACCGGCGAAGGCAGGATGGACGGACAGACCGCAGGGGGCAAGGTGCCGGTGGGGATGGCCGGGAGGGCGAAGACGTACGGTAAGCCCGTATTTGCAATTGCAGGCTTCCTGGATAAGGGAGCGGAACAGGTATATAACCATGGCATCGATGCGGCCATGAGTTCCATGGTAGGGCCCATGTCCCTGGACGAAGCCATAAAGGAATCGCCCCGGTTGATTGAGGATGCTGCGGAAAGACTTTTCAGAATCATAAAAGCTGTAAGTCTCTATTACAATAGTAAGGAGTGAAGGATATGAAAATTGTGGTATTGGACGGATATACCTTAAATCCCGGGGATCTGGACTGGGACAGGGTGAAAAGGCTGGGAGAGGTAACCATTTACGACCGTACTCCCCCGGAGCAAATCGTTGAACGGGCTGAGGGTGCGGAGATTGTCCTGACAAACAAGACACCTTTGGGGGGAGCCGAATTTTCTGCGTTAAAAGAGCTCAAATATGTGGGCGTTCTGGCTACGGGCTATAATGTTGTGGATGTAGCGGCGGCGAAGGAGCACGGCATTGTTGTCACGAACATTCCCACCTATGGGACGAAATCCGTAGCCCAGATGACCTTTGCGCTTATTCTGGAGATGACGCAGCATGTACAGACCCACAGCGATGCCGTCATCAACGGGGAATGGGGCAGCTGCAAGGATTTTTGTTTCTGGAAGCATCCCTTGATAGAACTGGAAGGCAAAACCATGGGGATTATCGGCTTTGGACGGATTGGGCAAAGTGTGGCGGATGTGGCCGGGGCCTTTGGAATGAAGGTTCTGGGCTATGACAGCCACCGAAGTGACCAGGTGGGCAGAAGCGATTTTAAGTGGGCGGAGCTGGATGAACTGCTGAGGGAATCAGATATCGTCAGCCTGCACTGCCCCCTCTTTCCTGAGACAAAGGGTATTATCAATAAAGAGAATCTGGGCAAGATGAAGAAGTCGGCCTTGCTCATCAATACCTCCAGGGGACCGCTGGTGGTAGAGGAGGACCTGGCGGAAGCGTTGAACGGGGATGTGATCGCGGGTGCCGGCCTTGACGTGCTTTCCGTAGAACCTCCCAGATCCGACAATCCCTTATTAAAGGCGAAAAACTGTTATATTACCCCGCATATCTCCTGGGCCACAAGGGAAGCGAGAGCAAGGCTCATGGACATTGCGGCGGACAACCTTGAAGCTTTTATAAAGGCCAGTCCCATCAATGTTGTAAATGGGTAAGAAGGGTATCGGGCGGGCTGCTTTGGCGCAGCCCGCCTATTTTTTTGATCATTTTCTCAGCCTGGCTTTTTCCAGGGAGCTTTGGACGGTATAAATGAACTGCTCGGCAGTTATTTTACCGGCGGAAAATTCATCGAGAGCTTCCTGGAAAGTCCTTCCCGACTTTGAATCTGGGAAGCCGTCTTTATATTCCTGCAAAATAGTATATTCTTTAAGCTGGGGCAATACCTGGTTGAGGATGGAGGGCTGCCTGCTTGCCGGAAGACTGTACTTTGCCTGTGCAGAAAGGATCTCCACCTGTGAAAGCTTGTCAGCCATGTTCTCAGCCAGAAGAAAATCCACCAGCTTTACGATAGAAACTTTTTTCCCGGCGGAGAAGGAATTCCTGCTGATCAATATCCCGTAACCGTTGTCCGTGGTCAGAAACGGAGTGGTGTTGACCGTACTGCCGGGGAGCCGCGGAATAGGAATTATTTTTGTTTTATCTGTAATATGGCCCGGGATTTTATTGGCGTATTTGCTGTAAGTGAGGCACATGGCGGCTTTTTCCTGGGAATATTGGGACAGGGAGGTTACCCAGCCGCCGTTTAAGTAAGTGTTTTCAAAAAACAGGCCTTTTTCCCTCATTTCATTTAATAACCCGCATACTTTTTCCACGTTTGGGGTATCAAATCTGTATGAATTTTTAAGATCCTCCATTTCCGCAGCGCCACCGGGAAGCTGCATGAGAAAGGAACTGAATAAAAGTGAAGCGGGACTTCCATTGTTGCTCCCAATTGCCAGGGGAGTGATCCCGGCGTTTTTAATTTTTGCCGAGACATCAAGCAAATCTCTATAGGTAGAAGGATAGTTTGAATTCAGCTTTTTAAAAATATCGGTATTGCAGGCCCAAAAGGCATAGCTCTGCAAAAAGGGCAATCCGAAATAATGGTCCTGTATTTTATAGTTTTCCAGGGCACTGGCGGGAAATTGGCTTAATTTGACCTGCTCGGAACTCTTCAGATACTCTTCCATATCAAGTATAAGATTGTTGCTGGCCAGATCATACAGTGAAGCAGTACCGCCCCAGTACGTAAAAACATCAGGCAGGCTGTTTGTTGCGGAGTATGAAATAATGGTATTTCTGAGTTCTTTTTCCGCAACCGCCTCTACCGTGACAGGAATGTCCGACGAACGGGAAAAGCCCCTGATTTCATCCGACAGCAGCTGCCCGGCAGCCTCCCCCCCGCTGAAGCCAATGACACAGGTCAAAGGAGTCCGGCTGAGGGGAATTGTATTGCTGCTTTTATGCTCACCTGTAAAGAGGACAAGCATTGCACAGGCCAAAACAGTTACCAGGGTGAGGGAGCCGATCATCATGGGCAAGGTGAAGAAAAAACCCCCTTTTATGTATTTGATCATAGGCTTTTCCTTCTTTTCTGCATAAGTGAATCTTTGTACACCGATGGCACTGTTCCAACGTATTTCCTGAACACCTTCGAGAAGTAATTGGTGTCTGTGAATCCCACAAGCAAGGATATGTCACTGATTTTATATTCCGTCTTCTCCAGCATGGCTTTTGCCTTATTAATCCTCAATTCGTTTACATACTGGATAAAAGGTTTGCCCATTTCCTTGCTGAAAAGGTCCGACAGGTAGCATGGATTTACGAACAGACAGGAAGCGACGGACTCCAGGGAAATTTGCCGGTGGAAGTTGGAGTCGATGTAGTTCAGGGCTTTTTGAACCAGGCTGTCACCGTTTTCTCCGGCACTATCCTCCGGCTCCGCATTTTCCCCTTTAGCAGTTATCTTTTGTATGATTGCCTGCATCCTGTCAATTTTCTGGTGGTATTTTTTGTTTTTATCCAGGAACGCTGTTGCAGCTTTCAATATGGAAACGAGATCATCTTCATTTACCGGTTTGAGCAGATAGTTGAAAGCCTCATAGTTAAGGGCGCTGCGGGCATATTCAAAATCCCGGTATCCGCTGATCAATATAACACATGCCTCCGGATTTGCCTCTTTTATCTGTTTTAACAAGGAGATGCCGTCCAGACCGGGCATCCGGATATCCAGCAGTGTTATTTCAGGAGAAGTTTTCTTGAAAAGCTCCAATCCCTTGATCCCATTATCGGCCTCGCCGCAGAATCTTAATCCAAGTGTATCCCAGGGAATCAGGTCTTTTATCAAAAATCTTATCCATTGTTCATCGTCAATTATAATAACTTTGTACATAAAGCACCTCTTTTAGATTATTATTGGTAGTACGATCTTTACCGTTGTGCCAAAATTATATTGACTTTCAATTTTTAGCCCATACTCATTCCCGAAATTCAGTTTGATTCTTTTATTAACGTTGACAAGGCCAATACCGATTCTGTACTCCTTGCCTGAGGCAGGAGCATTGAGCTCGGCACCTTTATCAAGCTCGCTTGCGAGAATTTGCAAATAAGAGGAATCGATCCCATTGCCGTTATCGATGATTTCAATGCAAAAATCCTTTTCGTTGGAACACTTATACACATTTAGAATGATAATGCCTTTTTCCGTTAAAAGCTCAATGCCGTGAAAAAGTGCGTTTTCCACGACAGGCTGGATGATAAAATGAGGGACCTTGCATGTGAGGAGGCTTTCATCAATTTGATAAATGACGTCAAATTTATCTCCATACCGGTAGGTGTGTATTTTTATATAATGCTTGACATGCTCGATCTCTTCCGATACGGTTACCATGTTGCTGCTGTTGTTGATATTGTACCGGAAAAGCAGTGCCAGGGATTGGGAGATATCTGCAATGCTGTAGACATTATTTGCCCGCGCCATCCCCCGGATTACTTCCAGGGTGTTATATAGAAAATGGGGATTGATTTGGGCCTGGAGGGCTTTGAGTTCCGAATTGGTATTCTGTATTTCCTTTTCTATAAGGTTTTTCATAAGACGGTCTATCTGCTCCACCATGCTGGCATAGTTGTTGAGCAGCAGCTGCAAGTCGTGATTTCTGGCTTTTACGGGACTTATTTTAAAGTTTCCCTTTCCAACGGCCTTCATGGACTTTATGATGGAGCTGATGGGATCGGAAATATTTTTGGAAATCTGTACGGCAAAAATAATGGAAAAAGTCAGCCACATTGCAAATATAATCAGCACAATCATTGTTTGGCTTTTAATCTGGTTAATTGCAATTTTTGAAGGAACGGCACATATGATTTTCCACGAGGTGTCTCCGATATTCTGGGTTAGAAAGGTCATGCCGTTCAATTCCTGGACCTCTTTGCCAAGGTTCAGCTTGCCCAGTTCAATATTCTGATAGGTGGCCTTGGAGATTTCCACACTCATATAGCTCATGTCCGGGAGGTGGACAATCTCGTTCCTGTCATCGATGATTAAGATAAAAGAGCCTTCTCCCAGGTCCACTTTGTTTATAAGCGCCGCAAAATCACTGTATTTAACATCCACCTGGACGATGATACTGCCGCGGTGAAGCCCGTAATTTGCAATTTCCTGCGCGAAGGAAAACACCAAAAGGCTCTCCTCGCTGTCCTTATCGTAGGTTGCATAGCCAACGCGGTGAAAGGAGAGGACATCGTCGGTATTCCTGGGTTTTTTATCTTCAAGCCAGGACTGGGAAAGCAAATTCACACTGTCATAGTTCGAGGAGGTTGAAAAAGTTTCTCCATAGCTGGTTACGATGTAAATGGAGGCAATGCTGGGGGAGGATTTTTTGATCACTCCAAGCATCTCTGAGGTCCTGCGGTTCAAGTCCAGGGTGTCCAGCTCCGATTTGTAGTCCATGTCGTCATGGATATTTGAAGAAACGATGTAATACGTAAGCTGGTTCATGGAGATTCTTGTCTGGTTCATGATTGATTCCAGCTGCCCTGTCAGCTGTTTTATGATCTCCCGGTTGTAATTGGTAACCTTGTCCCTCACAAAAACATTGACGGTTGTGTAATAATTAACGGTAAAGAAAACTGCGGGCACCAGTGCAAAGGTTATGAAGAGGGTAGTCAGCTCAAACCGTATTGTGATATTTCGATTCAACCATTTCATAAGAAAAAACCTTCCTCAAGCGGGAATACATCCCACATCCAGGCGATGTGCAGGGATAAACCGGTCTTTGGTACAGGGGATAGGGCTCCCTTTATTCTATTAAAACATGATTCTTTAAAAAAAGCATCAGTTTTTACGGTGCAGACCCCTAGAGCCAAAAATATTACTGCACATCTAAAACTTTTACTCTTTTTTAAGGTGTTCGGGAGATAGTAAACTGAAACCGGAAGAGCAGTCAGAGGCCTTTGCAAATATTGAAGGAAAATTACCAAGGGAATGGAGAGACAAGGATGAAGAAGATTCTTATAGGAATACCGGATTATGTGAGCGAGTGCCCTTCTGCAAGGAAGCGCCTGCTGGAGGAAGGGTACACACTGATCGAGAACCCCCACCCCCAGCCTTTTAGCATGGATGAAATCATGGAATACATTCCGGAGATCGACGGTGTGGTGGCCGGGGGTGAGGTCTGGAATGAACAGATTTACCGGTATGCGCCCCGGTTGAAGATAATATCCCGGTTTGGAGTGGGGTACGACAGTGTGGACATCGTAAAAGCAAAGGAATATGGTATCCTTGTAACGAATGTGAGGAACGGAATGCTGGCAAACGGTGTTGCAGAATATGCGGTCACGCTTATGCTGAGTGTGGCAAAAAACATTGTTCCCATGGACAGGGAAACCCGCTGTGGAAATTGGACCCGGATCACCGGCGGTCAGCTTTATGGCAAGACAATAGGAATCGTGGGCTTTGGGGCAATCGGCAGGCAGGTGGCGAAAATGCTCGCAGGATTCAATGTGAAAATCCTTGCCTATGATGAATATCCTGATGCTGCAGCGGCAAAGGAATTAAACGTGGAATTTACCTCAAAGGACAGAATTCTTGAGCTAAGCGATGTCATCACTTTGCATATTCCCGGAAGTTCCGGCAATTACCACTTCATCGGGGAACAGGAACTTAAAAAGATGAAAAGCAGCGCATATCTAATCAATACGGCCAGAGGGTCGGTGGTTGACATTGATGCTCTGTATGAAGGCCTTGCAAGCAAAGAAATTGCCGGTGCAGGCATTGACGTATATGAAACGGAGCCTCCCGGAAAAGGACTGCATTTGTATGGAATGGACAATGTGATTGTAGTTCCCCACGCGGCAAGTGAAAACAGGGAATCAAAGGAGGCTGTGGGTTTGGACAGCGCCCAGGCAGTCATTGACGTTTTGAAAGGAAAAACTCCTAAAAATGTTCTTAACCCGTGATTTAAGCTTGGCAGCTCCAGACGGGGCTTCTAAAATAAAAAACTTAAGGGAGGACCAAAAATGAAAAGGATGAAAAAGGCGATCGCGTTGATGCTGGTGGCGTTGATGCTGGGAGTATTGGCGACAGCCTGCGGCAGTGCGGACACAGACATCAAGGGCGACAGCAATACGGCCGACGGTACGCAAAATGCAGGGGATAAGCAAGCGGCGAAAGCAAAATTGACGGTATGGATACTCAAGACCTGGTCGGAGAAGGCAAATGAGCAGTTGTCCAATCGGGTGATGGAATTCGGGAAACAGTTTAATGTGGATGCAAAACCTGAAATCATCAATTCATCCGATATCTCGCAAAAATTCAATGCGGCAATAGAGTCGGGAGTTATGCCGGACGTGACGTTTTGTATGCCCTTTTATTTAAGGACCCTGAGCAGCAAAAATTTATTGCTGGATATTTCAGATGCGGTAGCAAGCATCGAAAAAGAAAACGGAAGTTTTTTTGAAAACAACCTTGAGTTTGGTAAAGTAGATGGTAAGAATCTGGCGCTTCCCCTTTATAATGAGCCAAGGGTACTTTTCTACAGAAAAGACATCCTGGAGGCGGCAGGCTTTAAGGAACCGCCCAAAACCTGGGAGGAACTGAGAAAGGTCGCCAAAGCCGTGACCGATCCTTCCAAAGGACTGTATGGCTATGGAGAGCCGCTGGCCCTGACCGATGACACAGAAAATAACCAGAGAACCCTCCTGTGGTCATGGGGAGGAAAAGAGTATGAAGAAGATGGGAAAACGGTTGCTGTCAACAGCAAGGAAACCATTTCCATGGTCCAATTCTTTGTCGATATGTACAAGGTGGACAAAAGTATCCCTGAAACTGCCGTGAGCTGGGATGACTCCGGCAACAATACATCCTATATCAGCGGACAGAGCGCCATGGTATTGAATACACCCACAATCTTGAGTGCTCTTGCCAAGCCCGAACTTAAAAATATTCTTGATAATACCCGGATAGCACCTATTCCCGCAGGACCGGCCGCTTCCATCAATTATGGCAACGGAGTTTTCTTCTGTGCGTCATCCAAGACCAAATACCCAAATGAAGCCAAGGAAATGCTTAAGTTCATCATGAACAAGGATTGGTATTCCTCCTGGATTGAATCGGTTGCACCTGTCCAGGTTCCCACCTATAAAGATCTCGCTGCAAAGGATTTCTGGAAGCAGTACCCCCAGAGCGTATGCATGGAAGTCATTCCCGGCGGCAGATACCTGGGATATCCGGGACAGCTCACAACAAGCATATCTGAAGCCTATACAGGGCGGTTGTTGGGCAACACCTACCAGAATGTCCTTGTCAAGGGCAAGTCTGTGGAAGATGCAGTTGCCGAGTGGGCTGCAAATCTGGAGAAGCTTGCCGACAAATAGGACCGGAACTGCCTGCTGTCCGGCTGACGGCTCTTTATATTGCCATCAGCCGGGCAATCCGGCCGGAGGCCTTCGATCTGTCTGTTCCATTGCCCACAGTTGAATAATATGGAAAGGAGAAAAAAATGAAGCTTTTTGGCAGAAACAAATATACAGCTCCTTCAAACGAGTCCTCCGTTGCAGTTGTGCTGCTTTCACCGGCTGCCGCGTACTTGCTGGCAGTAATGCTGATGCCGTTCATGTGGGCCTTTTACATAAGCATGACGAAATCAGGTGCAGACGGTACCACCGTCTTTGCTGGGTTTGAAAAATATCTTCTGGTTTTGAAAGATGCCAATTTCTATAATTCAGTATATAATACGCTTGTTTTTACCTTTTTTGCTGTTCTGGGGAAGGTAGTGCTCGGAATTATTATGGCCCTTGTGCTGAACGGTCCCATCCGCCTGCGCAATGTCCACAGGTCGCTGCTCATTATTCCATGGGCCCTGCCCACGGTAATATCCATTCTGACATGGAAATGGCTTTATTCCGATGTAGGAGGGGCACTTAACCATCTGCTTAAAATCTCGGGATTGATCCAAACAGACGTCAAATGGCTTGCATCCGCCCAGTTCGCACTGATGTCCGTAATCATTGTTAATATATGGAGAGGAACTCCATTTATAGGGGTGTCAGTCCTTTCGGGACTTCAGACCGTACCCCACGACCTGTATGAAGCGGCTACCATTGATGGGGCTAACGCGTTAAAAAGATTTATTTATGTTACATTGCCGCATATAAAAAGTGTAATAGGGCTTTCTGCATTTGTTACCACCATCTGGACGATCAATGATTTTGAGATCGTATGGCTGCTTACAAGAGGAGGTCCCGCCTTTGTAACGGAAATCATCTCTACCTACAGCTACCGCGTAGGCTTCCTCAACATGGATATAGCCAGAGCCACTGCCGTATCGTTTT
>JAFADI010000137.1 GCA_023424965.1 Bacillota bacterium
AAGGAGAGCGGCTTTTACAGGATTGTATTTTTCTTTCCCAGCATTTTGTCCTTCGTTGTGATCGCCATTCTCTGGTCCTTCATCTACCACCCCACCATGGGGGTTTTAAATGCGGTCCTGGGATTGGCAGGGCTTGAAGGTCCCGAAATTCCTCTGCTGGGCAACCGGGACACGGTGATGTGGGCCATCGCCGTTACGATGATCTGGCAGGCCGCCGGCTATTATATGGTGATGTACATGGCGGGCATCGACGGGATATCGAGGGAGATTTACGAGGCTGCCGAAATCGACGGTGCAGGCAGTTCCCAGCAGTTCTGGAGGATAACGGTGCCACTGCTGTGGAGTATTATCCGGACGACAATTATTTTCGCCATCAACGGCGTTATTACCATAAGCTTCACCATCGTAAAGGTCATGACAAACGGCGGACCCGACAGGGACTCGGAGGTGCTCCTCACCCAGATGTACAACCACGCCATGAATGCCAACTTCGGTTATGCCATGGCCATCGCGGTCTTTGTCTTCATTATCTCGATCCTTCTTTCAATCATAAGCAACAGGTTGACGGGCAAGGAAACGGTGGAAAACGGATAGAGGTGAAAAGCATGAAAAAGTTAAGAGCGGTGGCAGCAGCGGCTGCCATAAGGGCGGTATTGATCCTGAACGCCATCATTGTCATATACCCCTTTGTGTGGAACATACTGACGTCTTTCAAGACCAACAAGGAAATCATGGAAAACCCGTGGCGGCTGCCTGAAGGGATAAATCTTGAGAATTATGTCAATGCCTTTACCAAAGCGAACATCGGCTATTATTCTCTGAATTCCATTCTGGTGACCCTTTTATCCATTCTGGTGCTGCTGGTCCTGGCCGTCAGTTCCTCCTATGCCCTCGGAAGATATGCGTTTGCATTCAGGGGGCTCATAACAAACATTTATATGGGGGGGATATTCATTCAGATGATTTTTATCATCGTACCCCTGTACCTGCTGATGAACTCACTCCACATGAACGACAACAGGTTCTGGCTGTCCATTGTCTATGCCGTATCCCAGCTCCCCTTCTCCATATACCTTCTGGTCAGCTTCATGAAGGCCATACCCAGGGAGTACGAACATTCTGCCATGATTGACGGCTGCGGGTACTGGAGCACTTTGACCAGGATCATTGTGCCCCTGGCGAAACCGGGGATCATAACGGTGGCCATTTTCAGCTTCTTTTCCTTCTGGAATGAATTTCCCCTGGCATTGACGCTGATAAGCACCGACAGCAAGAAAACCCTGCCCATCGGCCTCGCCAACCTGATGGAGGTGCAAAGGTATGCCACCGACTGGGGGGCGCTTTTTGCAGGACTGGTAATCGTCCTTGTTCCCACGGTCCTGGTGTATTCCCTGACCCAGGGAAAGCTGACCAGCGGCATGAACATGGGAGGCATCAAGGGATAGTAAACCATACGGTTTAACAAATAGGAGATGGAGGAAGCATATGGCTGAAAATAGAGGGAGGGTCACGCTGCCGGCAGAAAAGGGGATGGAGAAAGAGGTACTTTGGCTTGCGGACAGGTGGGGCATTGACGCCGTCCGGGACAGCGACGGCACGGAACTTTCCGGGGAAATCACGGAACTTGGTTTTGAGGTTTATTCCACCCTGTGCCTTGTAAGGGAAGACAACGAGTGGGCGAAGGCCAACAGGGACTGCCTGCAGCAGATGTACCTGATGTCGGACCCGGTGGTGGCCGTTGACGGCAGGGTGGAAATTGATATTCTGAAAGGCTATTACAGCGAGCAGTTTGCCGTCGATGAGCTCCATGAACCGGAAAAATGGTGGGAGGTCAGGGACAGGACCACGGGAAATGTCCTGCCGCCGGAAAACTGGGAATTCCACAGGGAAAAGGCGAGCGTCGTAATAAAGGCTGCGGAAAAATGGCACAGGTATACCGTCAGCTTTCTTGTATACCAGATCTGGGAACCAGTGTCGATGTACAACCACATCACAAACGGATGGAAGGAAGAGCACCGGCTTCCCGTTGATCCCAGGCATCCCCGGGCCAGGACACACCTGCTTGACGTGCTGGACAAATGGCTGCTGGAGCACCCACAGACGGATGTGGTGAGATTCACCACCTTCTTTTACAATTTCGACCTCATTTATGACGAAAGCGGAAAGGAGAGGCAGGTGGACTGGTTTGGCTACCTGAGCAGTGTGAGCCCCGCAGCGCTGGAGCAGTTTGAACGTGAATACGGCTACAGCCTGGAGCCGGAGGATTTTATCGATCAGGGCTACTACAACACACCCTTCAGGGTTCCCACCCGCAGATACCTTGACTGGATGGAATTCAACCAGCGGTTTGTGGCGGACCTGGCGGGGGAATGTGTGGACAGGGTGCACAAGGCCGGCAAGAAGGCAATCATGTTCCTGGGAGATCATTGGGCGGGTACGGAGCCTTACGGCAGGCACTTCAAGAAAATTGGGCTTGACGCCGTCGTGGGAGCCGCCGGAGACGGAACCACCGCAAGAATGATTGCGGACATCCCTGTCAAGGCAACGGAAGCCAGGTTCTATCCCTATTTTTTCCCCGATGTGTTTCACTCGGAAGGGGATCCGGTAAAGGAATCCACGGAGGTGTGGCGTAAATGCCGGAGGGCCTTGCTGCGCAAGCCCATGGACAGGATGGGCTATGGAGGCTATCTGAGCCTGGCGGTAAAATTCCCGGAGTTTGTGGAGCACATTGCCGCAGTCTGTACCGAATTCAGAACCCTGCAGGAAAGGACCGGAGGCACAAAGCCATACAGTGCCCCCTTTAAAGTTATGCTGCTCAATGCTTGGGGAAGCATCCGGTCATGGATGACCCACCAGGTGGCTCACTCCCTGTGGAACCAGCGTTGCTATTCCTACCTGGGGATACTGGAGGCTCTGGCGGGACTGCCCTTTGAAGTGGAGTTCGCCAGCTTTGACGAGGTAAAGAAAAACGGAATTTCTCCCGGAACCGGGGTGGTGATCAATGCAGGTGACGGGGGAACCGCATGGAGCGGCGGAGAGCATTGGAAGGATGAAAGACTGGTGACCGCCATCCGGGAATGGGTGTACAGTGGAGGCGGCTTCATCGGTGTAGGAGAGCCTACCGCCTGTGAATATAACGGTTCCTACTTCCAACTGGCGGATGTGCTGGGCGTACAAAAGGAAACAGGATATTCGGTGAGCCGCAACAAGCCCAAAGACGGGGGAAACAGGGAGCATTTCATCACCGCCGGTTTCACCGGAAGGATAGATTACGGCGAAGGAATGGATTCCATCTACAAATACGGCAGTACGTCGGAAGTGCTGGATGTTGAAAACGGGAGTTGTTCCCTTGCGGTCAACAGCTATGGAAAGGGGAGGGCGGTGTATATGGCAGGCCTGCCCTTTACCATTGAAAACACCAGGCTTCTTTTGAGGGCCTTGTTCTGGGCTGCGGGAAGGGAAAAGGAAATGGAGTACTGGTTTAGCAGCAATCCGGCGGTTGAGTGCAGTGCCTACCCGGAAACAGGCTGGTTTGCCGTTATAAACAACAGCGGCGAAAAGCAGGAGGGGAGCATTTTGAAGCCCGGCGGAGAAAGGGTGGAGGTGGAGCTTCCTCCCATGGGTTGTCAATGGATGCGGATTTAACGCCTTGTGCTATACCATATAGTTGATATCCATCAAAGAAGGAGGGTTGCGCAGATGCGGGATTTTATAAAGAAGGCGGCGGGGGTGCTGCCGTCGGAGAGGCAGCTGGCGTGGCAGCAGATGGAATTCTACGCCTTTATTCACTTTTCCGTCAATACCTTCACCGACCGGGAGTGGGGATCGGGAGAGGAAGATCCGTCGCTGTTCAACCCCAGAGAGCTTGATGCGGACCAATGGGTGGAGGTTTGCAAGTCTGCGGGAATGAAGGGGCTTATCCTCACCTGCAAGCACCATGAGGGTTTTTGTCTGTGGCCCAGCAGCTTTACGGAACACACGGTGAAAAACAGCCCCTGGAAGGACGGCAAAGGGGATGTGGTGAGAGAGGCAGCGGAGGCCTGCGCAAGAGGCGGGCTGAAATTCGGGATATACCTGTCGCCCTGGGACCGGCATGAGAAAACTTATGGCGATAGAGACGTCTACAACGCTTTTTTCAAAAACCAGCTCCGGGAGCTGCTCACGGAATATGGAGAAATTTTCTGCGTATGGTTGGACGGGGCCTGCGGAGAGGGACCAAACGGCAAGAGGCAGGTCTATGACTGGGACGGCTATTACCGTGTGGTGAGAGAGCTGCAGCCCGGGGCGGTAATCAGCGTTTGCGGCCCCGATGTGAGATGGTGCGGGAACGAGGCGGGCCACTGCAGGGTTTCGGAATGGAGTGTTGTGCCTGCTGATTTGCGGGACGCGGAAAAGGTGGCGGAGAAATCCCAGAAAGCAGACGATGGTGAATTTTCAAAACGCATCCATTCCTCGGAGGAGGATTTGGGCAGCCGGGGAGTGATTGCAGGGGCGGAAGAGCTGGTGTGGTATCCCGCCGAAGTCAACACCTCCATACGGCCGGGATGGTTTTATCATGGGGCCGAGGATGACAAAGTCAAGTCCGTGCAGGAGCTTGTTGAAATATACTGCAAATCCGTGGGGGGAAATGCGAATTTCCTTTTGAACATTCCCCCCGACAAAAGAGGACGGATCCATGAGGCGGATGTTCAACGCCTGAAGGAGCTGGGGGAGGTTCTGCAGAAGGCCTTTGCAGAAAATGTTGCCGCGAAGGCCCGGGCAGAGGCTTCTGAGGAGATGGATGAAAGGCACGGGGCTCAAAATGTACTGGATGGAAATGGGGACACCTTCTGGTGCCCGGAGGAAGGTACGGAAGAGGCGGAGCTTCAAGTCCACCTGGGGGAGAACAAAGCCTTTGACACCGTTGTTTTGATGGAGCATATCGGATCTGCGGGGCAGAGGGTGGAAAGCTTTGTCCTTGAAATCCCGGCAGAGGGAGGCTGGGAGGAGATTTACCGGGGGACGGCCATCGGCTATAAGCGCATCTGCCGTTTCGACGAGGTAAAAGCCTCTTCCATAAGGTTTAAAATAACCCAATCCAGGTGGTATCCCACCATCGGGTATTTCGGCGTATTCCTGTCGGGACTTTGATATTTCAACGCAACTCAAAGGGGGCAATCACTGATTGCCCCCTTTGAGTTATGCCGGAATATGCTTTATACTATTTATAAATGAAAGGAAGTTTGATTGGACCGGAAGTGACGGAAAGGTGAATTTAATGGATATTGTGATAAAAAACGGGCTTGTGGTGGATGGGACGGGCGGGAAGGCCTACCGGGCGGATATCGGCATCAGGGAAGGGAAGATTGCAGGACTTGCGCCGGAAATGGACTGTGCAGCGGGAACGGTTATCGACGGGGAAGGGCTTGTGGTGGCTCCGGGCTTTATTGATGTTCACAGCCACAACGATCTGGTACCCTTTATGGGGGAGGAAATACAGAAGCTGAAGCTGCTGCAGGGGGTCACCACGGAACTGGTGGGCCAGTGCGGCCTCGGGGTGGTTCCCTGTGAAGACGGCAGGGATGGGCTCTGGAAAAACTATATCCGGGGTGTGGTGGGAGACCCCGGAATGGAGTGGCGGTTCGGCAGCTTCAGGGAATACAGGGAGGCCATGGCCGCCGCAGGCTTGAAGAACAATTACGGGGCGCTGATTTCCCATGGAGCCGTAAAAGCAAGAGTGATGGGCTTTGAAAGCAGAGAACCTACGGAAAGTGAACTGGAGGACATGACCCGGCAGGTGCGGGAGGCCATGGAAGAGGGCGCTTTCGGAATGTCCATCGGACTGCAGTACATGCCCGCGGTCTTCAGCCGGCAGGAGGAACTGGTTGTCCTGTGCAGGGCGGTGAAAAGCCATGAGGGGATTGTCATGGTACATGTACGGAACCATGACAGCTCCATTGTCAACGCCCTGAAGGAAATCACCGCTGTTGCCGGGGCGGCGGGGGTGAAGCTGCATATTTCCCACCTGCGTTCCTACAATTCGAAGGAACTGGGCTGCAGCGCCGGGGAACTCCTGAAATTCGTGGAGGCAGCGAAGGAAAAGGGCCTCTCCATTACCTTTGACGAACATCTCTACCTTTCGGGCAGCACCCTGATGACCCAGCTCCTGCCGCCCTGGCTGACGGGAGCGGGAAAGGGAGGCCTGAGGGAAAGGCTTAAAGACCCGCAGGTCTTAAAAAGGCTTAAGGAAGAACTGGCAGACAGGGAGCTGCGGTATCCGGGCTGGGACAATTACAGTGCCATCGCGGGCTGGGACGGAATCCTTCTGACCTCTCTCGGCAAGCCGGAGAATTTAAAGTACATTGGGAAAACCCTGGGTGGGATCGCCGCGGAGGAAGGGCTGGACCCCGTTGACCTGATGGCCCGGCTGCTGGTGGAAGAACAGGCGGGAATAGGGATCGTGACCTTGAATATATTTTCGGAAGAGGATACAATTGAACTGATAAAGCATCCCCAGCAGATGACCGGTTCCGACAGCATCCCTGCCGGAGTGCCCCATCCAAGGCTGTATGGCAATTATCCTCTCTTCCTCGGAAAGTTTGTCAGGGAGAAAAAGGCCTTAAGCCTGGAAGAGGCCGTTTACAAGTCCACCTTGCTGCCTGCGCAGACACTGGGCATGAAGGAGATAGGACAACTGGCGGTAAACAGGACGGCGGATATAATCCTGTTTGATTATGATGCAATCACGGGATATGAGGATTACAGAAATCCCACAAGAAAGCCGGAGGGAATCAGGCATGTCATCCTGAACGGCAAAATTGCGGTAAGGGATGGAAGCGTATGTGAGGGGTCCTACGGAAGGGCCCTTGAATTCAAGTCCCCATAATGAGGGCATAAAGCCGGAAAACAAAAGGCAATGTAATGTAATTTGTGGAAGATATTTTCTTTCGACCCGTAAGAAAGACATCTGAGTAAAGTGGTGCAAGGACTGCCCTAAAGACATTTCCCCACGCACCAGCTTTACGATGCTATTAGAAAATATCTGGAATAAATTACATTACCGATTGCCCTTATTAACTTAGGACAAAGAGGAGGTAAATTTATGCCGGCATTGAAATTCAAAGCCATTGAAGCAGAAAAAGTACGTTTGATAAGCAAGGCACTGATTGACGAACTGGAGAAGATCATCCAATGCCCCAGGGATTATTTTACCCTGGAGGCGATCCAGTCCGTCTTTATAAGCGACGGAGAATTTGTGAAAGGCAATCCGGTGGTGGAGGTGTCCATGTTCGATAGGGGCCAGGAGGTCCAGGACAGGGCTGCCGAAAGCATCACCAGGCATATGAACGCCGTGGGCTATGCGGGTGTCGAGGTCATTTTCCTCGCGCTTGAAAAAAGCAGCTATTATGAGAATGGAGAGCATTTTTGACCGTTAAATTCTTTAAGTGCTTGATTTAAAAACCCGGAGCGGGGAATAAAATAGACAAATGGAAATAAAATGATTGAGAGGGAGAGAGCATGAGCGTAGAATTGAAGCGTACAAGGATCAATGTGGCCCTGGGCAAGCAGGAAGCGGACCTTGTAATAAAAAACGGGAACATCATCAATGTTTTCACCAAGGAGATCATAAAGGCCGACATTGCTGTCTACCAGGGACTGATCGTAGGTGTGGGCAGTTATTCCGGCAAAAATGAGATTGACGCGACGGGAAAATATATCAGCCCCGGACTCATTGACAGCCATGTCCACATGGAGTCCTCCATGGTGACCCCGGCGGAATTCGCAAAAGCAATCCTTCCCCACGGCACCACCACCATCATTGCAGATCCCCACGAAATAGCCAATGTTTGCGGCATCAACGGCATCATGTTCATGCTGAACAATACGAGGGAGCTTCCCTTGAACGCCTATGTGATGATTCCCTCCTGCGTCCCGGCAACTCCTTTTGAGAATAACGGGGCCCATCTGAACCCGGAATTTATGGAGCCCCTCAAAACCTTTGACAGGATCCTGGGTCTGGGAGAGGTTATGGATTACAACGCCATTCTCAATGGAGATGAAAACATGCTCCGGAAGATCGACCTCTTTGATTATACCATCATCGACGGCCATTCACCTTTCCTCACGGGCAAGGAATTGAATGCCTACAGGACCAGCGGCATTTCCACCGACCATGAGTGCTCCACCGTTGAGGAGGCGCTGGAAAGACTGAGGCTTGGAATGTATGTGCAGATCAGGGAAGGGTCTGCGGCAAAGAACCTGGAGACGCTGGTGACAGGCTTGATGGAAAAGGGGATCGGCTTTGACCGGTGTGTTTTCTGCACCGACGACAAGCACCTGGAAGATATCCGGAGGGATGGGCACATCAGCTACAACATAAAAAAAGCCATCAGCTGCGGCCTGGATCCCATCGAGGTGGTCTGCATGGCCACCAGAAACGCCGCCCAGTGTTATAAGCTAAAGCGGCTTGGGGCAGTGGCTCCCGGCTATTCCGCCGATCTGATCATCCTTAACGATTTGAACAGCTTCGAAATCGACCAGGTATTTTATCGCGGCAAACAGGTGGCGGCCCCCAAACTGACCGTAAACATTCCGAATATCATTGAGGATAAAAACGTATTCAACACCGTCAGGACCCGGGCTTTGAAGAAGCAGGACCTGGACATCGGGCTGTCGGGGGAAGAGGCGGCGGTTATCCGGGTGCTGCCCCATGAGCTTATCACCAGGAAAGAGCGGGCAAAGGTTCCGGTGAAGGACGGATTTTTCGCTGCCGACGGAAGGTATTCCAAGCTGGCGGTGATTGAAAGGCATAAGGCCATGAACCACATCGGGCTTGGCATCGTCAGCGGCTTCAACATTAAAAACGGCGCCATCGCCAGCACCGTGGCCCACGATTCCCATAACCTCATTGTCATTGGAGACAACGATGAAGACATGCTGCTGGCAGTTAAGGAAATAAAAAGGGTGAACGGAGGATATACGGTGGTAAGCGAAGGCAAGGTGGTGGATACGCTGGAGCTGCCCATTGCAGGCCTGATGAGCGACCGCCCGGCGGAATATGTGGAGGAAAAATTGAAGGTGATGCTGGAGAAGGCTTATGGACTGGGAGTAAACAGCGGCATAGATCCTTTTGTGACCCTTTCCTTCCTGGCACTGCCTGTTATTCCCGAATTGAGAGTCACCGACCTGGGGCTTTTCGATGTATCGGAATTCAAGTTTATAGAGATTCAGTAATTTATATATAGAGAATTACTCTATTGTGTGTTGACTTATACAAGGAATATGATTATAATTGATA
Source organism: Bacillota bacterium (assembly GCA_023424965.1). GTDB lineage: Bacteria > Bacillota > Clostridia > Acetivibrionales > JAFADI01 > JAFADI01. The sequence goes on from JAFADI010000137.1 coordinate 9,278, forward strand.
TAAAGAGGGAGTAGCTTTATTCTATACAGCCAACAACCGGCATGAAATGCCTGGCTTATAGCCCAAACGGGAAGCGAGACTTTTACACAGCACCCACGGTGCCACCTGTAAAAGTCTTTTTTTAAATCAAATTTGTTATGGAGGTCGAAGCACAATGATCAGTATTGTATTCCTTGCACTAATTGTTCTGGCAGGCGCAGTCATTTGGAGGCAGGTCAGAGCTGCGACGAAAATTTTTACCGGCGGAGGAAAGGAATTTTCAGGCTCCAGGGACTTTGAGCCGAATCCGGGCGGGTTCAACACCGGCGAAGCCATTGAGATGGTCAAAGAGAACGGGGTGTGGAAGCTGGCCGCGAGGAAGAAGGATTCAGCGGCTTAATACCGGTTTATATTCAATAAAGGGGTTTTACAAAAAGTGAGGATCGGAAGATGAAACCAATCAAAGGAAAGCTTATTTACTATCTCGGCCTGGCACTGCTGATCACCATGATGGTGAACATTGCGGTAACGGAGCTGGGGAAGTCTGCGGTACAGGAAATCGATTACGGAAAGTTCCTTGACATGCTGGAAAAGAAGGAAATTGAGTCGGTGCAGGTTGAGGACGACAGGCTGATTATATTGCCGAAAGAAGGAGAAAATACTTCTCAGAGTGAGGGGAAAAAGCTGTTCATCACCGGCACCCTCAATGACCCGAAGCTTGTGGAAAAGCTGTATGAGGCCGGGGTGAAGTTTTCAACCCCCATTAAAAACAAACAATCGCCGTTAACCAGCTTTATTCTTACCTGGATATTGCCCATCGGAATCATTTATTTGATCAGTTCGCTTTTGATGAACTCCGTGGGAAAAAGGTTCGGAGGGGCCATGTCCTTTGGGAAAAGTACGGCGAAGGTCTATGTGGAAAAAAAGACCGGTATCAGCTTCAAAGATGTTGCAGGACAGGAGGAAGCGAAGGAATCTTTACAGGAACTGGTGGATTTTCTTCACAACCCGTCAAAATACACGAAGATCGGGGCGAAGCTCCCGAAAGGAGCCTTGCTTGTGGGACCTCCGGGTACCGGAAAGACGCTGCTGGCCAAAGCCCTTGCGGGGGAGGCCAATGTTCCGTTTTTCTCCATGTCCGGCTCCGATTTTGTCGAAATGTTTGTAGGGGTGGGTGCCTCAAGGGTGAGGGACTTATTTAAGCAGGCAGAGCAGCAGGCCCCCTGCATTATTTTCATCGATGAAATCGACGCGATCGGCAAAAGCAGGGACGGGCATGTACATGGCAACGACGAGAGGGAGCAGACCTTGAACCAGCTGCTGGCCCAGATGGACGGGTTCGATTCCTCCAAGGGAGTCGTCATTCTGGCGGCCACCAACCGGCCGGAAGTTCTGGATAAAGCACTGTTGCGCCCGGGACGTTTTGACCGCCGGGTGATTGTCGACAAGCCCGACCTCAAAGGAAGAAAGGCCATATTGGAGGTTCATGCAAGAAATGTTGCACTGAGCGAACAGGCGGACCTGGGGGCCATTGCCATGGCAACCGCCGGAGCTGTAGGGGCCGACCTTGCCAACATTATCAATGAAGCGGCTTTGAGGGCAGTGAGGCTGGGAAGGGAAAAAGTTTTGCAGGAGGACCTGTTTGAAGCCGTCGAGGTAATCATCGCCGGCAAGGAAAAGAAGGACAGGATACTCACACCGAGGGAAAAAAGCATCGTGGCTTTCCATGAGGTAGGGCACGCACTGGCGGCGGCACTGCAAAAACAGGCCCAGCCGGTGCACAAAATCACCATCGTGCCCAGAACCATGGGAGCGCTGGGCTACACCATGCAAATACCGGAAGAAGAGAAATACCTGATGTCAAAGGATGAAATCCTGGACCAGATCACCGTGCTGCTGGCGGGAAGAGCCGCTGAAGAGGTGGAGTTTGACACCGTCACCACCGGGGCTTCCAATGACATTGAAAGGGCCACCCAACTGGCCAGAAACATGGTCACCCAATACGGCATGTCGGAAAAATTCGGCATGATGGGGCTGGAATCGGTACAGGGGAGGTATCTGGACGGCAGGCCGGTTCAGACCTGCGGGGATGAAACGGCTGCAGAAATTGACAATCAGGTGCTCAAAATCATCAATGATTGCCATGAAAAGGCAAAGAGGCTTTTGGAGGCCAACAAGGAAAGCATGAAAAAAATAGCGGCATACCTCATCGAAAAGGAAACCATTACCGGACAAGAATTAATGAGCATGCTCTAGTGTTCCCCGGCTGTTTGAAAATAAGGACAAACAGCCGGGATTGTTGTGCTTTAAACAATTACTCACAGGTGTTGACCACGTGGTCAAAGGAGAGTATAATTTAACTGTTAATTGACCAGGGGGTCAAAAACATTTTGGATTGAAGCGGGTGAAGGTATATGAGAGACAAAATTGTTATCGTTAAGGATGTAACAAAAGAATATATAATGGGGGAAGTAACTGTCAAGGCAGCCGACGGAATGTCTTTTGACATCGGCCAGGGGGAATTTGTGGTAGTCCTCGGCCCCAGCGGTTCGGGCAAAAGCACGGTGCTCAACATTGTCGGAGGAATGGACCGGCCCACTTCCGGAGAGGTGTGGGTGGATGGAAAGGACATCGCCCAAATCCCGGATAAGGAATTGACGCTGTACCGGAGGGAAAAGATCGGCTTTGTATTCCAGTTTTACAACCTGATGCCCAACCTGACGGCGCTGGAAAACGTGGAGCTGGTGACCGAGGTGAGCAGGGAGCCCCTGAACGCAAGGAAAGTATTGAAGGATGTGGGCCTGGAAGAACGTCTTCACAACTTTCCCGCCCAAATGTCGGGAGGAGAGCAGCAGCGCGTGGCCATCGCCAGGGCCCTTGTGAAAAATCCCCTGCTGCTGCTGTGTGATGAACCCACGGGAGCCCTGGATTATAAAACCGGCAAGGCAATCCTGAAGCTCCTGCATGACGTAAACCGGCAAATGAACAAAACCGTTGCCATCATCACCCATAACGCGGCCATTGCGGTTATGGCGGATAAAGTCATCCGGGTCAAAAGCGGCGAGGTGGAAGCCGTGGAAATCAACGCCAATCCCCAACCGCCCGAAAACATAGAATGGTAAGAGGGAAGTGATGCAAAATGAAGCATTTGAATAAAAAGCTCATGAGGGATCTATGGCAGTCCAGGGGGCAGTTCATCTCCGTCCTTGTCATTGTCATCATCGGTGTTATGTTCTATTCCGGCATCAACTCCACTTTCCGAAACCTGTCGGAAGCCAGCGAAAAGTACTACAGGGAGTACAGGTTCGGAGACCTGTGGGCGGATATGGTCAAAGGGCCCGAGAGCATTGAAGAGAAGCTGGAGGCACAGCCTTATGTGGAACTGGCCACAGGCAGGGTAATACAGGACGTGAAGCTGGACATCTCGGGAGAGAACGCCGACATCAGAATCATCACCCTGCCGGATAAGAAACAGGATGTGGTGAATGACATCATGATGAAGACCGGCAGGTATTTCTCCGACTCCGGCAACAACCAGTGCCTTGTGGAGGAGGAATTCTTCAAGTCCAACCAGTTGAAAATCGGCGACTTCCTATCGCCCATCATCAACGGTTCGGAAGTAAAGCTGCAGGTAGTGGGAACGGTGAAAAGCCCTGAATTTGTGTATCCCATTAAGGATGCCAGCGAACTGGTACCGGACAACAAGAGGTTCGGCATCGTCTATGTCAAAAAATCCTTCGGCCAGGCCATTTTTGGTTTTAATGGAGCCATCAACAATGTTTCCCTGATTTTAAAAGAAGGAACCGATATTGACAAAGCAAAGGATGACGTGGAAAAACTGTTGAAGGCATACGGAGCCTCGGAAATAATCAAAGGCGAGGACCAGATCAGCAACAGGATGCTGACGGAGGAAATGAAGGGCCTCAAATCCATGGGAGGAGCTTTTCCCGTCGTATTCTTCATTGTTGCGGCGGTCATCATCTATATTACCATGGGAAGAATGGTAGAAAACCAGAGGACGCAGATCGGAGTGCTGAAGGCATTCGGCTTCAGTAATTTCCAGGTGCTTTGCCACTATTTGTCCTATTCCGTTTTTATCGCCGTTCTGGGCAGCATCATCGGGGCCGTCTTCGGTGTATTCCTGGGGAAAGGCTTTACGGACCTTGAAAATATGTATTTCAACCTGCCGCCGGCAGACATGAAGCTGTATCCCCAGCTTGTCCTTCCGGCCTCCGGACTGACACTTGCCTTCTGCCTGCTGGCAGGGTACAATTCCTGCAAAAGAATTTTCAGGATCATGCCCAGTGAGGCCATGAGGCCCAAAGCCCCGATGAAGGGCAAAAAAATCCTCCTCGAGAGGATAAGGGTCCTGTGGCAAAGCCTGGGGTACAACTGGAAAATTATCCTGAGGAACATTTTCCGGTATAAAAGGAGGGCTCTCCTCAGCTCCATCGGAGTGATCTTTGCCACGGCCATTACCGTCATCGCTTTTGGAATGAGCGGTTCCATCAATTTTCTCATCGACCAGCAGTACAACAACATTCAAAACTATGACGTCAAGATAGGCTTCTCGAAATTTATCAGCCTTGAGGAATTGGGAGAGATCAGGAGCCTTCCCCACGTGGCAAAGCTGGAGCCTGTAATTGAGACGGGCGTAGAAATATCCAACGGGTGGAGGAAAAAGGACACCGGCTTTACCGCCCTGGTCAACAGGCCGGAAATATACAAGGTGGTGGACAAAGACGGAAAGCCTGAAGAACTCTATGACAACGGGATACTGATTCCCCAAAAGATGGCGGAAACGCTGGGTGTGAAGCCCAATGACACGGTATATGTAAAACCCTTTCTTCCAGGGAAAGAAGAGAGAGAAATACAGGTCAAAGGCATCATCGCCCAGTACCTTGGATCAAGTGCCTACAGCAGCATCGAAGGCTTTAACTACCTGGCGGGAGAGGGGCGGATCGCCAACGGAGCCGTAATAAAGCTGGACAGCCCGGACAACGAAAATCAGGTGGTGGAAGAGCTGCGGGATATGCCCATGGTGTATTCGGTACAGTCCAAGTCCGAATCCCTGAACAACCTGCAGAAAAACATGGCGGCCATGTCTTCCATGGTAGGGGTCATGATTGTCCTGGCGGCGGTGCTTTCCATCGCGGTCATATACAACATCGCCACCATCAATATTTTTGAGAGGCAGAGGGAACTGGCCACCATGAAGGTACTGGGATTCAAGGACAACGAGGTGCGGAACCTGATTTTTAATGAAAACTACATGATAACGCTGTTCGGAGTCATCCTGGGCCTGCCCTTCGGGCTGTGGCTGGGAAACTATATGATGAATATGTATGATACCGATGCCTATACCATACCCTTTATTACCGGACTGGGAACCTACATCCTTTCAGGAGCCCTGACGGTACTGTTTACGGTATTGGCCAATGTGACACTGATGAAAAAAATCAGAAAAATTGATATGGTTGAGGTCTTAAAGAGCAACGAATAATGTTATAACCGGGAGGTCAGTCAATTATGTTTAAAATCAAAGGGAAGTCAAAATGGATGGTCGGAGCTGTGGGCGTTGTGATTCTGGGAATCGTCGCTATGGCGTATGCCGCAGGCGGTATGGAGGCCGAGGTTTTCAAGGTGTCCAGGGGAGAAATAAAGCAGTATGTGGAAGAGACGGCCCAGGTACTGCCCCATGAAAAGCAGTCGGTATATATTGAAGGTTCCGGCAAAATCACTGCCATCAATGTGGAGGTGGGGAACACGGTAAAAAAGGGGGATGTGCTTTTGAGCCTTGACAAAACCGAACTGGAACTGCAGCTAAAGGATGCGGAAGCCAGACTGGCGGCGGCAAAAGCCCAATTGACGGGTACGGAACTCATCAACTATGCAAACAAAATCGAGCTGGCGAAAGCAGCCCTGGACCAGGCCGCAGTTTCCTACGATTCCGCTGCGAGGAACTATGAAAATGCAAAAGAGCTGTTTGCATCCCAGGCCATAAGCAAAGACGAGCTTCAAAAAGCGGAGGACCAGTATAAAACGGCCAGGGCAGCCAGAGATACCGCCGATTTGCAGCTTTCGGACCTGAAAAAGGGAACGCCGGAGCATGTGAAGAGCGAGTACCGGGCGCAGCTGGAGCAGGCCGAGGTATACAGGGACACCGTTCTCAGGAACCTCCAGAAACAGGAACTGAAGGCCGACATGGACGGAGTCGTCATAGAAAAGCTTGTGGAGGTAAATTCTTTTGCCGCTCCCGCTTCAGCCGCATTTGTCATCGGCAATGTCAAGCATCTGGAGCTTGAAGCCGATATTCTGGCGGATGACGCCAATAAAGTGAAGCTGGGGGATGCGGTTGAGATTACCGGTAACCCGCTGGAAGATTCGGTTTTGCAGGGAAAAGTCGTCAAGATTTCTCCGGCGGCGAAATCCGTCATGTCCAATCTGGGTGTTAACCAGAAAAGAGTCCCCGTCACCATTGAGCTGCAAGGCCAATCAGACCTTCTGAAGCCGGGCTATAATGTGGATGTCAGGATTATAACCGCGCGGGTGCAGGAGACCTTCAAGGTGCCCGACAGCGCAGTATTTGAATACCAGGGCAAAAGCCAGGTCTTTGTGGTAGTGAAGGGCAAGGCCCAGCTGCGGGAGGTCACAAGGGGCATCGAGAGCGGAAATGACATAGAAATCAAGGACGGCCTGAAGGAAGGGGAAACCGTCCTGACGAAGCCCGACAACAATATAAAGGAAGGCACAAGAATAAAAATATAAGCGGGGACGGGTGGTAAAAGGCAATATGTACAGCAAATTCGAAAACCTGGATGAAGATAAAAAGAAAAGAATTCTGGACGCATGCGTGGAGGAATTTTCCCGGAACGGGTATACCAATGCGTCCACGAACAACATCGTCAGGAATGCAGGGATCTCAAAAGGAATCCTGTTCCACTATTTCGGCAATAAAAAGAGCCTGTACCTGTATACGCTGGACTATACCGTCGGCTTTCTGACGGAGCTGCTTTATCAAAGAATGACGGACCTTCCTTTGGAGTACTTTGAGCGGATCACAAAGATCGGAATGCTGAAAGTAAAGATGGCCTGTGAATATCCTGTGGAATATAAATTTGTGGTGGATGCAGTGGCCCACCCTGCCGAAGAGGTGAAGGAGGAAGTAAGGAACAGGCTGGAGAGGATGTACACAGAGAACTTGCCGCTGTTGCATGCCAACGTGGACCTCTCCAGGTTCAAAAAAGGAATTGACACAAAGAAAGCCATGGAATTGATCGAGGCCACCCTGGAAGGCCTGAGCGGAAATTATATGAAGCGCTTCAGGGATATGCCCGTTGACGTCATCCTGTCACAGATGGAGCAGATGGCCCAGGAGATCAACGCCTATATCCGTATGCTGAAAAGCGGCGTGTACGAAAGTGAAGAGTGAAAACAACCATGGATGAAAGCCTCTGTAGGATGTAAATAGCCGGACAGTTATTTACATAATGCAGAGGCTTTTGGTATACTGGGGATATGCTGTGATTCTGCTTCTGTTTGGGGAGGAGAAAATGAAAATTTTACCACAAGGCTTTAAGATATTCCGGATGAACAGTATTTTCATCAGACTTTTGCTTGGGTTTACGGGTTTTATCCTCCTATCGGTTCTGATCGTGGGCACCGCTTCCTATATGATTTCTTCAAAGCGCCTTCTGGAGGAAGTAAAGAAATCAAACTTTCTCATCCTCAAGCAGGCCAGGGATTCCATAGATAAAGAAATTGCCAGAATCAACGACATCAGCTTGAAAATTGCCGTAGACAAGCGGGTGAACAAAGAAAGCTATTCGCCGGCGGGGGAAACGTCTTCCAATATGGATGTGCACGGTGAGACAAGCGCTTACCTCAATTTGCTCAAATCCACCAGCGATGTTTATTCAAATATATGGATCAGATTCGATAAATCAAAGAATATTGTAAACGCTGAAAATATCTACGCCGAGGATACATTTTTTAATGAAGTCTGTGTATATAAGTCCAATCTGGACTGGCAGGGACTGTTCAATGAATATTTTGCCTTCAGCTCCATCGGCAGGCAGGAAATCTATTTTAATTATGCCAGCAAGCCTGTAATTACTTTCGTCAGATCCATCCCCATCGGGGATATCAAGCCCCTGGGGACCATTGTTCTCAATATGGATGAAAAGGTGCTGAGCAATGTGATCAGCAGTGCGGAAACCAACAATGCCATATTGACCTATATCATCGATTCCAAAAGCAATGTTATTTTTTGCAATAAGAACCAATACGAGTATGGCGGAGAAGACGATGTCATAAAAAGTGTGGTGGACCGGTACGCTCCTGTCACTGCGGACAAAGAAGGGGAAATAAACGGGGTGATCGGTAACAAGAAGTATGCCATCGAGTTCACTTCCTCCAACGTAAACGACTGGATCTATGTGACTTTGATCCCCAATGCCCTCATCACCTCCAAGGTTGACGACATCCGGAATATTACGGTAGTCATTGTGGCTCTTAGCCTTCTTATCGGGCTGGTGCTTTCCTATCTTCTGGTCAAGAGGGTGTATAATCCCGTGAACAATATCGTAAGCTACCTGAGCATTATCAACAATAACCGGAGGCTGGACAGGGACGGTGGGAAAAGCAAGGACGAATTCGGCTTCATCAACAGCATCATCAACTATGTATACAATGAGAATGAAAGCCTGAAGGAATCCTTCAACAAAAACATACCCATGCTGAAGGAAAAGGTTTTAAGTGATTTGCTGGACGGAAGAATCAGCGACATAAAATTCAGGGAGGTCAGTGAAAATATCGGGATCCAGCTGCCCTTCAACATGTTCCAGGTCATTGTCTTTGAAATTGACGACTATTCAAGCCTGGGCAAAAATCTTCAAGGCAAACTGAATTCGGACATGATAAATTCCATTGCGTCGGTGGCCGCGGGGGTATTTATGAACAATGCCTGCGTATACCCTATCGAGAAAGGGAGCGATAAGATCGTGGTCATTCTCAATGAAGAGGGCAATTTCCAGGATACGGGACTTTCCTATGAATTTCTGGACAAGGTGACGGCCTATTTCGGGGAGAACTACGGCATCACCTTTACCATCGGCCTGGGCAAGGCCTATTACGGCCATGAAAAATGCTCCATGTCGTTTATCGAGGCCCTTTTTGCGCTCAAGTACAAGGTTGTGAAGGGCCAGAACACCATCATTCATATTGATGAAATTGACAATATCCCGGAGAACACTTACCGGTATCCCATCGAAACGGAAAAGCACATTGTCAACAAGCTTAAATCGGGGGATATGGAGTCCATCAGGGTTATCCTGGAGGACATGTTCGCACAGAATTTAAATGCCGCAAATGCTTCTCCCGAAATGGTGAACAATTTCTTCAATGCCCTGATCGGAACCCTGGTGAGGACCGTGTATGAGATACAGTCCTCCGTGGGAGATGTTTTTGCCGCCGGGAATGACCCTTACCATGAGATCAGCAGCAAAAATACAATCAAGGAAAAGAAAAACTACATCCTTTTTCTGTTCGAGACGGTGGCTGCCTTTGTAAACCGCAGGAAAAGCAACAACAATATGAGGGTATATGAAAAAGTCATAAAATTCATCGAGGACAACTATCAGAAGGAATTGTCCCTGGACAATGTTTCCGAAGCCGTGGGACTGTCACCCTCATACCTGAGCCTGGTTTTCAAGGAAGTATCCGGGATGAATTTTGTGGAGTATGTCAATACGTACAGGATAAGCAAGGCAAAAACCATGCTGCAGGATATCACCCTGACGGTTTCCGAAATCTCTGAAAAAGTAGGTTATACCAATTCCAATACATTCATAAAAGTATTCAAGAAGTATGAAGGCATAACGCCGGGCCATTTCCGTGAAAGTAACAAGTCATAGATACGGTACCATTAATTTTGACGGTGTTTCAAAAGAATGAACGATTTACTTCCCGGGTGGAATACTGTTACTATTAACCCATAGAACAGGGCTTTTTATCATTTTGCCATTCAATACCAATATTTATGTGGAGATGAAGCAATTTGCAGAAGAATGCAAGGTTGACGAAGTTATTGGTTTCACTATTGGTTTTGGGGATAGTTACGGCGGTTCTGGGAGGATGTGGCAGGAATGGCGGGCACCTGGACGAAAAGAACGGTACGTCTGCACAGCGGAACGGGGATAGCCAGCCGGCAGGAAAAAAGGAAATCACTCTCTGGATGAAAAAAATGCATGTGGAAGATTCCAACCGGATGATTGTCCAGCGGGTAAAAGAATTTGCCGCCCAAAAGGACATCAAAACGAATGTGGAGATCATTGCCTACGAAGACTTTCTTCCCAAATGCATTTCTGCCATTGAATCCGGCAAAACTCCGGATGTAAGCTTTTTTGGGTACCAGGAAGTGGGACAGTTCTATGAAATGGGCCTTTTAAGGGATTTGAGCTCTCTTTACAACAAGCTGGGCAGCGAGCAGGGCGCTTTTTATCCCGGCCTTAAAAACGCCGTGACCTTCGAGGGCAGGCAGTACGGCATACCCTTTTGGGCGGAAGCCACCGTAATGTATTACCGCAAAGACCTCCTGGCGGCAGCGGGCTTTAGGGAACCTCCCCGGACCTGGGAGGATTACCGGGAAGTGGTGAAAGCCACCACAGATCCCGCCAAAGGCATCTATGGCGCCGGAATCGGGTATGGAAAGGGCAACTCCGATTCCGAATGGTTTACAAGAGCCGTTCTGTGGTCTTATGGCGGGGCGGAAGTGGATAAAGACGGCAGGACGGTGACCATCAACAGCCCTGCGTCGGTGGCCGCGGCTAAATTTATTTCAGACCTGTTTCTTGTGGACAAATCCACACCGCCAAGTGCCATTGGCTGGGACGACAGCGGGAATAACAAGGCCTATCTGTCCGGTCAGGCCGTAACGGTATTCAATACCGGCAGTATTGCATACACCGCCAAAATCGACAACCCCGACCTGTACAAGAATACAGGGGTGGTGCCTCTCCCGGCAGGGCCTGAAGGCCGCTTCATACCGGGGATAGAAAATACGCTGGGCATATTCAATAATTCCAGGAACCCGGAGCTGGCACAGCAGTTGATCGAATTTATGCTGGACAAAGCCTGGTATTCCAGTTGGATTGACAGAAGCGCCCCGCTGCTGTGTCCCGTATATTCGGAGCTTGGAGACAGTCCCATATGGAATGAGCCCATGAACAAGCCCTTTATTCAGTCGGTCAAGGATTTTACCTTCCTGGGATACAAGAGCGGATTTTCCTCCAGAGCGGGGCAGGTGTACAATATAAGGCTGGTAAATGACACCTTTGAGGAGATGATCCTCAATAAATTGCCGCCGGAAAAAGCAATGCAGAACCTGCAGGCCAAAATGCAGGAAATTTATAATAAATAACCCTACACTTTAAATGGCTACCGGGAGGATTCCCCAAAAGGAATCCTAATACCGGTATGCGACAAAACTGTCGGGATGGAGAAAATCCCAGTGGGCCGGCGGAGCTCCCACGTCGGGGATACTCATGCTTTCACCGTTGCGCAGGGCGGACTGATGCCCTATCAGACCGGGCAGCAAGTATTCGGCAGCTTTCCAGGCATGATTCGGAGGGAGCCTGTTGGTCATAACCGCTTTCATGAAATCGTCTATGAGGAACTGATGAGAGCCTAAATGACCGTTGGGCAGAGAAGTATAAGAATGTGGAAGACGGTAGCTGTGATGGACCTTGGCGAGTGTGGCGTTGAAATCGAAATTGAGTACCTCGTTAAGGTTGTTTTCTTTCATTTCTATGTATTCGTCTTTGCAGTCCAGATCGCCCGTCAGATCTTCTATGTCGCCCCACTTCAGGTTGGTCCATATAGAGCCGCCGGCATGTTCTTCATAGCTTCCATTTGTGCCGAACATGCTCATATACACGCTTCTTTTGCCTCCCCATCCGACACGCCGGAATTCGTTAATACGCATCATGCCTCCGTCAGAGGTGCGCAGCAAGGCACTTTCATTGCTGAATGTATTGTTCCAGAGATTGCCGCCCTCTTTAAATATACCGTCCATATGCCTGTCCGCATATCCAAGACAGGATACCTGTGTAGCCTTTGCACCCGTTACGGAAAGAATCATGCTGACGGAATGGGTGGGATAGAACATGGGAGGGATACCGGCGACCTTTTTCCAGTCCTTGCCTCCGGAATAGCGGAAGGCATCGTAAAAGTCGTGGATCATATCATGGAGGTACTGGGCCTCTCCATAGACAAAATTGCCGAAGTGTCCGGCCTGGAAGCGATCTCTGCACAGGACGGTGCAGGGATAGTAGTAGCTGGTTTCCCCTGTCATATAGATCAAACCGGAATTTTTTACTTCCTCTAAAATCTGATAAACCTCTTCTTCGGACTGTGCCATGGGGACAGCACAGTAGACATGCTTGCCTGCCTTTAAGGATTGGATAACCTGCTTGCCGTGCAGATGACGCTGCGTAAAAATTGCCACCGCATCCACATCGGAATTTTTCAGCATATCCTCCAGGGAAGAATAGGTTTTTTCGATGCCAAAGAGGGGGGCGTTCTGGCTGAGCCTCTCCGGGACCAGCTCTGCCAGCGAAACTTCATCCACAAAAGGATGCTTCTGAAATAACGGGATAAAGCATTTGGCAAATTGTCCCGTACCGACGATACCGACTTTGTAACCCATAGGTTTTCTCCTTCTTTCTGCTGCCGTGACGGGCAGACAATGATTCTATACCATGCCCTTAAGCCGGTATAGGTTCATTCTAGCAGGAGAAACTGCAAATATCTTTAATGGTGTTCGGAAAAACTTTCACTATTTTTGGTTTTTTTTCGATAGGCGCTGGGGGAAAGACCCAGGATTTTTTTGAACACCGAATTGAAATAGGAAACGTTGTTAAACCCGCAATGGAGAGCAATCTCCACAATAGGCCACCCGGTTGTTTTTAAGAGCCTGCAGCTGTGGTTGATCCGGACCTGCTCTATATATTCAAAAATCGTCAGCTTCATTACCTTTTTGAAATATGTGCACATGTATGTCCGGTTCATCAGCAAATGTTCCGCCAGTTGATTCAACTCAATGGACTTGTTGAAATGCTCATGAATGAAATCCAGGGCAGGGCGGATCCGCCGGTAGCCTTTTTGAAAGTCATCTGTCGGATTGCCCAACTCGTTGTTTTTCCGGCAGTACCGGTATAGCACGCCGAGAAACATCAGAAAAAGGGCTTTGACCAGTATCTGCCAGCCATCTTCCTTCCGCTGGTATTCGCCGGACAGCTTCAACAAAAAGTCCAATAGTTCCGGATGTTTTTCATCGCCTGCTTGTATGCGGTTGGAGAAATTCGGACTTCGATCAAAAAATGGGGCAAGATAGTCCTGTTTGTTGGAATAGTCCCAAACCAGCTTTAAATCAAAAACGACGACCAGCATGGAGCAGGGACCTGCAGGAACTACCATATGCCGTTCCAGGTTGTTGATGATGAAAATGTCGCCGGTTTGAATTTCGTATATTTTTTCCTCGACAATGAAGTACCCTTCCCCTTGTTCGGCATAGACGATTTCCAGACAATCATGGCAATGCATAAACGCTTGATAGCCATTGGTCCGTAAAATATCGAAAGGGATTTCTTTTGGCAAAGGGATTTCAGCCTTGACATAATCCATGGTATTTTCTCTTTCTCCGATATTTCTGCAAAAACAAAAGACAGGAGCTTTATTTTAGATTATTATAACATTATAATGACTATTTGGGAAGAAGCTGAGTAGCGTAGCCGGGGCTCATGCTTGCCACTTTGCTTTGCCATAGTATATAATTTTCATAACTGGACCTCTGAAGTTGCAGGATCAGTACATAAAAAAACGAATACTTTGACTGTTTCAAGGTGGGTGAGGTCATGTTGAAAGGCTGGTTTCGGAATCTGTCTATAAGAAAAAAGATTCTGATGTTCTTTATACTTCTGATTGTTTTTTCATTATTCACACTGGCTTATGGCGCCAATGCCATTTCGACTTCGGAAAATATAAAGAAAACCTATAAAAATGTTTCGGACAATTCAAAATTGATCATGACCCGCATCGACAGTGTTCTATCCAATGCAGAAAGCTGTGCAAACATACTTTTGATCAATATCAACAAAGTTACGGCGCAAATGGGTGTTCCGGGCAATATGCCAATCAATGAGCTGAAGCTGACCAGCCTTCTGAACAATGAAATCACCTTTGGAATGCTGATTTTTCCCGAGGTGGAGTCGGCGATTTTTGTTGACAGCAATAAGAAAATTTATCGCAGGATTTTTTACAAAAATCCGGAGGAAGAGCGGGACGCGGCGTTAAAGGCAGGCTTTTTCGAGCAGATTGACGCGACGAATCAAAAGGATGTATGGCTCCCCATGCAAAAGAGGGATTACCTCAGCACCAATAGCGATACCCCCGTACTGACGCTGGTAAAGAAAACGAACAATATCGATTCCGGAGAGCAGATGGGCTATATTGTGGTGAATATTGAGGAAAATACCCTGGCCTCCATCTACAAAACCAATGGTGTAGGCGAAAGGGGAACTTATCTGATTACCGACAAAAACGGGAGGATCATTTCATCTCCGAATAAGGCGGACTTGTTCAAACCCATTGGAAATGCGGACTTGGTCAGGGAGATTCAGGCAAACCGCAATATCTTTGAAATCAGGAGGATTGATGGGAAGGAAAACCTGGTGATTATCAACTCATTTACGAAACTTGACTGGAAACTGGTGAGCCTGATTCCATTGAGCGAGCTTACGGCAGAAAACAGGAAAATCACGCTGTTCATCTTCATTGTCGGGCTTGTCTGCCTGATTTTTGCGATCTTTGGCTCCATGCTCCTGTCCAACATCATTGCAAAACCTATCGTGCGGCTGACAAAGCACATGCTGAAAAGCAAGGACGGAAACGCGGATACCTATGACGCCCTTGGCCGCCTGGATGAGATCGGGTTTCTGGCTTCGGCGTTCAATACGATGATCGTACGGAACAAGGAGCTGCTGGGGCGTATCGGCTATGAGCAAAAGAAGAAAAGGGAATACGAACTTGCCCTCATGCAATTGCAAATCAAGCCGCATTTTCTGTACAATACGCTGGATGTGGTTTGCCGTCTGGCAGACATGAACAGAAATGCCGAGGTGCGGAAAGCTGCTAAAGCCCTTGCGGATTTTTACAGGGTCGCTTTGAGCAAGGGCAGGGAATACATCTGCATCAGGGATGAAATCTCCAACGTGGAGAATTACCTTTCCATCCAAAAGATACGGTATGCCAATGTCTTTGATTTTGATATTTCCATCGCGCAGGATATGTTGAGCTGCAGCATTCCCAAGCTCACCTTGCAGCCTTTGGTGGAAAATTCCATCTACCATGGGCTGAAAACCCTGGGAAGGAGAGGCAGGATCAGCATTCAAGGATACCGGGAGAAGGGGACGGTCATTCTCTCGGTATCGGATGATGGCATCGGAATGCCGGCGGAGCGGTTGGAGAGCCTGCTGGCAGACAGTGGAAGCCAGGATGCTTCAAAGCAGTCCTTCGGCCTCAGAAACCTGAACGAAAGAATTCACATCTACTACGGCAGCGAATTCGGTATCACGATACGCAGTGAGGAAATGAAGGGAACAAAGATAACCATCACAATTCCGTATACAGAAGGGGGGCAGGATGATGATAAAACTTATGCTGGTGGATGATGAGCCGATCTTCCGCGAACATCTGTGTACCACGGTGGATTGGTTATCCCATGGCTTCGTAATCTGCGCGGAAGCGGAGAATGGGAAGGAAGCCCTTGAAAAGCTGGAAGCATGTTGTCCCGACATCGTGCTGGTAGATATCAACATGCCGTATATGGACGGGCTTCGTCTGAGCGAAATCCTGACACAAAAATATCCTGGAATTTTTATTGTGATCGTCACCGGCCACGATGAGTTCGAGTATGCGAAAAGAGCCGTGCGCCTGGGGATGAAGGACTATATTCTGAAGCCCTTTGACAATGAAGAGCTTATGGGAACATTGCTGAAGCTGAAAGAGGAAATTATGAAGGTCAGGGGCAAGTGGTACAATCAACTGGAGCCGGATTGCACCAATGCGGATTTTTGTTCAGGTACGGCCTATGAAAATCTCATGCTGTACTTGAAGGCACAAAACGCAGAGAAGGTGGAAGAAGAGCTGGAGCACATATTTGAATGTGTTGAAGGAAAGAAGATATCCGTCATTTATTTTTCCACGATTTGCTCGGGACTGATTTCCCTTTGCCTGTCCAGTCTGACGGAAGCGGGGAAGAATATAGAGACGGTTTTGGGGACGGGCTTCTCACCGCTGGAGGAGATCCGGAACAGGGAATCCGTCGATGATTTGAAAGCCTGGATCAAGGACATCTTCCGGAGAACTTTGACGGCACTGGGGGCTGGAAAGCTTTCACGTTCGGAAAATATTGCGGAGATGGCCAAAGAATACATCGCAGAAAATTACCGGGAGGAATCGTTAAATGTTGAAAAAATTGCCCGTAGCCTTTTCATCAATTCCAGATACCTTCGCCGGGTGTTTACAGCGAAAACCCGGATGACTCTTGTAGATTATATCACTCGGTTCCGGATGCAGAAGGCCGCCGAGCTGCTTGAAGGTGCCAATATCAAGCATGCCGAAATTGCAAAGATGCTTGGATACAGTGATGCCTACTATTTTAGCCGATGCTTTAAAAGGTTTTACGGGATATCGCCCTCAGAATATGAACGCAATCAGCAGAGGGGCTTAAAATAGTGCCGAAAAATCCATCTCGGTTCCGTTTTTTCCATTTCAATTCCCTGCAATATGGTGCATGATTTATATTGAAACTTAAGTTGTTGACCGTTCCCATGGGAAAATCATTTATATGATATGGGAGGAATTCACATGATGAAAAGATTGAGCAGGTTGCTGTGCCTGGTGATTGCCTTAAGTCTCCTGTTATCTCTCGGGGCTTGCGCACAGAAGAGTCCGGAGGATGGAACCACCTCGGAAAAAAGCGGCACTGCAGATGCAGCCGGTGAGAAAAAAGAAGAGCCTGGGAAAGAGGTCACTTTGCGGATCTATACCTATTATTCAGACACTGCCAAAGTCATTTTTGACAGGGCCGTTGAGACGATGAAAGAGAAAATGCCCAATGTCACCATCAAACTGGAACAGAGAATGGATGCTGATGAAACCAAGCTGAAAACTTTTGCGGCTGTGGGCAACATGCCTGATATCTTTGAATCCTGGGGCAGTGTTATCAGAACCTTCCAGAAATCCGGAGACATTCTGATGCTGGATGAAGCCCTTGAAAAATACAAATTTCTCGATCAGGTGATAGAGTCGGTGAAACCCACTCTGTATGATACCGATGGACATTGCTATGCGGTCAATACCACTCCCCCGCAGAATGCGCTGATTTACTACAACCGTAAAGTTTTTGATGAAAATGGCGTAAAGGTGCCGGCAAATTATGATGAATTCCTGGCCGCGGTTAAGGCCTTCAAGCAGAAAGGCATCATTCCCCTGGCGTTGTTTGCCCAGGAGAAATGGCCCGGCGTTCAGCTCTACGACAGCCTTGTGACCCGGTATGAACCGAAAGGGTATATGGGGATTGAACAAAAGAAAACCTCCATCAACGATGCGGCATACAAAAAGGCCGCCGACAAGCTTTCAGAACTTGTCAACGCGGGGCTTGTCAGCAAGAGTGCTTTTAACACCAATGCAAGCCAGGCTTTTGAGCTTTTCAAAACGGGAAAGGCCGCGATGGTCATCAACGGCACCTGGTATTTGACCGATTGTGCCCAATATGGCGATCATATCGGTTATCTGGACAATCCCTTTGGCGAAGCCGGACAGGAAGAGGCCACCCTCTGGAACCGGTGCGGCGGAAATGCCGTTGGAGACCTGTCGGTAGCTGCGAATGGGAAAAATGTGGATATCGCCACCGAAGCCTGCCTGCAGTTTGCAATCGAGCGAAGAAAAGCTGCAGTGACCCTTTTGGGCGAGCCCAATACGTTGGTTGAGGAAGTAAACCCGGATAAACCCAGGGCTGCCATACAGGAGAAATTTGCGAACGAACTTTCAAAAATCACTTCCACCACCTGCTTCCCCTGGATGCTTGAAAATAACGAATTTAAGACGGCCCTTGAGGAAAATGTTGAAAAATTGATCGCAGGAAGCTATTCCTCCGAAGATTTCATCAAGGATATGGATGCAGTTATCAAAGAAAATGTGAAGTAGCAATTCAAATAAATCTTTGTAAAATCGATTCACTGTACAGATTCGGATCTCTCAGCCGATAGGTCCGAATCCGGTACAGTCATGCCTTAAGAAGCATTCAGAGCGTATAAATATCTACAAAATGGAAGGATTGAAGTTCACATGAGAAAGGTTCTTGGCAACAAGGTGGCGATCCTGATTTTTACCTTGCCAACGCTTATCATTTTCACCTGCGTCATATTTTTCCCCATTGGAAAAACAGTCATAATGAGTTTCTATGATTGGGATGGTCTCAATGTTCCCGAATTTATTGGAATTAGCAACTATGCAAAGATGTTTAGAGCCTCTGA
The DNA here is from genome assembly GCA_023424965.1 of Bacillota bacterium. Taxonomy (GTDB): domain Bacteria; phylum Bacillota; class Clostridia; order Acetivibrionales; family JAFADI01; genus JAFADI01. The sequence continues at coordinate 27,853 of JAFADI010000137.1, forward strand.
GTTCCTGATTTCCATAAAAAACAGCATTATTTATTCGATTTTCATAGCGGTATACCAGATCGGGCTGGGAAGCGTCATGGCCAACCTTGTACTCAATAACAGGCTTGCCGGACGGCGTCTTTTCAAATCCTCCTACTTCATTCCGGTGGTGCTTTCTGTAACGGTAGTGAGCCAACTGTGGCTTTCGATCTATCATACGGAGTTCGGTTTGCTGAACCGGTTTTTTGAGATGCTGGGCATTTCATACCGGCAGGCCTGGCTGAGCGACCCGGGAGTGTCCATCCTTGCCATCGCACTCGCCGAATCTTGGAAAGGGATGGGCTATCATATGGTAATTATCTATGCCGGCCTGAGAAGCATACCTGAGCATTACTATGAAGCCGCTGAAATCGATGGCGCAACACCGCTGCGCAAATTCGCCAGTGTTACTTTACCGCTGATGGCGGAAACCTATAAAATCTGTCTGATCCTATGCCTTACCTTCGGCTTCAGGGCATTTGAACAGATATTCATTATGACCCGGGGGGGGCCTGGAAATGCCACCTTTACGATGACAATGATGCTTTACAAAGGAGTGTTCAGTCTCCAGAAATTCGGTTACGGTTGTGCTGTTGCTACCGTCCTGGTGCTCCAATGCATTTTGGTAATGATGCTGATAAACAGGTTTGTGGCAAGAGAGAGAATAACATATTAAAGGGGGGATGAGCATGAACAAGACGGGAGTTCGAAAAATAACCGGAAAATTAATCTATGTCTTTATGAGCTTTTATATGCTGCTGTGCCTGTATCCTCTGGTGTGGATGCTCTTCTACTCTTTGAAGAGCAATGAGGAAATCTTTGTGACCAATCCTTTTTTATTCCCCCTGCAGCCCCAGTGGAGCAATTATGTCAGGGCAATTACGGAATTCAATGTTTTCATTTATTTCAGAAACAGCCTCATCGTGTCGATTACCGCCATGGTGGTTGGTATTGCACTTGTTTCTTCCTTTGCTTATGCCGTAACGCGGATGAGGTTCAAATTAGCTTCGCTGGCAAGAAACTATGTGGTTCTGGGGATGTTCATTCCCATACAGATCATTATTATTCCACTGGTATTGATCGTAAGGGATTTCCATTTGACAGACAGCCTTCTGGCCATCATCGTTCCTTATATTGCCCTGAGCTTTCCTTTCGCGACCATGGTGCTCTACGGTTTTTACAGAACCATTCCTTTCGAACTGGAAGAGTCGGCTTGCATCGATGGTGCAAATATTTATATGATTTTTTTGAAAATCATATTTCCTTTGATGAAACCGGCCATCGCTACATTAGTCATATTCCAGTTTATGACCCACTGGAATGAATTCACCCTGGCGCTAATCCTCATCTCCAATGAAAATCTCAAAACCCTTCCCCTGGGATTGATTCATTTTGTCGGACAGTTTTCTACCGAATGGGGACCGATGGGTGCTTCACTTGTCATCTCCAGTTTTCCGGTGATTGCGATCTATCTGCTTTTTAGTGAACAGGTGGAGAAAGCCATGTCGATCGGATCTGCTCTAAAAGGATAAATTATTGGGGACGTTTCCCAACAATTGAACATTTGCTTGCCGATTTATTTCATAAAAGCTGAGATAACGCCATTTTTGATGGCCTATCTTAGCTTTTTTTCATGCCCTAAAGGAATCTCCCGTTAAATTTTACGATGCACCATAAAAAATGACGATGCCGGATTGCTAAATAGAGCGACCTTTCAAAAGAATGAACGATATACGTTCCCGGGGAATGCCTGCTAATATGGAGGCACAGGCAGCGGTGGAAAAAATCGGCCGGTGTGTACATGCTTTGCATGTTATACATAAATAAAACAATCAGGAGGAACAGGTTTATGAGAAAGGTCAGAACAGCACTCAGTTTGCTTATGGCGATCGTACTTATGGCATCGGTTTTTGCCGGATGCGGTGCACCAGCCAAAACGGAAACTCCGGCTCCGGATCAGCCCGGCAAGGCGGCGGAAGAAACAAAAGCAGCGGAACAACCCTTTAAGAACGTAAAAATCAACTTCATAGGCTTCGGCGCAATGTGGACCAACACAGTGGTGGAAGGCCTTGCCGGCTTTAAGGAAAAGACGGGCATTGAAGTTAATTTCCAGCAGCTGGCAAACGACCAGCTCAGCAACAAGATCGCCGTCAGCTCCGCCGCAGGCGGTAAAGACCTGGATGTTATCGCCTTCAGACCTTTGCAGGAAACCCTGCTTTTTGCCAAGAACGGGTGGCTTGAACCTCTGGACGGTTATATTTCCAAGTCTCCTGACTTTGATATCGACGACTTTTTCAAGTCCGCAAAGGATGTTACGACGGTGGACGGAAAGACTCTGGGCATCCCCGTAATGACCGAAAGGGAAATTGTTTACTACAATAAGGAAATGTTTGAAAAAGCCGGTGTCCAGATTCCCAAGACCATGGACGAACTCATGGAAGCTGCCAAAAAACTGAATGACCCCAAAAAAGGGATTGCCGGGATCGCCATCCGGGGCAAGGGCTCCGATGCGGTTACCCAGTTTTCAGGCTTCCTCCGGGCATTCGGAGGGGATTTCATGAAGGACGGAAAAGCGACCATCAACACCCCGGAAGCCATTCAGGCCTTTAAGTTTTACGGGGATCTGCTGAAGCAATATGGACCTCCCGGTGTTACCAACATGGGTTGGACGGAAACCCAGTCCCTTTTCACCCAGGGAAGGGCCGCCATGCGAATTGATGCGGACAGCCAGTATGGCTTTGCCGTGGATGAGAAATCTTCGCTGGTCCATGACAAGGTAGGTTATTTTGCACTCCCGGCAGGACCGGCGGGAGCGGCGCCATTCAACATTGTGGCATGGTGCCTGGGTATCAGCTCCGGTTCCCAGAACAAGGATGCCGCCTGGGAATTCATCAACTGGTCCATGGGCAAGGAAATAGACGTAAAGGCACAGCTCAACGGGAATCCCAGTACACGTACGTCTACCTGGACAAATCCGGAAGCCAGCAAGAAATTCCCCGAAGAGCTGGTCAAGGTTATCAATGAGACCAATCCCATCGGCCGCGGTACCGACAGACCCTATATGGTGAATGTGGGCGCGGCAAGGACGGCCATCGGAAACGTGATTGTCGATGCCATCGCGGGCAAGGATGTTAAGGCTTCGGCAGATAAGGCAAATGCAGAGTTCCAGGCGCTGATCGACAAAGAGAAGTAATTGGGGCCTGATGCCAAAGGTCCGGAAAAGGATACTGCACAGACGGAGCCGTACAATCTTCGGATTGCAGAAGGTACGGCTCCGCCCATGTGCCTGGGTTATGAGGGGGTTAACAAATTGGTTTTAAAATGGGTTGATAAAAACTTGAAATATATCTTTACTTTGCCCACCGTTATTTTCGTGCTGGCCATGATTGTATTTCCGCTGGTATATACTTTCCGGCTGAGCTTTTACGAATGGAGCATGTCAAACAATGTTCCCATGAAATGGGTGGGCCTGGATAACTACATCCGGTTGTTTTCCGACGAGAGGTTTATCGCGGCCGTTGCCAGAACTTTTGTTTTTTCCGGCGGGGCGCTGATATTTGAGATCCTCATCGGCGTGACCCTTGCACTTTTCCTCAACAGGGATTTCCGGGGCAAGAGTGTTGTGAAAACGATGTTTCTGCTGCCTATGGTCGCCACACCGGTGGCAATAGGCCTTGTCTGGACACTTATTTATGAACCCACCATCGGAATAGCAAACCTGCTGCTGATGAAGCTCGGCCTGGCTCCTCTGGTCTGGCTGGGTTCCGAAAATACCGCATTGATGTCTCTGGTACTGGTCGACGTGTGGCAGTGGACACCGATGATCATGCTGATTACGCTTGCGGGTATTACGGCAATACCTGAAGAACCTTTTGAATCGGCGAAGGTGGACGGGGCCACAAAATGGCAGACCCTGTGGAAGGTGACCCTTCCCCTGCTGCGTCCCACCATTCTCGTGGCAGTTCTTCTGAGGCTCATCGACGTGTTGAAGACCTTCGACATCATCTATGCCACAACCCAGGGGGGGCCGGGCTTTTCCACCGAGACCATGAACATTCTGGCTTTCAGGGACGCCTTTGAGTACTTCCAGCTGGGCCAGGCTTCGGCCACCCTGGTGATCTTCTTCGCGATTGTGTTATCCATCGCTGTTTTATTCATCAACATCAAGAAGAAAGTGGAGGTGGACTACTGATGCCTGTAAATAAAGAAGCACAAAAGGTATTGTCGGAGGTGTTCTTTTTCATCCTGGTGGCGGTTGTGTTGTTCTGTACCATATTTCCTTTCCTGTGGATGGTCCTGGCATCCTTCAAAAGCATGGTGGACCTGCTGAACCTGGACAAGATGTTTGCCTTTATTCCCACCCTGCAGAATTACGGAGATGTTTTCGGAAAATATGAGTTTCTAAAGCCCATGTGGAACAGCCTGTACGTGGGAGTGGCATCAACGGTGCTGTCCCTGGTGCTGGGTCTTCCGGCAGCCTATTCCATTGCAAGGGAAAAACAGAATCTGTTCGCCTCGGTAATTCTGGTCATAAGGATCATACCGGCCATTTCCTTCCTTGTACCCTGGTATATCCTCTTTATGAAGATCAATCTTATCGGCACCTATACTTCCCTTATCCTGGCGCACCTGCTTGTGGCCCTGCCCCTCATCATATGGATCATGATCCCATACTACGAATCCATGCCGAAGGAGCTGGAACAGGCCGCGTGGGTTGACGGCTGCTCGCGGGTGGGTACCTTTGTCAGGATCATGCTTCCTCTTTCGGCACCGGGGATATTGACGGCTTCCCTGCTGGCATTCATTTTTTCCTGGAACAACTTTATTTTTGCCCTTGTGCTTTGCACCAATGATACAAAGACCCTTCCCACGGCGGTATTCAACTTTGTCTCCTACACGGAGATCAACTGGGGAGGCTTGATGGCCGCTGCCGTTGCCATTACCGCTCCCATTCTGGTGATCTCCCTCATGCTGCAGAAGTACATCATCAAAGGCTTGACCGCCGGCGCCGTGAAGGGATAACCCCAGAGGAGGAGAAACAGATGGATTCAAATTATCAGCCGAGAAGCAGAAACATACTGAAAAGGCCTGTCTGGTCCAATGTACGGGCTCTTTATAAATCCATGGGATACAGCAACTATGATCTGGAGCGTCCCCTCATCGGCATCGCCAATTCGTGGAACCGGGCGACTCCCGGCCACTATAACCTGGGCATGGTGTCGGAGTATGTAAAACAGGGAATTTTCCAGGCGGGCGGAACCCCGGTGGAATTTGGGATCATCGGACCCTGCGACGGCATGGGTGTGGGGAACGAGGGCATGCATTACATCCTGCCGGCACGGGATATCATCGCAAACGAAGTGGAAATCATGATCCAGGCCCACCGTCTGGATGCCGTTGTACTCCTGGGCTCCTGCGACAAGGTTGTGCCGGGGCTGCTGATGGCCGCCGCCAGATTGGATATTCCCTCCATCCTTGTGGTCGGAGGACCGGCCCTGGGGGGCATGGAATTCGACGGAAGGCCTTCGGACAATTCATCCCTGACGGAGGCATTGGGGATGCTTGATTCAGGAACCCTGACCCCCGGGGAATATGACCGCCTTGAGGAGGGCGCCATGCCCTGCTGCGGTTCCTGCTCCTTTTTGGGAACGGCAAATACCATGGGAGCGGTGGCGGAAGCCCTGGGAATGTGCCTGCCCGGCAGTGCCGCCATCCCCGCGGTCATGGCGGAGCGTCTCAGGGCCGCCCAGGAATCGGGCCGGAGAATTGTGGATATGGTAAAGCACAAACTGACCGCCCGGAAGATCATCAACCCTGCCGGTCTGGAAAATGCCCTCCGCCTGGGCATGGCCATAGGAGGCTCTACCAACCTTGCCCTGCACATTCCCGCCATTGCCTATGAAGCGGAGTGTGACATTTCCCTGGAAACCATCGACAGGATTTCACGGACAACACCTCATCTTGCGAGAATCTACCCGTCGGGCAGACAGAATGTACCGGATTTCTACAATGCCGGCGGTGTGCCCGCGGTGATGAAGCAGCTGGAGCCCATGCTTCACCCGGAGGCGATGACCTGTATGGGCAAGCCCTGGGGGGAGATATTGAAGGACAGGGGCAGTGTTGAAAATGATATCATACGGTCCATGGACAGCCCATGGCATCCATGGGGCAGCCTGGGAGTGCTCAAGGGCAATCTGGCTCCCTCCGGTGCGGTTACAAAGCCCACTGCCATTGATGAGAGCATGAGGGTGTTCCGGGGAACTGCAAGGTGTTTTGATTCGGAGGAAGCTGCCACCGGGGCCGTACAGGCCGGCGAAGTGACAGCCGGCACGGTGCTGGTCATAAGGTACGAAGGTCCCAAAGGCGGTCCGGGAATGCGGGAGATGGTGAGGATCATGAAAATGCTTTATGGCAGAGGTCTTGCCTTATCCACGGCGGTGGTCACCGACGGGCGTTTTTCCGGGACAAACAACGGCTGCTTTGTGGGGCATGTGTCTCCGGAGGCTGCGGAAGGAGGCCCCATTGCGGCGGTAAGGGACGGCGATGCCATCCTGATTGATATCCCCGCAGGAACATTGAAGCTGGAGGTATCCGGGGAGGAAATCCGGGCCCGGCTATCATCCTTGAGAAAACCGGTGAAGGATATCCCCCGGGGCTATCTCAACGTATATGCCCGGCTGGCGGAATCCGCCGACAAGGGAGCCGTCATCCGGAACCGGTGAGCATTTTATTTATAGAGAACAGGGAGGAAACCATGAAAAGAAAAATACTCATTACGGCGACAAATTATTCCAGGTATTGTGCCGGCGCAAAGGCTCTCCTGGAGAGCCACGGCTTTGAGATTGTGGAAAACGGCTTTGGCAGGCCCATGACCTTTGAGGAACTCAAGGAACGCGTTTCCGACATTTATGGGGTTGTTGTGGGTGTAGACACCTGGGATGAAGAGGTGTTTAAATTGGCCCCCCAGCTGAAGGTAATGGCGAGGTTCGGCGTGGGTGTGGACAATATTGACCTGGAGAAGGCAAAAGAGTATGGAATCCAGGTAACCAACGCCAGGGGCATGAATGCAAATGCCGTAGCAGAGATGGCGGTGGGCTTGATCCTGGGAATTACCAGGAATATCCCCTGCCTGGACAATTCCTTGCGCCGGGGGAACTGGGACAGGTTTCTCGGAAAAGACATCGCCGGAAAAAAGGTGGGGCTTTTAGGGTTTGGGGCCATCGCCCAGCTGCTTGCCAGAAAGCTGCAGGGCTTTGATGTGAACCTCTATGCCTATGACAAATATCCCAACCTGCAGAAGGCGGAGGAACTGAAGGTCGCCATGACGGGCATGGAAGAGATATTGAGATCCTGCGATATTGTCAGCATGCATTTGCCAAGCAGCGGGGACACCTACCGGATTATGGGGAAAGCGCAGTTCGATATGATGAAGGACGGAGCTTACTTTATCAATACGGCCCGGGGCGCCCTGGTGGACGAAAAAGCCCTGTATGACGCGCTGAAGGCCGGTAAACTGACGGGAGCGGCTACCGATGTGTATGAGGAGGAGCCGGCAAAGCCCGAAAATCCTTTGTTCGAATTGGACAACATCCTCTGTACTCCCCATACGGCGGCAGAAACCTATGAAACCTATACCACCGTGAGCCTGGCAACAGCCCGGGCCATCCTTGACGTTTCCAACGGAAAAATACCGGAAAACCTGTTGAACGGTTGACGGAGAAGATAGCACAGGCAAAATAAATTTATATAAAACGGAGGCATGAAGAAATGAAAAAATTATACGGAATCACCGTTGCAATGGTCACACCCATGGACGAAAATGAGGAGATCATGGTTGAATCAATAAAGAAGCATGTGGATTTCCTCATTGAAAAAGGGGTCCACTGCCTATACCCCCTGGGTACCACCGGAGAAATGTACCTGCTGACGGTGGAGGAAAGGAAAAAGATTGCAGAGACCATCGTGGCGCAGGCGGCGGGAAGGGTAACGGTATATATCCACTGCGGAGCCATGAGGGCAAAGGATACCATCGAGCTGGCAAAGCATGCCCATGCCATCGGGGCCGACGGTATCGGCGTCGTCACTCCTTCCTTCTTTATGGTCAATGACCGGGAGATGGAAGAGTACTATGTTTCGGTGGCCAACAGCCTTCCGGAAGATTTTCCTATCTACCTTTACAGCATTCCTCAGCGCTCGGGCAATGACCTGAAGCCGGAGGTGATCGAGAGAATATTGAAGAGAACTTCCAATGTGGTAGGCATGAAATACAGCTGGGCCGACCTGCCGAGGACGCGGGAGTATTTGAAGCTCAACAATTGGAACTTTTCGGTGCTCCACGGCGCCGACAGCCTCTTGAATTCCATGCTGGCCATGGGGTGTGACGGCTGCGTGTCGGGGATTTCCTCCGTGTATCCGGAAATTTTTGTGGCGGTGTATGACGCTTTCAAGCGTGGCGACATTGAAGAAGCACGGGTATTGCAGAACAAAGCCGCGGAGATTACGGATGTGCTAAGAGGGGGAGCGAATATGGCATACTTCAAAGCGGGATTAAAAATGCGGGGGATTGATGCGGGACACATGCGAAGGCCACTTCTGGACCTGTCGGAGGAACAGCTGGCCGAATTCCAGGGCCAGTTTGCGAAATACCTGGGATAGGGCATTCCATAAGAGCTTCATTATAGGGGAGAAGGGGCCGTCCAACGTGAAAAACAGGGCGGCCCCTTTGATGCTGCAGCTTTTCTCCGATCTCCTTCAAATGGACGCCGAGCAGTCAAGCACCTGGCTTTTGCCCGGCACCAGCCTGCGGTGCAGCACTTTGTAAAGAAGCTGCACCGCCTCGGGGAGCTGAGGGAGGCTGACCGGAGAGGAGGTATAAACGGTGGTGATAAATTTGGCGGCTTTCAGGTCCAGTATTCCGGTGTGGAGGTCCGCGGCGGTGCTTTGTGCGTTCAGGCCGGGAGCCTGTCTGAAGCCCATGAGAAAGATGATTTCATTCTTATCCCTGCCGCGGGCAAGGCAAAGGCCGTCACAGCCATAAGCTTTTTGAAGCTCGCTGGTGTCGAAGCTTACGGGAAGCTTGCCGCCATCCACAGGGAAAGGGGGAAAAACCCTGGGGGCTAGAGCTCCCAGACGGACCAGCACCAAATGGAAGCAGTCGAAATCAAAGTAGCGGCGCATCAGGTCTTCCGGTACGGGAACCGAGTCGGCAATCCGGCGGAGAATACCTTCCCTCCTGCGGGAGTACAGGATGTCCAGCCTTTTTTTCAGATTGGACAGAATGTCTGGAACAATGTCCGGTTCCAGGGGCTTCAGGAGATAATCCACGGCACCTGCCTTCATGACGGCCTTGGCATCGTCAAAATCCTGGTAACCGCTCAAAATGACGGGAAAGATATCGGGATAGGTGCTGCTCAGCTGGTTTACCAGTGTGATTCCATCCATCAAGGGCATTTTTATGTCGGTAAAAACCACATCCGGTTTCAGCTGGGCTATTTTTTCAAGGGTTTCCACGCCATTTAAGGCTTCCACCACCACTTCGAAGGGACAGGAATCTTTTTGTACCGCCCTTTTGACGCTCCGGAGCAGAGGGGGCTCGTCGTCTACGATCATGACTTTATACATGGGGCTTTACCTCCTTCTTCATCTTCGCATATTCCATTCTTAAGCACGATTCACATAAGGCCGGGAGGCCTGCCGAAGCCGTGGGAAGGGCCTCTTCCATCTCTCTTAAAGCTGTTATAGAGACAGAAGCCGGCACCCGGGGCAGCAGCAAAAAACACAAAAAGGGAATAAGTCAACATAAGCTTTATCTGAAAGAGAATCGATTTATTCATGAAGAGGCTACTCCATCATGGGATTTGGACAATAAAGGCGCCCTTCCTTCATCATACCATTTAATGACAAAAAGTCAATGAGGTATTCCGGAGGAGGAGAGGGGTTGGAGAAAGGGCTAGCCCCTGGAAAGAGAGGCCTGGAGGGCTTTTTCCTTTTTACGTGTATATAGTAAAATTTGATGAAAAAACTATTTTTTTAAACATTTATGTAAAATATTGTTTGAGGCTTTCCGGCAATGGGAATAAATGCATTATAATTTCTTTTCGAGTGTCTATCAAACGGGGAATAGTTAAATCACTTTGAAAAAATGTCTTTCTGTACATTTTAATTTAGCACAATTCTTGGATGGAATAAGTTCATAGCAGGTAATCCAAAGCACAGGGGAATGCTTTTGATACGGATTTTGAGAGGCTGGTGTATTGATGTTTAGCCGGACGGGATTTTGCCGCAAAGGCTTGCTACTTATTTTGGCAGCAATACTCTTTTTACCTGTAGCAACAGGTATTGCTCATGCAGAAGACGGCAAAAAGAGCATATTGGTTTTAAATTCCTATCACCAGGGACTTTCCTGGACCGACGGAGAAAGCCAGGGTATTGCCGAGATTATAGGGCAGCCGGGAAGCGGGTATTCGCTGTTTTTCGAATACATGGACTGGAAAAACAATCCCACGGAAGGGAATCTGGAGCATTTATACGCCTATTTCAAGTATAAATATGCCCAAAAGCCCATGGATCTGGTCATAACCACGGATGATGCCGCCCTTGAGTTTGCATTGAAAAACAGGGCCGAACTCTTTTCCGATGCACCGGTGGTTTTTTGCGGAGTCAATGCGGAAGGGGCCGCAAAGCTCACGAAAGGGTATTCGAGAGTGACAGGCGTGCTTGAAGAGGTGGACCCTGAACAAACCATCCGGCTTGCCATGGATCTGAATCCCCGCATAAGCGAAATCCTTGTGATGTATGACAACACTGAAAGCGGGCTGTCTACAGGCGCAATGACCCTTCAAAGGATCCGTGAGATCAATCCCGGGATAAAAATCAAAACGTTAAACGATAAAAATATGGCGCAAATCCTTGAAGCGGTAAAGCAGGTTCCGGAGGACGGTATAATACTCATTACCACGTATTATGTCGATGCTGAAGGCACCGTGGTGGGCTTTGAAGATTCCTGCAGACTGGTGAGCGAGAACAGCAGCGTGCCGGTATACCATCTCTATGATTTCGGCATCGGGCATGGGGCCATGGGAGGCAGCATGCTGAGCGGAAAAATGCAGGGAGAAAACGCAGCGAAAATAGCGATGCGGATTCTGGGAGGAGAAGACATCGGCAATATTCCGCAAAGCAATGAGCGGACCACCCGGTTCATCTTCGATTACAGCCAGCTCCAGAGGTTCAACATATCCCTGGACAAGATACCCAAAGGCAGTCAAATCATAAACAAGCCCTTTTCATTTTTGGAGACCTACAGGCATATTGTGATCGGAACCCTTCTTATCTTCACCATACTTCTTGCCTTTATCTGGGGCCTCGTTTTCCACGTGAGAAAAATCAATAAAATGAGGAAGGAACTGTACGACAAGCATGAGGAGCTCACACAGATATACGAGGAACTGATGGTGTCGGAGGAGACGCTCAGGGAGCAGTATGAAGAACTGAGCGTGATGCAGAAAGACCTGGTGTCCAGCGAGGAGCGGTATGCCCTTCTCTTTGAAAGAATGCTCAACGGGTTTTTTGTGTTCGAGCCGGTAGTCAATCATGAGAACCGGCTGACAGATATCCGCTTTAAGAATGTGAATCCCGGCTTTGAGCACCAGACGGGCGTCAAAGCAAATGACATCACAGGGAAGACCTGGATGGAGGTTTTCAAATACCCCAGCCAGGACTTGAACATACTCCAGGGCATCTGGCAGACGGGGGAGGCGGAACATTTTGAGACATACTCCCCGGAGCTGGGCATCTATTACCTGGTCAATGCTTTCAAGATAAGCGACAACAGGATTGGCGTGGTATTTGAAAACATTACGGAATACAAGCAGGCAATCAAGGAAATACGGGAGCTGAACGAAGGGCTTGAACAGCGCGTCAATGAACGTACCAGCGAGCTTCAGAGCGTCGTCAGTGAACTTGAGGCTTTTACCTATACCGTCTCCCACGATCTGAAATCTCCCCTCAGGGCCGTGGACGGCTACAGCAGGATTTTGCTGGAAGACTACGGGGAGCGGCTTGATAAGGATGCCCGTGAGATCATCGGCAACATAAGGTCCATCTGCAGGGATATGATCGAGATGATCAACAAGCTGCTGCAATATTCCACCACCTCCAGGCTGGGGCTCAACAAAAGCGAGATCGACATGGAAGAAATGGTCTTATCCATCTTTTCAGAATTGAAGTCCACCTGTCCCGGGAGGGATCTCAGGTTGAACATTGAAACAGGACTGCCGAAGCTGTGGGCCGACCGCATTTTACTAAAGCAGGCCATCTACAATATTTTATCCAATGGGGTAAAATTCACAAAAAACCGGCAAAAGGCCGTCATTTCTGTTGGAAGCACCATTACGGGAGACGAATATGTGTTTTATTTTAAAGACAACGGAGTGGGCTTTGATATGGAATTCTCCGGGAAGCTGTTCGGCCTTTTCCAGAGGCTGCACACAAACAGCGAATTTGAGGGAAGCGGCATCGGACTGGTCACCATCAAAAAAATAATTCAGAAGCATGGGGGAAGGACCTGGATCGAAGGCAGGGTGGATGAAGGAGCGACGGTATATTTCACGCTGCCTCTTTCCTGGTAGATTATCTATAACACGCAGGGAGGCCTTATGTTTAAAGTAATGATCGTTGACGACATGGATATCATGCTGAGAGAACTGAAAAGGCTGAGGCTGTGGGGGGAAAAAACGGGCTTTACCATATGGGAAGAAGCCAGGAACGGGCATGAAGCGCTGGAAAAGCTTGAAAATGCTTCTGTAGACCTGGTGATAACCGATATCAAAATGCCCAAGGTAGACGGCCTTGAATTATTGAAGAAAATTGTCGAAAAAGATTTATGTCCCTGTGTGGTGCTTTTGAGCGACCACAGCGAGTTCGGTTTCGCCAGGCAGGGCCTGGTGCTCGGGGCCTTCGACTATATCGTAAAGCCCGTGGATGAGGCGGTAATGTCAAACCTGCTGTCGCGGGTGAGGGATTTTCTTTCGGATAAAAGGCAGCAGGCGGAAAGAGTCAAAAAGCTTGAGGAAATGCTGGAAGAAAAAATAGAGGTGTTCTTCCCCTCCGCCGAGACGGGAGAAATCATTGAATACATACGGAATGCCGATATAAAGGCCATGGAAGCCACGGCCAGGATGGTCGATACCCTGGGAGGGAGCCTGGACCATGACGTGATAAAAAGCTCCCTTCTCATGAAGAAGGCTCTCTTTGAAATCATCAACTCGGTCCTGGAAAATGAGGAGTGGGCCAAAAGTTTTATAGACCCAGCTCCGCTGATGAGCGTTGATTTTTCGGCCTGTGAGGATATGGAGACGGCCAAAACCATATTGGTGGGAATTGTGGGAAAGCTGTTCCTGCATATGGACCGGCTGAAATGCGGGAGGCAGGAAAACGCCATGGTGAATGCGGTATGCAACTATGTCCTTGAAAATGTGGACGAGGAGATATCGATAAAATCAATCGCCGAGAGCCTGTTTATGAACAAAAGCTATATGAGCGAGACTTTCAGGCAAAAGACAGGGTCCACCCTGATTGAATATATCACACTGGTGAAAATGGAAAGGGCCAAAAGGCTCATCAGGGAAGGGAGCCTGAAAACCTATGAAATAGCCGTTAAACTGGGTTTTAAGGACATAGAGTACTTTAGCAAGCTTTTTAAAAAATTCACCGGCCGTTCTCCCACGGAATTCCGTAAAGACGACATGGAGAAGACGGGAAATTAGCAATATCCGATTTTTTTCGGGGTAAATCCTTAAAAAACTACATTCTTTGAGAGGGAATGGTCCTGTACTATATAAACATAGGCAGGATTATTCTCTTTTTGCTTTTGTTGTAATTATTTCTAAAATCAGTAAAGGTGGTAAAAAGTGAAACATATATCAGCGTTAATTATAGAAGATTCAAAATATTCCGCAGATTTAAATGTGAGGGAGCTGAAAAAAGCCGGGTTTTCAGTTGACTATAAGATTGCAATGGGCCGTGTGGCGATGGAAAAGGCGCTTAGAGACAACCAATGGGATATCATCCTCAGTGACAATTCCATGCCCAATTTTAATGCGCTGCAGGCGCTTGAAATAAGAAACAGGATGGCAGGGGACGTACCTTTCATCATCATATCGGAGGATATCTCCGGTGAGGATGTGGACAGGGCTTTAAAGGATGGATGCAGTATCTGCATTGCCAAAGAAAACCTGCCGGATTTACGGGAATATGTCAAAAAGCTGTTCACTTCTTTTTAAGCCTCAAAGAGATTAACTTCCTTGGCTGATTTCAACTGCGTACAGGAGATGTGTTCACGAGCACCCGTTTACAAATGCATGGGAAAGCAAAGGACGCTTTCGACAGCGTGTTCTCCCATGACTTGGAAGGCATGAAAATGTTATGAAAGGAGGAGTAAAAAAATGCTTTACAAACCAACGGACAAAACTGCTGATGAAGTTGTCAAATACCCTTTTAACAAGTTTTTCTTCAAATGGGTCGACCGTGTGATTGATGAACCCATGAAGGTTGCGATTAAAATTGCAGTTATCTATCTGGCCGCGGGAGCGCTGTGGATATTGCTTTCCGATAAATTCCTTGATTTTATTGCAAGCGATAAAGAAACCATGACTCACATAAGTATGGTGAAGGGCTGGGTGTACGTGATTGTTTCAGGAATGCTGATTTTTTCACTGATCTATTCCTTCCTGAAAAGAATACAGCGGGCGGAGGCCCAGCTTGTGACCAGCTACAGGAGCCAGGCCGCCGCAAATCAGGAGCTTAAAGGGGCCTATGAAAAATTGGCTGTTTCGGAAGAGGAACTGCGGCTGAATATTACCGAACTGAAAAAATATGAGCAAAAGCTTCAGCACCTGGCCTACCACGACCAGCTCACCGGCCTGCCCAACAGGGTGTCGATGAATGACAGGCTCAACGGACTGATCGGAAAAGACGCCTCGGGCAAAAAGGCGGTGCTTTTCATAGACATCGACAACTTTAAATATGTGAATGACACCATGGGCCATTCCTTCGGGGACAAGCTGATTGTCAAGGTGAGTGAAAGACTGGATTCTCTGCTTGAAAAGAACCAAACAATTTTCAGATGGGGGGGAGACGAATTCATCATTATTGCCGATGGCTTTGAGAAGGTGGAGGATATGGAAAAACTGGCGGTTAAAATCCTCAAGCAGTTCAAAAGTACCTTTGAAATAGGCAGCAGCAGCCTGTATATAACGGTAAGCATCGGAGTATCCATTTATCCCTTCCATGGGAACAATGCGGACGAATTGCTGAAAAATGCGGATATCGCCGTATACAAAGCCAAGGAGGAAGGGCGGAACAGGATTGTCTTTTATAATGAGCCCATGAATGAGGCCGTCAGCGAAAGAATGCTGATTGAGAGGAACCTGCACGGAGCGCTGGCAAAAAATGAGTTTGAACTGTACTACCAGCCCCAATTGGACATTGCCTCAAACCAAATATGCGGGTTTGAAGCGCTTATCCGCTGGAGGAATGAGGAATTGGGCTTTGTATCGCCCCAGAAATTCATCGGGGTTGCAGAAGACACCCATCTCATCATTCCAATCGGCGAATGGGTTTTGAGAAATGCCTGTCTGTTCCTCAGAAAGCTGCACCGGCAAGGATATCCCGAGCTTACCATGTCGGTCAACATTTCAATGCTGCAGCTGCTCCAGGACAATTTTACCGATATGGTGATGAAAACCCTGGAAACCAGCAAAATCAGCCCCAGGCATCTGGAGATAGAGATCACGGAATCCATCCTCATGGAGTCCTATGAGATGATTGCAGGCAAATTGAAGCTGCTCAAGGAGCAGGGGATCAAGATTGCCCTGGACGATTTCGGAAAGGGATATTCGTCGCTCAATTATCTGCGGCAGCTGCCCATATCCACGCTGAAAATAGACAAGTCCTTTGTAGACACCATCTCTACCAACGACAAAAAGAAGTCCCTGGCCAACCTGATCGTGAAAATCGGAAGAAGCATGGACATGTGTGTCATTGCAGAAGGCGTTGAGACCCAGGAGCAGATGGATTACCTGGTAAAGCACAGGTGCAACAAGATTCAGGGTTACCTGTTCAGCAAGCCCATCCCGGAAAATGAAGTACTGGGAAAAATAAAGGTATAGAAGCGAACCGATACTTATAAATTGCGAAGTGAGGTAGAACAATGTCTATCAGAATGAAAATTTCCGTTGCCATGATCGTCGTCATTATCTTTTCCATTGCCGCCATGGGTGCCATCACCTACTACAAATCCAGCGGCACCATCATGGATTTAACAGATTCGGGCATGTCGGAGACAAACAAGGAAAATGCAAACCTGATCAACGCCATGATCGAAAAGGAATCCAGGAACATCGCCCTGGTCGCAGGCCAGAAAGAGGTCGAGGAGCTGCTGGCGCTGAAAGGAGATTCGGGGGAAGGAGAAAAGCTCCGGACCGATTTGAACGAAAAGCTGCAGCGCATGGCAAAGGATGCGGGAAACCTGGAACACATTTTTGTTGTGGACAGCAGGGGGATCATTGTCGCCGACAGTGATGCCAGCCTTCTTAATAGAGACATGAACGACAGGGAGTACACAAAAAAGGCTTTGCAGACAGGCGGCTCCGTCATCAGCGAAACCTTGAAATCAAAGTCCACCGGGGCCTACGTAGTGGCATTTGTGCAGCCGGTAAAGCTGGAGGGGCAGACGATAGGCTTTGCAGCGGCGGCCGTGTATGCGGACAGCATCACCAAGTAT
This sequence comes from Bacillota bacterium, assembly GCA_023424965.1. Classification (GTDB taxonomy): domain Bacteria; phylum Bacillota; class Clostridia; order Acetivibrionales; family JAFADI01; genus JAFADI01. The sequence goes on from JAFADI010000137.1 coordinate 44,651, forward strand.
CTGTCGGAGACGAGAATATTCGGTACAAAGTCCAGCTATGCCTATCTGGTGGATGAAAAAGGCATCATGCTGTACCATCCCCAGCAGGCAAAGATCGGCCTGCCGGTGGAAAACGCCCAGATAAAGTCCGTGGTGGGAAGAGTTCAAAAGGGGGAAGAGGTCAAAGCGGATTCGGTGGAATACGTATTTGAAAACAAGCTGAAAAGAGCGGCCTACAGCATCATTCCCCAGACCAACTGGACGCTGGTTGTAACGGGAGATATTGACGATATCATGCTGCCCGTCAGGAATATGGCCTACTATATCCTTGGCTTCGGCGCCATCGGCATCCTGATCGCACTGGCCATCGGCATAGTCATCGCCACAAGGATTTCCTCCCCCATCGTCAAGCTGACGGAGCTGATCAACAAAACTGCGCAGCTGGACCTGAAGTATGACCAGAGCTTCCTGTACCTGGAACGGAACAAGGACGAGACCGGCATCATTACGAAAGCTACCTTTCAGACAAGGCAGGTCTTGAGGGAAATGGCGGAAAAACTCATATCCGTATCGGCACTTGTTTCGGACAACGGGGAGAAGCTGGAAAAGCTTGCCGTTAAAGTGCAGGAAAATGCCTACGACAATTCCGCCACCACCCAGCAGCTTTCGGCAGGCATGGAAGAAACGGCGGCGTCTTCCCAGGAAATATCGGCCACCATTTCTGAAATCGATGCCAATGTAGGCACCATTACGGAAAAGGCAAAGGAAGGGAGCGACGTATCCCGGCAGATTGCCGGAAGGGCGGTGGAACTCAAGGGAGAGGCCCTTCAGTCCACGGAGAACGCCAGGTCCATGTACGGTGACGTAAGGGCAAAACTGGAGGAGGCCATTACCCAATCCAAAACCATTGAGCAAATCAGTATCTTAACGCAGACCATTCTCGGCATAACCAAGCAGACCAACCTTCTGGCCCTGAACGCTGCCATTGAGGCCGCAAGGGCGGGCGAGGCGGGGAAGGGCTTTGCCGTTGTTGCCGAGGAAGTCAGGCACCTGGCGGAGCAGTCCTCCCAAACCGCCGCAGGAATCCAGGAAATTGTAAAGAATGTCTATTCTTCCGTCAACAACATGAAAGATAACTCTGAGGCCATTCTGTCCTTTATCGACAAAAATGTGCTGGGGGACTATGAAAAGCTTGTAAGGGTCAGCGAACAATACAACGCGGATGCCGTGACCATAAACAAGCTCATGGGGGAATTCCAATCGGCGGCGGAACATTTGAACATTTCCGTGTCCAACATATCCACGGCCGTAAACGAGGTGGCCTCCACCATCAACGAAGGGGCGAAGGGTGTACAGGACATGGCGGGCAAAACCTCGGACATCGTGGAAATGACCATGGAAGAAGTGAAAATGGCCGATGAAAACATGAGCAGTGCAAAGGAACTGCAAATACTGGTGGAAAGGTTTAAAATCTGACGGTGCCGCAATGACATATGAGAAAATTGAAAGTTTGAGGGAGCGCCTGAACAAAGCGCTGGTATCAAGTAATGCGAGCTATGATGAGATCCTGGGCCTGAGCCGGGAAATGGATTTGCTTATACTGGAGCATTACTCCGCAACTTTTCTGCAGGACACTGCGTTCGGGGAGAAAGCTTTTGAAAAGGAGAAAAGCCTATGAAGAGAGAAAAAATGGTTTCAATCAGCCGGAAATTAATTGCACTGCTGGTGGTCCTCATCACTTTGCCGACTTTGCTGCTGGGCTTTACCAGCTTCTGGATTTCCAGCGGCATCACCGAAGCGGAAATCAGAAGTGCCGCCGCAGGGACCATTGGCAATGTGGAAGAAAACATCAATATTTTCATGAGAATGCAGGAGGAAAACCTGTCCATCGTTGCCCAGAATGCCAATATCCGCAATATCATGACCAAAAAACCGGAAGAGGTGGTCTATGTCTATGATGTACTGCAGGGCTACATTGACGGGCACAAGGATATCATGAACATTTATGTGGGCAGAAAGGACAAAAAGATGGACCTGGTTCCAAAGCAGGAACTGCCCGCAGGCTTTGATCCCACCACAAGACCCTGGTATACCGGGGCTGTAAGCAAGAACGGGCTCATATGGACAAACCCCTATCCCAATGCCAGCACCGGCGATCTCATCGTGACCCTGGCAATTCCGGTATATGACGACAACAAGGAGTTTGCAGGGGTTTTGGGAGCGGATATTTCTCTTGAACGGCTGACGGGCTTTCTGGGCGATACGAAAATAGGAAACAAAGGGTATATTTCGCTGGTGGACAGCAGCGGTGTGCTTCTCACCCATCCGGACAAAACCCTTATCGGCAAGGAACTGCCGGTACCCGACCTGAAATCGGCGGTATATGCGGCAGAAAGCGGGAACAAGGATTATATCTACAATGGTGCAAAAAAATGCGCATATTTTTCATCCATTGAGAGCACCGGATGGAAAATACTCGGCATTTTTGACTACAGCGAGATCGGGGAAAAGACGGGAAAGATCCTGTTGACCTGTTCCGTAAGCGGGTTGGTCATCATTCTTTTTGCCATATTCCTCGGCATTCTCTTTTCAAGGCCTCTCATAAAATCCATTAAAGTATTGTCGGAGGACATGCTCAAAATAGGGAACGGGGACCTGACCGTCAGGACCCGGGTAAAATCCAGGGATGAAATAGGCCTTCTGGCAAGGACCCTGAACAAGATGGCGGAAGAACTGGGACAGCTGATGGATAAAATAAAGGTTACCTCCACCCGGGTGTCCGCTTCCGCAGACTCGGTGGCGACGGCTTCCCAGGAGACGACGGCGTCCACGGAGGAAATCTCCAGAACGGTGTTTGAAATTTCAAAGGTTACCAGCGAGCAGGCAAAAAATACCGAGTACGGTTTTAATAAAACCACGGAACTGGCTGAAAACATCAAAAGCGTGTCCCAGGCCATTCAAACCATCGCGGAAATGGCGGAAAAATCAAGCCGTCTCAATCAAAAGGGGCTGGAGACGGTGGCGGTTTTGAACAGGAAGTCGGAAGAGAACAACGCGGCGGCACAGCAGGTGGGGGATGTGGTGACAGAGATGGACCGGAGCTCTGAGCAGATTGGGGCCATCATCGACACCATCAGCGGAATTGCCAGCCAGACCAACCTGCTGGCTTTAAACGCAAGCATTGAGGCCGCCAGGGCGGGAGAGTCGGGCAAGGGCTTTTCGGTGGTGGCGGAAGAGATAAGAAAACTGGCGGAGCAGTCGGCAAATGCCACAAGCAACATCCGCGGCCTCATCAAGGAGATACAGGGGCAGGCCAGGAAGGCCGTGGAAAGCATGGAACTGGCAAAACCTGTGGTTGAAGCCCAAAGCGCGGCGGTAAAGGAAACCCGGGCCATCTTTGACGAGATATCGGAGACCATCACCGTTCTCACCGGGGAAGTGGGCGGAGTTGAAAAGCTGAACGCCAGAATGGTGGAGAAGAAGGATGAGATTCTGGGCGTTATGGAGAGCATCTCCGCTTCCGCGGAAGAGACCTCCGCCTCCACCCAGGAGGTTTCGGCCTCGGCACAGCAGCAGCTGGCAGGCATGGAGGAAGTGGAGAGGACGGCGGGGCAGTTGAACCTCCTGGCCCGTGGTTTAAGTTCTGAAATTGAAAGATTCAAGCTGTAGATAAAAACTATCTGTTCCTGTAAAGCCCAAGCATGGCGGCGCCGATCATGACGGAGGCGCCGCTTATTTCTGCAATTTTGAATTCGGGCTGGATGACATCCTTGGCGTAAACCTTTTCATTGACAAGTTCCCTCAGAGGTTTGAGGAAGCATTCGCCCAGCTTGGTGATGGGTCCTCCCAGGATGACCGCTGCCGGCATTAAAATATCAATGATATTGGTTATTCCTTCCGCCAGGTACTCCAGGTATTTGTCGGTCACTTCCCTGGCTGTGGCATCCCCCAGCTTCCTGGCTTCAAAGGCGGTAAATTCATCGATTTTGGACAAATCTCCCCCGACAATCTGATTCATCAGGGAGGAAGGATGTTTCTGGGCCGCCGCCTTTGTCTGCCTTATCAGGGCAGGGGCCGAGGCGTAAGCCTCCCAGCAGCCTTTCCTTCCACAGGTGCACTCTTCGCCGCCCATGGCGATGACCATGTGTCCCAGCTCCGCGCCTGCAAAATTAAAGCCGTTGTAAATGTTGTTGTTTATGATGATTCCTCCGCCGATCCCCGTACCGATGCGGATGGTGATGGAGTAATCAATGTCTTCTGCGGCTCCTGCCACACTTTCCGCCAAAGCCGCACAATTTGCGTCATTTTCTATATGGACGGGCAATTTGAAATACTTCTGCAGCTCAGCACGGATGGGCGTATGATGGAAATTGAGCGTGTAATTTCTTACGATGATACCCTCCTTGTCGTTGGGTATGCCGGGACAGCCAACTCCGATGTACTTTACATCCCTGATGTCGATGCCGTCCTTCTCCAAAAGCGAATTTGCAATGGAAGCCACCTCGCCGATAATCTCGGTGTAGTGACGGCCGCTGGAATTGGGATGTTTTTCCTTGTTGATGAGTCTTCCGTATTTGTCCACGATGCCTACACCGATCTGGGCAACGCCTATTTCAACCCCTATAAAATACTTCATCGTATTTATCTCCATTTTCCCCGCTACCGCTACCGGTCGCGGTATTTTGGATTGTTTAAGACAAAATCGTCATCTTTCAACTGCAGCGGCATGACCGCCACAACAATATGCTTGTGCTTCAAAAGCTCCCTTTCCACAAACACCCTGGTCTGGTTGTGAAGAATCCGGTGCCACCAGGACTTTACTGAAAACTGGGGCAGGATGACCGTGATCATGTCCCCCTTGTTGTAATCATACTCCGCCGATTCAATAAATTTCAGCAAAGGCTCAACCACCTTTCTGAAGGGCGAATACTTGATGATCAGGGGGATATCGGCGTTCAGCAGATTGAACCGCTCCTTCACTTTATTGGCACTTTCCTCATCGATCGCCACAGTGAATGCCACGACGTTGTCGGAAATAGTTTTTGCATATCGCAGCGCACGTATGCTTGACTTATTTATACTTTCAATGGGCACGATGACCCGGTTGCTGTAAACATTGTGCTCCACATCGATGCACTCAAGCTCTTCCGGCTTTATCCTCAACTGCTTTGACACGGCAATATAATGCCTTTTGACCTTGAGCATCATGAAGATAAGAATGGGGATGACAATGACCACGATCCAGGTGCCCTGGGAAAATTTTGTTATGGCGATGACAATGACCACGGCGAAGGTGACAAAGGCTCCGAAGCCGTTGATCGATGCCTTGGGTACCCAATTATCTCCCTTCTCCCTCAGCCACTTGACAAACATGCCCGACTGGGAAAGGGTAAAGGAGATGAAAACCCCGATGGCGTAAAGCCCGATCAGCGAGGTGACATCCGCATTGAAGGCCACGATCAGCAGCATGGCGATCCCCGAAAGCAGGAGAATTCCGTTGGAAAAGCTCAACCTGTCGCCCCTCATGCTGAGCCATCTCGGAACATAACCCTCCCTTGCCATGACGGAAATCAGGTTGGGAAAGCCGAAATAGGCGGTGTTGGCCGCCAGCACCAGGATTGTAAAGGACAGGGCCGTGATGATATAAAATGCAAGATTCCTTCCGAAAACCTGCTCGGCAATCTGTACGAGCATGGCGCCCTTAAGGGGGTCCGTGGGGTAATAATTGGCCATGATGGAAGTACCCCCGAACACAATGAGCACCAGGGTGGACAGCAGCACCAGCACGGCCTTTGCATTTCTGGTGGACGGCTCTTTGAAATTGGGCACCGCATTGCTTACGGCCTCAACGCCCGTCAGGGCCGCACAGCCGTTTGTGAAGGCCTGGAGAATCAAAAAGAGCGTAAGGGGCTGCAACGTACTCTGGGCTATTTCAATGGGTTCAGGCTTATATCCCCCGATAATCTTGGCAATTCCGAAAATCATCATCAGGATAATCGAAAGGATAAAGAAATACGTGGGGAGGCTGAAAATTTTCGCAGATTCCTTGATCCCTCTCAGATTTCCCAGGGTCATGAGCAAAATGACAAGCAGGCATAAGTAAACCCGGTAGGGCTCCAGCTGCGTAAAAGCGGAAACGATCTGGTCCACCCCGGAAGCGATACTTACGGCAACGGTGAGGATATACCCGATACTGAGGGCGGAACCGGCCACAACCCCGGCAATTAAGCCTATATTTTCCTTTGCTACCACAAAAGCTCCTCCGCCGTTGGGATAGCTCTCGATGGTCTGCCTGTACGAAAGGGTCAATATGGCAAGGAGGACAATGATTGCCGCAGAGATGTAGGTCAGCTGCCTGAAGGCCAGCATACCCACCGCGGGCACCAGAACGATCAGTATTTCGTTCCCGGCATATGCAACGGAGGATATGGCGTCGCTTGAGAGAATAGGAAGCCCCCAAAAGACACCAAACTTTTCGCCGTGTAATGCCTCATTTTTTAACGGCCTGCCTATCAACCACCTTTTTACGTCCTTAAACATGTCAATCCGTACTCCTTGATGGAAAGGTAATATAAAAATAACTACACAAGCAAATGAACCCCTGTAGTTTAAAGTATTTAAGCGCTATCTTACTATTATATTACTATTGACCATAAATAATTAATGTCAATTTGTTTCAATTATGGCTATTTAGATTAAAATTCTATTGAATTCCGACTTTATGTCGATGGCTCGTATTGGGAGAATTAATTTATTAGAATATCTTGGAATTGGAAGATAGTATTGCAATGGCAGCAGAAATTATGCTATCATAGTATTATAATACAAAACATGGTATCACATTGTGAAACGGGAGAGTTTATGTCTGAGAAATCAATCCAGGTAATTGACAGGGCATTGGATGTGCTTGAGCTCCTTGCAACGGAAAAAGGCGGTCTGGGTGTCACGGAAATAGGCCACAGGCTGGGTCTTCACAAAAGTACAGTCCACAGGATATTGTCCGCCATGGCCGAAAGGGGATACATCGAGAAGGCTTCCGGCAGCGGGATGTACAAAATAGGACTTAAGCTTGTGGAACTGAGCAGCGTCCATTTGAGCAATGTGGAGCTGAAAACGGAGGCAAGGCCCTATCTGTGGGAGCTTACCTCGAAAATGAACCTGACTTCCCACCTGGCCATTCTTGACGGGGTTGATGCCATCTATATAGAAAAAGTAGACGTTGTGAGCAACATCCGGCTTTACTCCCAGATCGGCCGCAGGATACCGGTGTATTGTTCGGCTCTGGGCAAAAGCCTGCTGTCGGGCCTGCCCGACGGGGAGCTTGGCGACACCGTCGCCAGGTGTAATTTTGTCAAATTCACGGAAAAGACCCTGACAGACAAAAACGAACTCATCAGCCAGGTCAGAAAAGTAAGGCTTAAGGGCTGGTCGATGGACGATGAAGAGCACGACGAAGGCATAAGGTGTATTGCCGCTCCGGTATTTGACTACCGGGGCAAGGTCATAGCCGCTTTAAGCATATCGGGGCCTGCTGCCGTTGTGGCGGCGGATAAGGACGGGGAAACGGCAGAGTTTGTGAAGGATGCGGCATTAAAGATTTCAGGCAGGATGGGCTATAAATGCGAATGAGGTTTTAAACCGTCGCTGAGTATATAGCGGGTGCAATGTGCAGGAACAGGGCATATTAAAAATTTTTACACATATTGTGAAACGTCGTTTCATGATATGAAACAAAAGGAGGTCATTTATGGATCGGAGCGAGATTGTCAAAAAGATTTGTGACTGTGGTGTAGTGGCGGTAGTGAGGGCGGAAAACGGCGAGCAGGCGGTGAAAATTGCAGAAGCTTGCATAAATGCCGGTATTGCAGGGATCGAGATCACCTTCACCGTTCCCGGAGCGGCGGAGGTCATAAAGAAGCTTTCCGAAACCTACGGGGCGGGTGAGATTCTGGTGGGGGCGGGTACGGTGCTGGATCCTGAGACGGCCAGGACCGCCATACTGGCGGGAGCGAAATATGTTGTGAGCCCGTACCTGAACAAGGAAGTGGTGCGGCTGTGCAACCGGTATCAGGTGCCGTGCATGCCGGGAGCCATGACGGTGAAAGAGGTGGTGGAGTGCATGGAGGCCGGCGCCGATATTGTAAAAATATTCCCCGGTGAATTGTTCGGACCTGCAATCATAAAAGCGGTGAAGGGTCCCATTCCGCAGGCCAGGCTGATGCCCACCGGCGGTGTGAGCCTTGACAATGTGGAAGAATGGATCAAGGCAGGCAGCGCGGCTGTGGGTGTAGGGGGCAATCTCACCGCAGGGGCGAAAACCGGTGATTACCAGTCTGTTTGCCGGATCGGCAGGGAATTTGTGGAGAAAGTCAGGGCGGCACGCTCAAAGTGAGGGGGAGATTAAAATCGCATCATTAAAGGTTAAGGCAAAGGATCAATGTAAATATGACTGCATATCCCTCGGGGAAGTCATGCTCAGGTTTGACCCCGGAGAGGGCAGGATCAGGAACGCCCGTGAATTCAAGGTATGGGAGGGCGGGGGAGAGTACAACGTGTCCCGGGGCCTCCGGAAGTGCTTCGGCATGTCCGCCGCCGTTGTGACAGCCCTCGCGGACAACGACATAGGACGATTGGTGGAAGACTTCATCCTGCAGGGGGGCGTGGATGTTTCCCTCATTCAATGGGTTCCCTACGACGGCCTGGGAAGGACGGTGAGAAACGGTTTCAATTTTACCGAAAGGGGCTTTGGCATACGCGGGGCGCTAGGGGTTTCAGACCGCGGCAATACGGCTGCATCACAGCTGAAAAAGGGTGATGTGGACTGGGAATACATATTTGGAGCGCTGGGCTCCCGCTGGTTCCACACGGGAGGCATCTTTGCAGCCCTGTCTTCCACCACCCCAGAGGTGGTGATTGAAGCGGTCCAGGCGGCAAAAAAATACGGCACCGTTGTTTCCTATGACCTCAACTACAGGCCTTCCCTCTGGAGTGCTAATGGGGGAAAAGCCAGGGCACAGGAGGTGAACAGGGAAATTGCCGGCTATGTGGACGTGATGATCGGGAATGAAGAGGACTTCACCGCATGCCTGGGTTTTGAAGTGGAGGGCAATGATGAAAATCTCAAGGAACTGAACCTGGGCGGCTACCAGAAGATGGTGAGCGAGGTTGTAAAGACCTATCCCAATTTCAAGGCGGTGGCCACAACCCTCCGCACCGTCCGGTCTGCCACTGTAAACGACTGGAGCGCCCTGTGCTGGGCGGAGGGGCAAATATACAAGGCGAGGGACTATGCAGGCCTGGAGATCTTTGACCGGGTAGGAGGGGGCGACAGCTTTGCTTCGGGGCTGGTTTACGGCCTGATGACCACCGGCGACCCTCTAACGGCGGTTAACTACGGAGCGGCCCATGGCGCGCTGGCCATGACAACACCGGGGGACACATCCATGGCAAACCTTAAGGAAGTAGAGGGACTGATGAAGGGTGCGGGAGCCAGGGTACAGCGCTAGGCCGGAGTATTCCATACGAAATCAAACGATGTGGAGGTATATTTATGGAAATCAGAAATGCTGCAAATCCCAGGGACGTGAAAACTTATGATACCGCCAGGCTGCGGGAGGAATTCCTGATTGAAGGGCTGTTTGCGCCCGGAGAGATCAAAACCGTTTACAGCCATGTAGACAGGATCATTACCGGCTCTGCGTGTCCCACCGCTCCTTTGACCCTTGAAGCGGGTAAGGAGCTGAGGGCCGAGTATTTTCTCGAACGCAGGGAAATGGGAGTTATCAACATCGGGGCCAGGGGGATGGTAAAGGTGGACGGCGTCGCCTATGAACTTGAGCCCAGGGACGGCCTGTACATTGGCATGGGCTGCAGGGAGATCATTTTTGAAAGCGGTGACCCCGCAAATCCCGCCAAATTCTATTTCAACAGTGCACCGGCCCACAAGGCCTACCCTGTGGAGAAAATAGAAATAAGCAGGGCACAACCTGCAAAAATGGGTTCCCTTGAACAGTCAAACCAGAGGACCATCTATAAATACATTCATCCCGAAGGAGTAAAAAGCTGCCAGCTGGTGATGGGCATGACCATCCTGGAACCGGGAAGTGTGTGGAATACCATGCCCTGCCACACCCATGACAGGAGAATGGAGGTCTACCTCTATTTCAACATTCCGGAAGACGGGGTGGTGTTCCATTACATGGGAGAGCCTGCGGAAACACGGCATATTGTGATGGCAAACGAACAGGCGGTCATTTCTCCAAGCTGGTCCATCCATTCAGGCTGCGGCACCCGGAACTACACCTTTATCTGGGGAATGGTGGGGGAAAACCAGGTTTTCTCCGACATGGACGCAGTACCCATAAAAGAGCTCAGGTAGATGAAGCATGATAAGGAGGTCAAAAGATGATACTGGATAAATTCAGATTGGACGGGAAAGTAGCAATTGTAACAGGAGCAAGCACCGGCCTTGGCCAGGGAATGTCCCTTGCCCTGGCGGAAGCGGGGGCCCGCATCGTGGGAGTCGACTATGTGGATATGCCTGAAACCGGGGAAAAGGTCGAGGCTATGGGGAAAAGCTTTCTGGGGATCAAAGGAGACCTGATGAGCACCGCGCCCATCCAGGGCATTGTGGACAAAGCCGTGGAAACCTTCGGGAGAATCGACATCCTTGTAAACAACGCAGGCATTATCCGCAGGGAAGATGCGATTCATTTTACGGAAAAAGACTGGGACGATGTGATAAACATCAATTTGAAGACGGTTTTCTTCTTCAGCCAGGCCGTCGCAAAGCAGTACATCAGCCAGGGGACGGGAGGGAAGATCATAAACATAGCCTCCATGCTGTCCTTCCAGGGAGGCATAAGAGTCCCTTCCTATACCGCCAGTAAGAGCGGTGTCATGGGCATCACCCGGTTGATGGCCAACGAGTGGGCAAAGCACAATATCAACGCCAATGCCATCGCTCCGGGCTATATGGCCACAAACAACACTGCGGCTCTGCGGGCAGACGAAGACCGGAGCGCAGCTATTCTGGACAGGATTCCCGCGGGCAGGTGGGGACTGCCGGAGGATCTGATGGGACCCATTGTGTTCCTGGCATCTCCCGCATCCGACTATGTAAACGGATATACCGTGGCAGTGGACGGAGGCTGGCTGGCCAGATAGGCGGGAATAAGGAACTTGTTCTTAAAGCTCCATTCCAAAATAGTTTTCGGCATTCTTGTAGCAGATATCCTGCACCATTTTTCCCAGAAGCTCCATATCGTTTGGAGCTTCTCCGTTTTCTCCCCAATGGCCCGGCACAGTTCATTTCCGCAGGGCATATTCCTTACGCAGGAATACCCACACGGCTTTTATACTTTTCAATCCCGGATACCGGAAATTTTTGGCACATCAACCCGAAGGAACTTTTTCCGGCCCATCCCCGTCTTATTATTACAGCTAGCTGTAATAATACCAATATTCGAACCAAGGAGAAGTGAACATGATGGGAAAAAACCTAAAAGCAATTGCAGGAGCTCTGCTGGCATCCTTGCTGGTGCTGCAGATGGGGTGTTCCGGAGCCGGTCCGGAAAATTCCGGACAGAAGGAAACCGTTTCACCGCCGGAAAAGGTGGAGAGCCCGGCCAAAAACAATGAAGATTCACAAGCTGACATAAAAAACCGATTTGACAGCCTCCTGGCCAAGAATGCCGGGGCGTCCGAAGTACTGGCGTTTATCGACAAGAATGTTCCCCTTGCCGCCAGGGAGGGGGCCTCAGATATGCTTGTGAGCCTGGAGGAGATTCAAAAGAAGAATCTGCCCCAACTGGAGGAGAAGTATTACAAAGAGAACGGAATTCAAGAAAAGCTGGGCAAAGTCTATAGTAAGAACTTTGACCTGAAGCAGCTGGAGGAGATAACGGACCAGGAGGTAAAGGACCTTTTAACCGAAACCAGGGAAGGCGGCTATAAGGTAGAAACTGCAGAAGGCATGTTTTTCCCGGTAATTGATTATGAGGTTTATAAAAAGTACGGCACGAATGCTGCGGCTGACATAAAGGGGTATTTCGATCTCATGGCGGTGGAGTCCAATGCCGTTCCTGCAAAGGATGCGGCGCTGGTAATCGGCTGGGATGAGGTGATCAAGAGGGCTCTGGCCCAGGAAAAATTCATTGCCTCCTATAAGGATTCCAGGAAGGCGGAGGAGGTAAGGCAGCTCCTTAAAAAGTACCTTGTTTTCACCCTTTTCGGCAGCAACAACACCCCGCTTTTTGATTATGACACCAAGACCATGGTGCCGGCAGCAAAGACTGCCTATTTGGAGACGCTCAAAAACAACAAAGAAGGAGAGTTCATAAAAATTTTGAGCGACTACATGGAGCTTTTGAATAAGAACAACTATAAACTGACGGATGCCGTGGACAAATTCAGAAAGACCGCCACCGAGACCGTAAAGTTTTAAAAGATGAAAGGACAAAACTTGACATTTGGCAATTGAATAAATAATATAAGAATGATCGTGGACAACCCATAAAATGAATGTAATTGTTTTCTGTGCTGCCGATGTGGCGATTCCAGGATGCATGGGCGAGCAGCATCCAAAGGATGCGACCAGCCACTCGGCACATGGGGGGGCATGGAGATCGGGGCATGGAGAAGGCTTGAAGGACGCAGGTCCGGAAAGCATGCACCGATAGGTGCAGTAAAATCAATTAACCCCATAAGAAAGCATTTGTAATGCTTTCTGTGCTGCCGATGTGGCGATTCACTCGGCACATCGGGGGCATGGAGGTTAATTTGGAGAGGCCGAAGCCACAAAAGAAGAAAAAGAAGAGCGGCTACAGGAAACTGATGGTTCTGGTTGCTCTGGAATTGATTATTTCAATCTTTACCGCTCCGTTGATACTTTTTTACGGACCTTTTGAAAATCTGAAGAGCATGGCCGTAGGCTCTCTATATACAACCTTGAGCCACCGCTACATCGTGGAGCTTTTCCTATCGGACAAAGCCATCGAGCGGATCATCGGAAAAGAAGGCTTTTACACCCGCCTCACCGATGAAGAAGAGGTAAACACCGATAAGCTCAACATCAAAATTCAGCGCTCCGATGAAATCGACTTTATGAAAATTGACGGAGGCAATCTCAGGCTTAAAGGCTATATGCTGGTAATACACGACCCTACCACCATCAAGGTGGGGTACTCTTCAAAGCTGCCCATCGAAGGGGAGCTGACCAGCCAGATGGCAAAGCGGTATGGTGCAATTGCCGCCATAAACGCCGGGGGTTTTGCCTACAATACGAAAAATGGGGCGTGGGCAAGCACGGGAGGAAATTTCGAGGGCTATATCCTGCAGGACGGAAAAGTCGTGGGAAACAACCTGAAGGGCGGAGAAAACGAGGCCTATGACTGCATCGGCTTTACCAAAAAAGGACAGTTGATCTTCGGAAAATATTCCATAAAAAAATTGAAAACCATGGAAGTGACGGAGGCGGTTTGCTTTTTCGGACCCAAGCTCATTGTCAATGGAAAGAAGGTATTTTCAAAGGGGGAAAACGGGGGACTGGGCTATAACCCAAGGACCGCCATCGGGCAGAAGGCCTCGGGAGAGGTGGTCTTCCTGGTCATTGAAGGAAGAGACATTCTGGGCTCCTTCGGAGCCTCCATGTATGATTTGCAGGAAATACTCTATGAGCAGGGAGTTGTAAACGCCATCAACCTGGACGGAGGCTCTTCAAGCGCCATGTACTTCAACGGCAAGCTGGTAAACAAGCCTTCCAATACCATGGGGGAACGGGCTGTGCCCTCGGCCTTTATGTCAATTCCCCACAAGGGTGGTGGCGGAAAATGAAAAAAGCTTTTGTGATATTTTACAGACTGTTGATCCTATCGGTGACGCTGCAGGCATTGGCGTTTTTTGCCGTAAATAATCTCTACCTGGGCAACAGGAACGATATTGAAGGGAAAATGAAGGTCATCCCCGTAGCCGCTCTGGTTGAAAACCTTGCGGACACGGGGGTGAAGATCCCTGAAGGTGCCAGGGATTTGAAGGTGTCCTTTGATGGAGCCTATGCGGCTTATATTGATGAGGATAAGCTGGTGGTAGTGGACACTGTGACCAGAAAAACAGTTAAAGACATCGAAAGTGTTTTTCCCGAGATTGAAGGCCAGGAAAAGAATGGTGAAAAAGCGGCCAGGATTGACTGCTACAAATGGTATTCTGACAGGAACACGCTGATGTATGTGCTCAGTGCCCCGGACAACCTTCCCGGAAGAATACAGATTCTTACCTTTGACGCCACAAATGAGGCTTTGCAGATAGGCGCCAGCTTTGCCGGAGGAAATCTGAAAAAAGGCAGCAAGGTGCTGGATGTCGTATTCTCTCCCCTCAACATGATGACCCACATCAAGGTGAGGATCAGTGAGACCCAGACCCAGATTTACAGGGTAAACATCATGGACGATATCTCTTCTCCCTTTACGCTGGGGGCGGACACACTGATGGTTCCCGGGTATTATACCGACACGCTGGTTTACCAGAACGGCAAGGGCCAGATATTTGTGAAAAGCGGAACCAATGCAGGAAAGCAGCTGAGCTTCAAGAAAAAAGCCGTACTGCTGGATGTCACCGGTGACAGCACCAGCGGAAAGGATATCCTGTACGCGGGAGAGCTGAATGAGGAAGGAAAGGTGGCAGACGTGCTCCATGGAGCCGTTGGAACCGACCCCTCCAAATGGTCGAGAATCTCCTTGAAAAAACCTGTTGATCCCAAGGATATTTTGATCAAAGGTACGGGCAAGCTGTATACGGTATCGGCGGATGACAGGACGGTGACCGCCATCCCCGGGGACAAGGGAATCAAGTTTTCCGGAAGCTTTGTGGATTTGACGGAAGATCAGGTTATCTATGTGGAAGACGGCATGTTAAAGAGCAAGTCCTTTTAAATATTGTTTATTTTTGTTTCTTGAACTTTGAAAAACAATATGCTATAGTATTTTACAAATAAAATGATTGGAGTTGAAAAGATGAAGTAATTTTTCTTGCTGATTTTAAAGCACAATAAAGCCCAGAGAGCGGGAAACCCGCCTGTCTTGTTGTGCCTGTGCAAGAAAGTTACCAATTCTTTTACTCGACCGGCATATCCTCGTCATACCCTGAATGGGTTGACTTTGCTGTATTTATGAGCTGTGAGAATTGACTTTCTTGCAGCTTTTATATTTTGATGCAGGAGGATTAATTTATGTCGATAATAAATGTCAAAAACCTCACCTTTGCCTATGATGGCAGTTATGACAACATCTTTGAAAACGTGAGCTTCCAGATCGATACCGATTGGAAATTGGGATTTACGGGGAGAAACGGCAGGGGAAAAACCACCTTCCTCCATTTGCTGCTTGGAAAATATGAACACGGTGGCAGCATTTCTGCCAATGTGGATTTTGAATATTTCCCTTTCAACGTGGAAAACAAGGAAAATATCACGCTTGATGTCATCGGTGACATTTTTCCCGGCTATCTTCACTGGAAACTGCTGCGTGAACTTTCGCTGCTGGAGGTTTCCGAGGATGTGTTATACCGGCCCTTTAACACGCTCTCCAACGGAGAACAGACAAAAGTGCTGCTGGCAGCCCTGTTTCTTAAAGAAAACAGTTTTTTGCTGATTGATGAGCCCACTAACCACCTGGACATGAAGGCAAGAAAAACTGTCAGTGACTATCTCAACACCAAGAGCGGGTTTATTCTGGTATCCCACGACAGGGCCTTTCTTGACAACTGTGTTGACCACATTCTTTCAATCAACAGGACAAACATCGAGATCCAGAAAGGCAAATTTTCCTCCTGGTGGGAAAATAAGAAGAGGCAGGACGGCTTTGAGCTTGCAGAAAACGAAAAACTGCAAAAGGATATCAAGCACCTGTCCTCTGCTGCAAAACGCACCTCCGACTGGTCGGACAAGGTGGAGAAGACGAAAATCGGGACAAGAAACTCCGGTTCCAAGCCGGATAAGGGGTACATCGGCCATAAGGCGGCCAAAATGATGAAGCGCTCCAAAGCAATCGAAAACAGGCAGCAGGCTGCGATTGATGAAAAGTCCAGGCTTCTTAAGAACATTGAAAACTCCGACAGCTTGAAAATCTCCCAGCTCGCCTATCATAAAAACCGGCTTGCGGAGCTTGAAAATGTTTCGATTTTTTACGGGGGCACCGTGGCTTGCCAGGACATAAGCTTTGCCATCGAGCAGGGCGACCGGATCGGGCTTACGGGAAAAAACGGCTCCGGAAAATCAAGTGTCATCAAACTGATCTGCGGCGAGGAGATGAGCTATACGGGCACTTTCAGGAGGGGAAGCCAGCTGAAAATATCCTATGTGTCCCAGGACACATCCGGCCTTCAGGGCAATTTAAGCGACTATGCCGCAAACGGTGATATTGATGAAAGTCTTTTTAAGGCCATTTTACGAAAGCTTGATTTTTCCAGGATTCAATTTGAAAAGGACATGTCCGATTTCAGCGGGGGGCAAAAGAAGAAAGTGCTCATTGCGAAAAGCCTTTGTGAGAAAGCTCACCTGCATGTCTGGGATGAGCCTCTCAATTTTATTGATGTTGTCTCCCGCATGCAAATCGAGGAATTGCTGCTTGAGTACTCCCCCACGTTACTGTTCGTGGAGCATGACAGTGAATTCTGCAGGAATATTGCGACAAAGCTTGTGGACTTTGCCGTCAGATCACCTTTGCCAGGATCAGCACAATCATAAGGATGCCCACGATAAGCCTGTAGTACGCAAAATTCTTGAGGGGATGTCTGGTGAGATAGGAGAGGAACTTGCCCACAACCACAAAGGCCACGAGAAAGGAAACCACGAAGCCCACGGCCAGAGCCAGCCATTCCATGGCGCTTACCGCCGTCATCCCCTTGATGAGGGAATAACCCGTTGCCGCAACCATGGTTGGAATGGCCAGGAAGAAGGAGAATTCGGCGGCCGCCTTTACCGAAAGACCTACCATCATACCGCCCATGATGGTGGAGGCGGACCTGGACATTCCGGGGAACAGGGACATACATTGGGCCACACCGATCAACAGGGCCTTTTTTGAACCGATCCTGTCCATGCTGTCATATTTGAACCTGAAAAACCTCTTTTCAACGGCAATCATCAGCACCGCGCCTATAATCAGGGCGATTGAAACCGTCAGGGGTGAAAAGAGGTGTTCTTCAATAAAGTTGTTCAGAAGCAGGCCCAGGATGGCTGAGGGAAGAAAGGCGATGAACATTTTCATCCACAGCTTGAAGCCCCACTGTCCCGGGCGGAGCTTTGAAAGGGAACCGAGGATTTTTTCCTTATAGTAGAACACGACCGCCAGGATAGCGCCCAGTTGTATTACGATTTCAAACATGTTGGCAAAGCTTCCGGTGAAGCCGATAAAGTGGCCGAACAAAATAAGATGGCCTGTGGAGGATATGGGGAGGAATTCCGTGATACCCTCCACGATGCCCATGATGATGGCTTGCAGCAATAAAAACATACGCGATGACCTTTCGTTAAAACAGATTTCCTTGTTATTCTTATTCTACCTAAATATTTTCCATTCGTACAGCGGCAGTTTGTGAACAAAGTATGAATAAAAGCGGAGCAGTTATATTGCAACTCCCGTGAACTGGCTGTTGTACAGGTCTGCGTAGAAACCGCCCTGGGACAGAAGCTCCTTGTGTCTGCCGGTCTCTATGATGTTTCCCTTATCCATCACCAGGATCAGGTCCGCATCACGGATGGTGGAGAGCCTGTGGGCGATGACAAAGCTGGTTCTTCCTTTCATCAGGGTAGCCATGGCCTTCTGTATGTGGATTTCGGTCCGTGTATCCACGCTGCTTGTCGCTTCATCCAGGATGAGGATGGCCGGGTCCGCAAGAATTGCGCGGGCGATGGTAAGCAGCTGTTTCTGACCCTGGGATATGTTGGAGGCTTCTTCGTTCAGCAGGGTGCTGTAACCCTCGGGGAGGGTCCTTATAAAGTGGTCCGCATGGGCGGCTTTTGCCGCTTTCACCACTTCCTCGTCCGTGGCGCCCTCGCGCCCGTAAGCGATGTTATCCCTGATGGTGCCGTTGAACAGCCAGGTGTCCTGGAGCACCATGCCGAAGATGCTGCGCAGGTTTCCGCGCTTTATATCCCTGATATCGATGCCGTCCACCGTGATTTTTCCCCCGCCGATTTCATAAAAACGCATCAGGAGATTGACCAGGGTGGTTTTTCCTGCGCCGGTTGGTCCCACGATCGCGATTGTCTGGCCCTGTTTCACGTCAATATTGAAGTTTTCAAGGATGACGGTGTCTTGGCTATAGCCAAACTTTACGTTATGGAGCCTTACCTCACCCTTTGGGAACGGGATCACTCTGGCATCCGGGCTCTCCGGCACTTCCTCCTCTTCGTCCAGCAGCTCGAAAACACGTTCCGCCGAGGCCACGGTGGACTGGATGATATTGGCGATGTTGGCGGTCTGGACGATGGGTTGGGTAAATTGCCGGGTGTACTGGATGAAGGCCTGCACGTCGCCTATTTCAACGGCTTTTCTTGTCACCAGAATACCGCCGACCACACATACCAGAACATACCCGATGTTGTTGATAAAGCTCATCAGCGGCATGATGAGGCCGGAGACAAACTGGGCCTTCCAGCCGGCATCATAAAGGCGCTCATTGATGCCGTTGAACTCTTCCACCGACCTGCGTTCGTGGCCGAAGGCCTTGATGATGGCATGGCCGGTATACATCTCCTCCACATGCCCGTTCAACTGCCCCAGCTCTTTCTGCTGGGCCACAAAGTACTTCTGGGAACGTTTTGCCACACCGGCCGTGACCAGAAAGGACAGCGGTATTGACACCAGGGCGATCAGCGTCATCAGGGGACTGATGGTGAGCATCATCACAAGCACCCCCACCAGGGTACAGACGGAGGTGACAAGCTGGGTCAGGCTCTGCTGCAAGGTGGAAGCGATGTTGTCCACGTCATTGGTGACCCGGCTTAGGATTTCACCATGGGTTTTGGAATCAAAGAACTTCAAGGGCAAGCGGGACAGCTTGACATTGACGTCATTCCTCATGTCGAAGACCGTTTTCTGGGTCACTCCCGCCATAATGAACTGCTGTATATAGTTAAAAAATGCACTGACGATATATAAAGCGCCCAGCATAAAAACAATCTGAAGGATATACTCAAAATCCACCTTTGCTCCCGCTACATGGTCCGCCTTCGTCATCAGACCCTCAAAAAGCCTGGTGGTGGCCTTGCCCATTATTTTGGGGCTCAGTATGCTGAACACCGTGCTCAGTACGGCCATGAACATTACGGACAGGAGCTGCAGCCTCCGGGGCTTTAAATACCCCAGGAGCCTTCGCAGGGTGCCTTTGAAATCCTTTGCTTTTTCCACCGGCCTTGCCAGGGCGCCGGCGGGGCCGCCCCGCTGACCTCCTCCGGGACCCATCATGGGCCGTATGCTTCTGCGTTCCTCACTCATGCGATCTCCTCCTCTGCGAGCTGTGAGGCCACGATTTCACGGTATACCTCACAGGTGTTTAAAAGCTCCCGGTGTTTCCCCATTCCGACCATCCGGCCTTCCTCCAGAACGATAATGCGGTCGGCATCCATGACGGTGCTGACCCGCTGGGCCACAATCAGTATGGTGGAATCGGTGGTTTCCTTCCGCAAAGCGGCACGCAGCTTCGCATCCGTTTTGAAGTCAAGGGCGGAGAAGCTGTCGTCAAAGATATAGATTTCAGGCCTGCGGACAAGGGCACGGGCGATGGAAAGCCGCTGCTTCTGCCCGCCGGAAACATTGGTGCCCCCCTGGGCGATGACCGAGGCAAAGCCCTCCTTCATCGACGAAACAAACTCCGAGGCCTGGGCGGTCTCGGCGGCATGAGCCACTTCCAGGTCGGTGGCGTCTTCTTTTCCATAGCGGATGTTGTCGACGATATTTCCTGTAAATAACACGGACTTTTGGGGGACAAAGCCGATTTTCCCCCTCAGGTCCTCCTGGGACATTTCGCGTATGTCCACCCCGTTTACCAGAATGCTGCCGCCGTCCACATCATAAAAGCGGGGAATAAGGTTTACCAGGGTGGATTTACCGGAACCTGTGCCCCCGATAATTGCCGTTACCTCGCCGGGGAAGGCGCTGAAGGAAATTCCGCTCAATGCCGGCTGCTCTGCGCCGGGATAGCTGAAGGCCACATCCCTGAATTCGATATGTCCCCTTTCGCCGGCGGCAGTTTTTGCCTGCTGGGGGTCCACGATTTCCGGCACGGTGCCGAGAACCTCGTTGATTCTCACGGCGGAGGCCTGGGCGCGGGGGATCATTACAAACATCATGGAAACCATGACCAGGGAGAACAGGATCTGCATGGCATATTGGATAAAGGCCATCATATCTCCCACATGCATATGGCCGGTGTCTATCCGGATACTGCCGAACCAGAGAACGGCAATGGTTGTAAAATTCATGATGAGCATCATTGCCGGCATCATGGAGGCCATGAGCTTATTTACTTTTATGGCCGTATCCGTCAAGTCCTTGTTTGCCTGGGTAAAGCGCTTTTGCTCGCTTTCAATCCGGTTAAAGGCACGGATGACCCTTATGCCCGTGAGGCCTTCACGCAAAACCAGGTTCAATTTGTCCAGCTTTACCTGCATGGCTTTGAAAAGGGGGACTCCCCTGGTGGCTATAAGGGCAATCATGCCGGCAAGCACCGGGAGCACCACCACCAGCACCAGCGATAGGGAGGCATCCTTGGATACCGCCATAATAATTCCGCCGATGCACATGAGCGGAGCCATGACCATCATGCGCATCATCAGGACGGTAACCATCTGGACCTGGGTGATGTCGTTGGTGGTCCTGGTGATGAGGGAGGCGGTGCCTATCCTGTCAAACTCATGGAGGGAGAAGCTTTCAACCCTTGAGAAAACCTTCTTCCGGAGGGTCTTGCCAAAACCTGCGGCAATCCTGGCGGAAAAAAAGGCGGCCAGAATGGTACAGGCAACGCCTGCCGCCGCTACCAGCAGCATGATCCCTCCCACCGACAGGATATAGCCTGTGTCCCCTTTTACAATACCGGTATCGACAATATCCGACATCAGCGTGGGGAGATATAATTCGGAAAGGGCTTGAAAAAATATGAATGCCAGCACAAGGCCTATCTGCATTCGATATGGTTTTAAATACCTGAACAGCTTTATCATCACATCATCTCCAATGCTATAGTTTTGCAAGGAAAGCCGTTAATTTGAACTGCCCTCCGGCATCAATTGCATGGTGCAGGACCACAGGCTCAAGCTTTGCCGCAGGCCCTGGCCAGGTTGTCTCGGATTTGCATGAACAGTCTCCGGAGCAGCATTTTTTCTTCTTCGGTAAACCCGCTGAAGCATTCCCTGTCGATGCTTTCCATAATGGACAACAGCTTGCGGCAAACTTCGCCCCCGCGTTCTGTGAGGTACACTCTTGAAATGCGTTGATCCTCGGTATCCTGCCTGCGTTCCACAAGCTTTGATTTTTCCATCCTCCGGAGCATCACCGTGATGGTGGCAGGCTTCACATTGAGTCTGTCGGCCAGGTCCTTCTGGCTTTGCCCGTTTTTGCCCAGAAGGGAGAAGAGCAAAGGGGGCTGGCCGGGATAAACGTCCTCATTTTCAAGCAGCATGTGCATTCGATAATGATGCAGCCTGTTAACCTCGCGAAAAACCGAGTGCAGGGCATCTCTATGGAAAGAATCGCTCATTCCACACACCTCCAAAATTAATTAGCTGGCTAATGAAAATAAATTCTAACACTGTCGCAATTGAAAGTCAATATCCCCATAGAAACAATTTTTTAGAGGAAGAAGGGTGCAAAATGTAAAGTTTAGCTGGCTAATCTAATGTGTGTCGCCACTATTTTGAAGTTTGTGCTTATATTCTACTGCACAACGCATGAAGGATTCCAAGTACCGAATATTTTACAGGAAATAAGAATTTACTCCATTAAAGGCCCGGCAAATAACTGCTAAAATAAAAACATGTTAACAGTGATGTGGTGCACCACCCTGAGTTTAAAAAATTAAAGGGGGAAATTTTTAATGACCAAAAGAATTATTGCTTTGGTAATCTGCCTTGCAATGGCGGGCATGCTTTTTACCGGTTGCGGACAGAACGCTTCCGGACAGCCGGCTCCGGCAGAGAAGGAGGAAGCCACCCAGACCCAGAAGGAAGATAAAAAGGAAGAAAAGAAAATCGCCGGCAATCTTTTGTGGAGCTCCCACAGGACGGACTTCCAGACGACCATCCTTCCCGAATATATCAAAGAGTTCAATCAGAAGTACCCTGACGTCAAAATTACCATTGAAACCTATAAAGACTACTATGACACCATGAAAATAAAAATGTCCTCCAATGACATGCCGGATATCTGGACCACCGCCGGGGACAAATTTACCCGGGACCAGAGACAGGCAAACTCCCTGGATGTTACGGACATAGGCAAGGACTACGATGGGACGGACCTGTTCCAGGGGGCCGACAACAAGGTATATGGCATACCGACGGGGATGGGGGCCAATGCCATCGTATACAACAAGAAGCTGTTCAAGGAGCTGGGCATTTCCGTTCCCAAGACCCTGGATGAATTTATTGCCGCCGCCAAAAAGATCAACGCGGCAGGCAAAGTAGGCCTGGCAACGGCTGCAAAGGCCAAGTGGCCTCTTTCCCTCTATTGGTTTGCCGCACCCGATGCCTTCGCAGGAGAAATTGACATTAAAAATAAGCTTGCAGAACAGGATGAGCCTTTTACAACCGACAATGCCCTGGTCAAATCCTGGTTGCTGCTCAAAAAGTTCAAGGATGAAGGCATCGTTGAAAAGGATTCTCTTTCCGCCGATTGGGAACCCATGAAGAAGGAATTCCGTGCGGGGAATGTGGGCATGTTTTTCCTGGGGAACTGGTTCATTCCCCAGGCAATCGGAGACGCTTTGAAAGCCGAGGATGTGGGCTTCTTCCCGCTGCCCTACGACAACGACCCGGGCTCCAAATTTGTCACCATGGGTCCCGATGTAGGCTGGGCAATGGGGAAAGACTCCAAAGCACCTGAGGCACAGAAGGAATTCTTCCTGTGGCTGGTGGATGCCAAGCATGCGGACTGGGCCCAGAAAACCGGGCTACTGCCGGCAAAGAAGGGCTTGAAGTCCGACGATGCCTGGGTGCAGGAATTCAACTCCTTCAGTCCCAAACCGCTGGTGGGAAAGGGCGATTCAAAAGAATTGAACGACATCGTTTCGAAGATACAGTTTGACAATGCCGCCTTTGCGCAGGATATTCTGGCAGGGAAAGACCTTAACAAGATGATTGCGGACCTGAATGCAAAGTGGAAGAAGGCAAGGGGTAAATAGGTCTATATAAATTGGCTGCTTCCTATATGAAAGGATATATTTGTAAAAGACATAACCCAAAGCATATAAGTCACTATAGGAGCTATAGTGACTTATATGTGAAAAGAAAAATATAAAGGGCTGATGGTACAATGAGCTATAAAATGCAGCAGAAATTGATTCTGGGGGGATTCCTGACCCTGCCTGTGGTACTTCTGGTACTGTTTTTGATCTATCCCACCATGAGGCTGTTCTACATGAGCTTTACGGATTGGGACGGAGTATTGCCCAGGAAGAGCTTTGTAGGCCTTTCGAACTATATGGAAGTCTTTTCAACAGCGGAGGTCTGGCTGTCACTGAAAAACAACCTGTTTTATATCGTAAACGGCATCCTGCAAAACATTATCGCACTGCTTTTTGCAGCCATCCTTAATGACAGGCTCAAGGGCAGAAATTTTTTCAAGGCGGCCATATTCCTCACCTACGTCATCAACAGTGCCGCCGTAGGATATATGTTCAACTACATCTATGATTTTGAGAAAGGCCCCATAAATACTTTTCTGGGCCTGCTGGGAGCGGCTCCCGTACACTTCCTGACGGATCCCTTCCTTGTCAATGTATCCATTGCCGGTGTCAGCCTCTGGCGGTATACGGGATATACCATGGTTTTATACCTTGCGGCACTCCAGTCGGTACCCTCGGAATTATACGAATCCGCCATGGTGGATGGGGCCAACGGATGGCAGAGGTTCGTGAAAATAACCATTCCAAGCATCATAAGGGTGGTGGAGCTCAACCTGTTCCTTTGCCTCAGCGGAGGACTTCAGGCCTTTGTCGAAGCCTTCATTATGACCAACGGGGGCCCGGGCTATGACAGCAGTACCTTCCTGATCTATATCATCAAAGCCGCTTTCCAGTTCAACAGGTTTGGCCTGTCGGCGGCATTGTCGTTCTCGCTGCTGGTTTTGATCATCATCGTTACGCAGGTACAGAGGAGAGTTGTCTTAAGAGGAGGAGGTGACGAAGGCGATGCGGTATTTAAAGCATAGGGCGGACTTGCTGCTGAAGTACCTGCCGGTGATGTTGTGGTCCTTCCTGGTGATCTATCCCATATTGATTGTGGTCTTCACCTCCTTCAAGACCGACGAGGAATATGTCAGAAGCTCTGCACTGCAGCTGCCGGAAAGCTTTCTGAATTTCAGCAGCTACGTGACGGCCTATACCCAGGGAGGCTTTACCACCGCCTTCCTCAACAGCTTTCTGCTGGTGGCCGTATCCTGCCTGATCAATGTTTTGCTGGGGGCAATGACCGCCTACTGCCTGAGCAGGTTCAACTTCAAAGGGAAAAAGCTTTTAACGGGGGTTTATATCCTGTCCGCCATGATTCCAAGCATTACGCTCCAGGTTTCCATCTATCCCATACTGAAGGGGCTGCACCTCATTGGGACCATGTACGCGCCCATGCTTCTTTATATCGGGACGGACATCATACAAATATGGATATACCTGCAGTTCCTGAACAAAATTCCCGTATCGCTGGATGAGAGCGCCATGATTGAAGGGGCTTCCTACCTGAGGATATTCAGGACCATCATCTTCCCCATGCTGATGCCCGCCACCGCCACCGTCATCATCCTGAAAGCGGTCAATGTCTACAACGACATGTTTGTCCAGCACCTTTACATGCAGAAGCCGTCTTTGAGGACTGTCACATCGGCTCTTATGGTCTTTTCAGGGGACAGGATCAACGCCCAGAACCTGATGATGGCAGCCATCGTCATGGTGATGCTTCCCACCGTAGCAATGTTTATTGTGCTGCAGAAATACATTTTCAGCGGTATAACCGCCGGTGCCATTAAGGAATAAGGGGGTAAAGCCATGGCGAGGGGGATAAAGACAGTGAATGAGCTTCTAACACGGTATTTGAGCGAAGTTGAAAGGGAAGTGAAAGAAAATATTCTTCCCTTCTGGATGGACCACGTGATGGACAGGGAAAGGGGCGGATTTTACAATTCCGTCACAAACAACCTTGGGATTGATAAACAGGCGCACAAGGGCTGCATCTTAAATTCGCGCATCCTGTGGACCTATTCCGCGGCCTACAGGAAATGGAAGAAAGAGTCCTTTCTCACTACGGCAAAATGGGCCTATGACTTTCTGGCAAGGTTTTTCTGGGACCGGGAATACTCCGGGCTGTACTGGATGGTGGACTTTGAGGGCAGCGTGCTCAACGACCGCAAGCAGTTGTACAACATTGCCTTTGGGATCTATGGGCTGTGCGAATATTATCTGGCCGGCGGCGAAGGAGAAAGCCTTGAAAAGGCTGTGGAGCTCTACCGCTTGATGGAGAAGTACGGAAGGGACAATAAAAACGGAGGGTATTTCGAAGCCTTTACCAGGGACTGGCGGCCTGTGGAGGATATGCGCCTGAGCCCCAGGGATATGAATGAAAAAAAATCCATGAACACCCACCTCCACCTGCTGGAAGCTTATACCGCACTGCTGCGGGCCTGGAAGGATGAAGGCCTGCGCACCAGCCTGAGGGAGCTGCTGGAGACGGTTTGTGACCATATTATCGACGGGGACTCGGGACATTTTAAACTGTTCTTCAATGAGGAATGGGATTCCCGGGGGGACTGCAGCTCTTTCGGACATGACATCGAAGGAAGCTGGCTGTTATATGAAGCGGCCTGTGCCCTGGGGGAGAGGGAATTGACAGACAGGATCAGGGGCATAGCGGTGAGAATGGCTGAAAGTGTTCTGAAGGAGGGAGTGGACAAAAAGCACGGGGGACTGTATAACGAACGGGAGGAAGGCATGGTTAAAGATACCTCCAAGCCCTGGTGGCCGCAGGCCGAAGCCATGGTTGGATTTTTGAATGCTTACCAACTGACGGGAGAGGAAAGGTACCTGGAAGCTTCGTACGGAATATGGGAATTTGTAAGTCAGCACCTGGTGGACAAAATATTTGGCGAATGGTTCTGGAGGGTATCCGAGGAGGGAAAGCCGGATATGGGCATGCCCAAGGTGGAACCCTGGAAATGTCCTTACCACAACGGAAGGGCCTGCCTGGAAGTGATGTCCAGGATTGAGCGCCTGCTTGGAAGGGAAGGCCGGGGAACATAAAAATCTTTATAGGGACGTATATGGAAATTTATGTTCACAGGCAGTATAATTTTTGTAGAACTCTTTTACACAAAAGGAGCGGGAGATGGGCCGGAGAAGGTTGAAAAGAGCCTATATAAAAGTATTGAAGAGAATAAAATTCGGAAATATGGCTCTTCGCAAGAAGATGTTATTTGTTCATATCCTGCTGCTGATCATTCCCTTGCTGCTGTTGTACTACTATGTCATCGGCATATATATCGACGGCAAAAAGGATGAAGTAATAAATTCCATCAGTCAGGTGAACCACATTGCCATGTCCAATATCGACAACTACATCCAGCAGATTCAGGAACTCACAAAACAGCCGCTGTATGACAAGTACGTGCTTTCCACCCTGATTGAAAATGACAATTACAAACAGGAATTCAACCAATTGATGGAGAAAACCCAGAACAGCACCGCTGCTGTTGAAAGCAGCATTCACGGCAAGTCTGCCAATGGTTTTATCGAGGACGGGAGCAATTCCGTATCCTCTCTGGTAAACAGGATTATGGCCTTCAATTCCTACATACACTCCGTATTCATTGTGGACCTTGGCGGCAAATACATCTACCGGATTGTGGACAACGGGCTGGTGAAGCCTTATAGCCCTGCCAACGAGGAATGGTACAAAAGGTGTATGGAAATGAAGGGGAAGCCCATCATCGTCAGCAGCTTCAATTTTAACGAGTACATTGAAAAAAGAGGGGAAGCGTTTTTTGTTTTCTCTGTTGCCAGAGCCATAAAAAATCCTGCGTCCACAGAGATTATAGGGACGATTATCATCAACATCAATGAGTCATACCTGGAAAGTGTGTGCTCCAGCATCCGGTCCGTGGAAGGAGAGAGAATCCTCATTCTGGATGCGGGGGACAACATCGTATATGATTCCGTAAAAAGCAACATCGCGGGGAAGGCAGGCAGTGAAGCTTTTGATCTGGGAGGAATAAAGCAGTTGAATTTCGATAAAAAGTTCAATGACTTCCAATTCCAGATGAACAGGTATATCGTCTTATCGGCCAAATCAGGCATCACGGACTGGAGGCTCATAAGGCTTATCCCTGAAGACCGCCTGTACAGCGATGTATGGATGATAAGGACACGGCTCACCGTACTGCTGATCCTGTTTGTCATGTTTTCGCTGGTGCTGTCCATTTCCATCGCTTATGGGGTTACAAAGCCTTTAAACAAGCTCATCCGGACGATGAAAGCAATAGAAAAGGGGGACCTGTCCTTGCGGTTCAAGGTCAGGCACAAGGACGAGGTAGGGCAGTTGGGGCGCAGCTTTAACAAAATGATCAACAGGATTGACAATCTGGTGAACACGGTATATGTCTCGCGGCTGCGGAAGAGGGAGGCGGAGCTTCACGCCCTTCAGGCCCAGATCAATCCCCATTTTATTTACAATACCATGGAAGCAATCCGTATGATGGCCAAGCTGAACGGTGACAGCGATACGTCGGAAATGGCACTGATTTTAGGTAAGCTCTTGAGGTACAGCATCAATATAAAAAATAAAATCGTAACGGTAAAAGAAGAGGTGGAACATCTAAAAAATTACCTCGTCATTCAAAACTACAGGTTTGACAACAAATTTGAACTGATTTTAAATATTGCGGAAGAACTCTATGACATGAAGATTATAAAGCTGATCTTCCAGCCAGTGGTGGAAAATGCAATATATCACGGTCTGGAAACCTCCAGTCTGAACGGGGTAATAAGGATTGACGGTTATAAAACGGAAAATTCCGTCACTTTCGACATCGAGGACAATGGTGCCGGAATGACTGTCGAGGAACTGGAGGAACTGAACAGGAAGGTAAATGACTTTTCGGTGCCCGAAGGGAATCATGGGGGCATCGGGCTCCGGAATATCAACGAAAGGCTCAAGCTGCATTTTGGTGAGGAATACGGTCTGACAATCCTGAGCGGAGCTGTTGAAGGCACTACCGTGAGAATAAATTTGCCGAAGGAGAAAGGATATGCTTAAAATTCTGGTGGTAGACGACGAAAGGCTTGTGAGAATGGGCCTGACGGAATTTATCAATGAAGAGGAAGGCTTTGAGGTAGTGGGCCAGGCGGTGGACGGCCTGGACGCCATCGAACAGGTGAGAATCCGGCAGCCCCATGTGGTCGTTACGGACATCAAAATGCCGAAGATGGATGGAAGAGAGCTGGTAAAGTATCTGCACACAAACCACCCGTCCATCCGGAAAATTGTTTTGAGCGGTTTTGAGGATTTTACTTACGTGCATGATACCATGAAAAACGGCGCCGTCGATTATCTTCTCAAACCCGTGGATGAAAAGGAGCTCATCGGACTGCTCAAAAGAATCAGGGAGGATATACGGACCGAAGAGGAGGTCAGAATAAACAACCTCAGCCTTAAAATACAGTTGAACGAGAGTTTTTCTCATCTGAGGGACCGTTTTGTCTTCAACCTGCTCTCCGGCTGCAATTCCTCTGCGGAAGAAATTCATAAGAAGCTAGACTGTTTCAATATAAAAACCGGTGTCAACCGCTACAGCGTGGTCATTGTGGGCATCAACAACTACAAATTTATTTGCAGGAATGAGGGGATGGAAGAGGCCAGGCTCAAGTCTTTTATTGTCAGGAATATTTCAGAGGAATTGATATCGAAGCACGCCGGATTTTTTTCCTGTTCCGAGGGCGGAGAACTGATGGCGGCCGTCGCACTGACGGAAGAGGACGAAAGCCGCCGGGAGAAAATGCTGGATGGCCTGCTGGATGAGATTTTCAGCAATCTCATGAAATACACCAGGATCAGTTTTACTCTTGCGGTAGGGGAAGCCGTAGAAGGCATTCTGGAGATAAAGCAAAGCTATGACGGCGCTGCTGCAGCTTTAAGAAGCAGGTTCTACAGCAGGAGCCCGGCGGTTATAAAATTTAAGGACATGAAAGAGCATCCCTTTCATAGGATTGACAGTGGGATTTTTTATACCTTGATAGAAAAATATGAGAGCGCTTTCAACAACTGCATTAAGACGGGAAATCCCGGGAAGCTGAAAGCTTTACTGGAGGAGTTGTGTTCAAGGCTGAAGCAGTCGGGAATATATCCCCAGGAGGCGGTGAAGCTCTTTGCCGACCTCCATACGAAGCTTGAATTGACCATTCCGGAGTTCAAGAAATCCCTCATGGAGATCTGCGAGCAGGATTATTCCTATAGCAAAGAGCTTGAATTGTTCGACACACTGGAGGATATGCAGGTCTATACCAACACCCTGTATTCCCGGGTGGTGGAAAGGATTAATTCCACGGCCTGCCGCAAGGACAAAAAGCTTGTGGAGGTTGTGAAGGAGTATGTGGAAAAGCACTACAGCGAGAATCTCACGTTGAACAAGATCGCAAATATTGCTTATGTCAACCCCAATTACTTCTGTGAGGTATTTAAAAACCAGACGGGTGAAAATTTCGTGGATTACCTGACAAGGGTTCGCATCGAAAAGGCGAAATCCCTGCTCCGGGATATAAGCATGAAAACCTATGAGATCAGCCGGTTGGTGGGGTATGAAAGCTCCGAGTATTTCAGCAAGGTGTTTAAAAAGCTTGTGGGGGTCACCCCCAGTGAATATAGAAATCTTAACGGATAACTTTAGGAGGATGAACATGATACAACAATATGACCTGCCGCTGGAAGAATTGCGGGAGTACAAGCCCCGCCCCACAAAACAGCCGGACTTTGACGGCTTCTGGCTGAAGACTCTGGAGGAACTGGCCGCTGTGCCTGTGGAGTACAGGCTCACCCCCTATCCCAGCTACCCTGCCAGAGGAATTAAAGTCTATGAAATCTCCTTCAGCGGATATAACAATGCCCATATTTGCGGCTACCTTGCCCTGCCCGATTCGCCGGGCCCCCATCCGGGCCTGGTAACCTACCACGGCTACAACTGGGGAGCTGAAGGCAATGTACATGACGCGGCAAACTGGGCTTTGCACGGCTATGCGACGTTACATATGCTGGTGAGGGGCCAGCAGGGGGGCAGCACAGACAATGTGACAGCCTCCCACGGGCATACGGCGGGCTGGATGTCCAAGGGCATCCTTTCACCGGAGGAATATTACTACAGGGCTGTATATATGGATGCGGTGAGAGCCGTGGAAGTGCTGGCCTCCATGGAGGAGGTGGACGGCAGCCGGATCGGCGTAACCGGGGGCAGCCAGGGCGGGGGCTTAACGCTTGCGGCAGCGGCGCTGTCCCGCATTCCCAGGGTTGCGGTGGCTGATTATCCCTACCTGTCGGATTTCAACCGGGCAATTGATATCACTCCCCAGGGGCCGTACAACGAGTTGAACGAGTTTTTCAGGCGCTATTCCAGCCCTGAAATCGAGAGCAAAGCCAGAACCACACTGACCTATTTCGATATGATCAACCTGGCCCCAAGAATTCAATGCCACACCCTCATTACCGTGGGACTGGTGGACGAGATCACTCCGCCCTCCACTATTTTTGCAGCGTATAACCATCTGGAGTGCCCGAAGGAAATTCTGGTCTTCCGCTATTTCGGCCACGAGCATATTCCCGCCGCCGTGGAGCCCAAGCTCAGAACCCTGATGACATACCTGCAGGAGTAGAAGCAGAGAGGATGAACGCACATGGATATTTTCGACAGGCGCCTGGAATGCCTGAAAAAGCAATACAGGGAAGTGACCGGAAGGAAGAACCGCATTGCGGAACCCGGCAATGGAATATTCGAAAGGTACGCATATCCCGTTTTAACAAAGGAGCATGTGCCTCTTTACTGGAAGTATGACCTG
>JAFADI010000218.1 GCA_023424965.1 Bacillota bacterium
TATGTTGTGCCAGCATTGCCAAAAGAGAGTAGCCAATGTGCATTTCACCCAGATTGTGAACAACAACAAGGTGGAAATGTATCTATGTGAGCAGTGTGCCAAAGAAAAGGGGAAGATAAGCTTTGCCTCTCCCTTAAATGCCAATGATTTTTTTTCGGGGCTTATGGGCTATGCCAATGCTGCCTCATCCATAACTTCCGATATCCAGAGCAACGTATGTGAAAAATGCGGGATGAGCTACGAGGAATTTCAAAAAGTGGGCAAGCTGGGATGCAGCAACTGCTACACCGTTTACGGAGATAAACTTTCCCCCCTGCTGAAAAGGATCCATGGCAGCGTAGAGCACCATGGCAAGGTACCACACCGGATTTCCGAGGCGGTAAAGGCAACAAGGGAAGTGGAAAAGCTCAAGCTGGAGCTTGGAAAAGCCATACAGGAAGAAGAGTATGAGAAAGCGGCACAACTGAGAGACAGGATCAAAAGCCTTGAAGCGGGGAAGAAAGACAGGGGGTAGAGGGGAGGCAGACACATGAGCAGCTGGTATATCGAGAAAGGACCTGAAGCGGATGTGGTAGTGAGCAGCAGGGTTAGGCTGGCCAGAAACTTCAAGAACTACCCTTTCCCTTTTAAAATGGACCAGGACCAGGAGAATAAGGTTTTATCCGAGACAAAGGACACTCTTTTGAATGGAAACAGTGCAATTGCAAAGGAGTTCCGTTTTGTTGACATACATGCATTGAATCCCATCGACCGGCAGGTAATGGTGGAAAAGCACCTGGTAAGCCCACAGCTGGCCGAGGGGCAAAGAAACTGCGGCGTTTTGATCAGCCGGGATGAGAAAATCAGCATCATGGTCAACGAAGAGGACCATTTGCGGATACAATGCATGTTTTCCGGATTGCAGATCGATAAGGCCTGGGACCTCTGCGACAAAGTGGACACTCTCCTGGAAGAGAGAATTGACATGGCCTTTGACAGCAAATACGGCTATCTGACCTGCTGTCCCACCAATTTGGGCACAGGCATCCGGGCTTCCGCCATGCTTCATCTTCCCGCGCTGGTCATGACGGGATATATAAGGAACATCCTTGAAGCCTGCAGCAAGCTTGGGATTGCGGTAAGAGGGCTTTACGGCGAGAATACCGAGGCCTCGGGAAACATGTTCCAGATTTCCAACCAGGTAACCCTAGGCCAGACAGAAGAAGAGATCATGAGCAGCATAACCAACATAACCTATCAGGTGGTGGAGCAGGAAAGATTGCTGAGGACTGAGCTTTACAAACAGAATCCTTTCCGGTTTGAGGATAAGGTGTACCGTTCCCTGGGAATCCTGTCCCAGTCAAGGATCATGTCTTCCGAAGAAGGGCTCAAACTGCTGTCGGATGTTAGACTTGGCGTGGATATGGGAATAATAAAGAATGTCAGCGTAGAATGCCTAAACGAGCTTATTATATCATCCCAGACCGCCAACCTGCAAAAGGCTGCGGGTAAGTCTTTGAGCCCCGACGAACGGGATATAAGGCGGGCGGAACTGATAAGGAAAAGTCTTAAAGCGTAAATTTGAATAAATTAACATAACAGCAGATGAATTCAATGAAGCACCAGTGAGTTTTTTGAAAGCAAGGAGAGTGATAAACCATGTATGGACGTTTTACAGAGAAAGCAGAAAAGGCAATTAATTTTTCGCAGGAAAGCGCAATGCTTCTAGGCCATAACTATGTGGGTACCGAGCACCTTCTTCTCGGGCTTGTCAAGGAAGGCAGCGGAGTTGCGGCCAGGGTCCTTCAAAGCCAGGGCATCACGGAAGAAAAGGTGTCCAAGGAGATCGAGGAGCTCATCGGGCGCGGGGAGGAAACGGGGCAGCAGCCTCTGGGCTTCACCCCCAGGACCAAGCGTGTCCTTGAACTGAGCTTCAGGGAAGCACGGAGGATGGGCCACAATTATATCGGTAGCGAGCATCTTCTCCTTGGAATAATGAAAGAAGGGGAAAGTGTCGCCGTAAGAATTCTAATGGATCTGGGTGTGGATCCCCAGAAGCTGCTGGCAGAGCTGGGAAAAATGCTGAGCGAGGAAGCACCCGGTGCTTCGGGAAGTCCCAAAAGTAGCAGCGGGTATTCCAATACGCCGACCTTGAACCAGTTCGGAAGAGATCTGACGGAAATGGCACGGGAGGGCAAGTTTGACCCCGTGATCGGCCGTGACAAGGAAATAGAAAGAGTAATACAAATCTTAAGCAGAAGGACAAAGAACAATCCCTGCCTTATCGGTGAGCCCGGTGTGGGCAAGACAGCCATTGCAGAAGGACTGGCCCAGAAGATCATTGAAGGGAACATCCCGGAAACACTCAAAGACAAGAGAGTTGTGACTCTTGATATGTCCTCCATGGTGGCGGGCGCCAAATACAGGGGTGAATTCGAAGAAAGGCTCAAAAAGGCCCTTGAGGAGATCCGAAAAGTAGGGAATGTCATTCTCTTTATCGACGAAATGCACACCATTATCGGAGCGGGAGCGGCAGAGGGAGCCATCGACGCCTCCAATATTTTGAAGCCCTCCCTGGCCAGGGGAGAAATCCAGGTCATTGGTGCTACAACGCTGGATGAATACAGAAAACATGTGGAAAAGGATGCGGCCCTTGAAAGAAGGTTCCAGCCCATCACTGTGGGAGAGCCAACGCTTGAAGAGGCCATCGAGATATTGAAGGGCGTAAGGGACAAATATGAGGCCCATCACCGGGTAAAGATCACAGACGATGCCCTGGATGCTTCCGTCAAGCTTTCCGACAGGTATATCTCCGACAGGTTCTTGCCCGACAAGGCCATCGACCTGATTGACGAGGCGGCCTCCCGGGTGAGGCTGAAAGCCTTCACGGCTCCCCCGGACTTAAAGAAGCTTGAAGAGCAGGTTGAAAAACTCAGAAAAGAAAAAGAGGATTCCATCCGGTGCCAGGAATTTGAAAAGGCGGCAAGAATCAGGGATGAGGAACAGCGCCTCAAAAATGAACTGGAAAAGGCAAAGAACGACTGGCATCAAAAGCATCAGACCAGGACCGACACCGTAACGGAAGAAGAAATTGCGGAAATTGTGGCAAGCTGGACGGGCATACCCGTTAAAAAGCTTGCCGAGGAAGAGACTGAAAGGCTCATGAAGATGGAGGATGTCCTCCATATGAGGGTCATCGGCCAGCAGGAGGCTGTAAAAGCCATTTCAAAAGCCATAAGAAGAGGCAGGGTGGGTCTCAAAGATCCCAAAAGGCCTGTCGGTTCCTTCATTTTCCTCGGACCTACGGGAGTGGGCAAGACGGAACTGAGCAAGGCCCTGGCGGAATCCATCTTCGGAGACGAAAATGCCATGATCCGCATCGATATGTCGGAGTACATGGAAAAACACAGCGTGTCAAGGCTGGTAGGCTCTCCTCCGGGCTATGTGGGCTATGATGAAGGCGGCCAGCTGACGGAAAAGGTCAGAAGAAAGCCCTATTCGGTATTGCTTTTTGATGAAATTGAAAAGGCTCATCCCGATGTTTTCAACATCCTGCTGCAGATTCTTGAGGACGGCAGGTTGACGGATGCCCAGGGAAGGCTGGTGGACTTCAGGAA
>JAFADI010000263.1 GCA_023424965.1 Bacillota bacterium
TCTGGGAAGAGATATTGCCGATGGTTTTCAATATATTGCCCATTTCATGCGCGCTTTCATTTAATTTTCCTGTCACCTCGGAGGTTTCAAAAATCCCATCGGTAATGCTCTTCAACTGCTGCATGAACGCATTGATATACTCATTTCCATCCTTCGCCAGGTGCGCCGAACGGTCGGCATTGTGCAAAATCTTTTCGGAGCCCTCCAGAATGCTGTTGAAGGTGTTGAAAACCTTTTGCACTTCCGTTCTGGTTTTTAGCGACTCCTTATGCTGGTTCCCCACCCCTTCCGCCATCTTCTGCACGGCAACGGCGATTTCCTGGCTCGCCGTAGAATTGAATTCAGCACTATTATAAATATTGCCGGAGGTGGTGCTGACCTCGCTGCTCACCTCATGGACTTTCCCGATAATGGCCTTCAAACTGGTCTGCATTTCATTAAAGGCTCCCGCAAGCTCATTAAGTTCGCCATCCCCGTTCAATACAAGCCTGGCCCCCGTCAGGTCTCCTTTCGCAATGGAAGAAGCCCTGCTCCGCAAGCTGTTGATGGGTCCGGCGATGTTCCCCGAAATAACCCAGGCCAAAGCCATGGAGACCAGGATCAGTACAAAAAACATCACCAGAATAACGAGAATTTCCCTGGCGAACTTTTCCTGGATCTGCTGCTTCAATTCCCTGCTATAGTTTAATTCCAGCTGCACAAATTTCTGGATTTCCTTGTCGATTTCGGTGGTAACACTGTCCCTCAGGATGTCAAGGTCAGCGTTGATTTCATCCACAGGCGCTTTATTCTCTATCTTTTGGCCGATCTTGTCTATATTTTCCTTCAAGGTCAGGAGCAGCTTCTGGATGGTGTCGATCTGGCTCAGGCTTTGATCGGAAACCACCTCTTCTTTGATTTTTTCAATCTTGTTCGATGCCTCCCCAATGATCCTGTATTGATCGCCCTCCTGGAAAGCCTTTTTCCCAAAGGTGATTTCCCTCATTTCATAATCGATTTTTTCCTTGAGCACCCCGTTGATGTCATTTGCTTCAGCCACATTTGTAATGATGGAGCTGTACTGCTTTTCATACCTGGCGGAGCTCATGATCTGGTAAACAATCAAAACGCTCATCAGGCATATGACTCCCGCAAAAGCCATAATCATTTTGCTCCGCATGGAAAGACGGCGTGAAGCGGCACCGGATTTCGACTCTTTTGCTGTTTTTCTCTCTGAAGGACGGGTGACCTGGAACAAGCTCATTTTTCTACCCCCTAAAAAATTAGAATTGCGCATCATGGCACTGCAGCCTATGCTCCTGCTTCCACAAGGCCGGGAATTTAAAAGCAGACCCGTCTATTTTGTAAAATAAATCAGGTCTGCCGTGTTGCAGATGGTATTTCAGGTGTTCGCAGAAATCATATTATCATAAGGTGTCGAAATATGGAATGCGATTTCTTATTGCAATTGTTTCATTTTTTTGTTTTAGGCCGCCGCTCTTTTCGCGCTGTTTTGCCCCTTTTTCATTTCCCTTCTGGCTACAAGGAGCCGCTGAATAATGATAAACAGGCAGAGCAGGAAGGCCACGGCGATCTTTGTCCACCAGGAATTCAAGGTTCCGTCGAACATGATGATGGTCTGTATGGTCCCCTGGACAATGACTCCGAAAAGGGAGCCAACCACATATCCCACCCCGCCCGTAAGCAGGGTTCCCCCGATGACGGCGGAGGCGATGGCGTCCATCTCCATGCCCAGCCCGTGAAGGGTATATCCCGAAAGCATGTAGAAGCTGAATACAATTCCCGCCAGTGCGGAGCAGGTTCCGTTCAGCGTATAGACAAGCACTTTTGTCCTTGTCACGGGAAGACCCATGAGAAGCGCCGACTGCTCGTTTCCGCCGATGGCATAGACGGCACGTCCGAACCTGGTATAGTGGGCGATATAGATGGCCGCCAGCAGGGTCACCAGGGCGATTACCACACCGATGGAAATAAAGCTGCCGCCGATGAATTTTATCCGGTAATGTGCCACAGCCGTATAAAAGGGATTGGTTATATTGATGGTCTCGGTATTGATAACCGCCGTCATGCCTCTGGCAAAGAACAGTCCCGCCAGGGTTACAATGAAGGGCTGCATCTTGAAAAACTGGATAAGGCTTCCCTGTGCCGCGCCAAATACCGCACCCAATACCAGCATCAGAGCAATGGTAACGGCAGGGTGCACATGCCTGTTTTCCACCAGGTCTGCCGATGCCATGCATACCAGGGCGATCACCGAGCCGATGGATATGTCGATGCCTCCGACGACCAGCACAAAGGTCATGCCTGTTGCCAATATTATAAGGTAGGCATTATCAATAAAAAGGTTGAAAAAATTCTGCAGGGTAAAGAAGCCTTGATATTTGAAGGAGCCCACGGCAAACAACAGGAAAAACAAAAGCATGGTAATGAATATGGGTAGAAACTTAGAGTTTGGCTGCAGCTTTTTCATTCCGCATTCCCCCTCTCCTTGTGAATAAGCCTCCCGCTTTCCTGCGGAATTCTTCCGACTGTATCAGGCAAATGGCGATGACAACCATGGCCTTGATCACGGGCAGTACCTCCGGCGACACCCCCAGGGCGTACATGGAAGTGGTTATGCTCTGAATGATCAGGGCACCGATCATACTGGCTCCAATGGAGAATCTTCCTCCGTTCAGGGAGGTTCCACCCAGGGCCACCGCCAGAATAGCGTCAAGTTCAATAAACAGGCCGGCATTGTTGCTGTCGGCCGCCTTTATCATGGAGCTCAGGATCAGTCCGGCAATACCGGCACAAAGTCCGCAGAAGCTGTAAACGATAAACTTGATTTTAACCACATCAATTCCCGTGTACCGGCTTGCCGTGGAATTTACACCCGCCGATTCGATAAATAATCCCAGGGCGGTTTTTTTAAGGGCAAGCATGGCGGCGGTAAAAACGGCTGCCACAATGACAATGGAAAAAGGGATGGGCAGGCCGGGAACAAAGCCCCCGATATAACTGAAGGGCTTATAATATACGGTAATGATCTGTCCCTCCGTGATAAGCTGGGCAATCCCTCTTCCCGCCACCAGCAGGATCAGTGTGGCCACAACGGGCTGAATACCCAGCCTGGCCACCAAAAATCCGTTCCAGGCTCCCGTAACCACCGTTACCAGCAGGGCTGCCAATATTGCCAGTGCAAAGGGATTCTGGGAAACTCCCTGTACATCGCCGCCGATGATGGAAGTACATACGGCGCCGGCAATGGCACATACGGAACCTACGGAGATGTCGATCCCTCCCGTTGCGATTACCAGCGTCATACCAATGGCCAGGACCATTAAGGAGGAGGCCCGGTTTACAATATCGATCAGCCTTCCATAAAGGTTCCCATCCCTCAATTCCAGCTTCAGAAAGTCATCGACAAACAGGATGTTGAACAGCAATACCAGTGCAAGAGCGGCCAGAGGCCAAAACAGCCTCGCCCTTGTCAGGCTTTTCAATTTATCCCTCATAGGCCTGCCCTCCCCCCGCGATGGTCCGCATGACAAAAGATTCATTCAGGTCTTCCCCCGCAAGCTCTGCAATTTTCATCCTGTCCCTGTAGACGGCCATACGGGAGCAGCACCGCAGCTCCTCGTCCAGTTCCGAGGATATGAACACGACAGCCATCCCCTTGCCTGCAAGGTCCACCACCAGCTTCTGTATTTCCGTCTTTGTACCTACGTCGATACCCCTGGTGGGTTCGTCCAGTATGAGAAGGTCCGGCTCCGTGGCAAGCCACCTGGCCAGAATGACCTTTTGCTGATTGCCTCCGCTCAGATTTTTTACCGGCTGCTCAGGTCCCGAGGTCTTTATGTTCAGGAGCTTGATGAATTTGTATGCCAGTTCCTCCTGCTCCTTTGCCGTGAGGTATTTGCCAGCTCCCCTTTTTGCCTGGAGGGCAAGCATGATGTTCTCCTTTACGGAAAGGTCTCCGATGATCCCTTCCACCTTTCTGTTCTCGGGGCAAAAGGCCATCCCTTTCTTCAATGCATCCACCGGGGAATTTATACTTGCCTTCCGGTTATTTATATACATTTCCCCGCGGTCCGCCCTGTCAATTCCAAAGAGCACCCTTGCCGTTTCGGTACGTCCC
Source organism: Bacillota bacterium (assembly GCA_023424965.1). Classification (GTDB taxonomy): domain Bacteria; phylum Bacillota; class Clostridia; order Acetivibrionales; family JAFADI01; genus JAFADI01. The sequence continues at coordinate 4,121 of JAFADI010000263.1, forward strand.
GATCCAAGGAGTCCCACAAGGCCCAGCACTTCCCCCTTGTTTACATCCAGGTCGAAGGGCGCGATGGTTCCTGCATGTCCCAGTCCTTTCGCCCGGATGAATGCCGTATCGTCATCTATGTAAGGAACCGCCTTCTGTCCCTTTCCAAGGCTTGCCAGCTCATCAAATTCCTTGCCGATCATCTTCGCCACCAGCTGTACTCTTGGAAGAGCCGCAGTCTCAAATTCTCCAACCAATTCGCCGTTTCTCAGCACCGTGATGCGGTCCGTCACCTCATAGACCTGGTCCAGAAAGTGCGTAATAAATATAATTCCGAGTCTCTCGTCCCTTAACTTCCTCATCACCTCAAAGAGTTTCCCCACCTCGTTTTTATCCAGGCTGGAGGTGGGCTCATCCAGTATCAATACCTTTGCCGACACATCCAGTGCCCTCGCAATCGCCACCATCTGCTGGATTGCCACGGAATAATTGTCCAGCGTCTGTGTGACATCGATCTTCAAATCAAGTCTGGCCAGCGCTTCTCCGGACCTCCTGTTGATTTCCTTCCAATCAATTCTCCCCAGGCTCATGGGCTCGCGTCCAATGAACATGTTTTCCGCCACCGATAGATTGGGACAGAGGTTTACTTCCTGGTAAACCGTGCTGATGCCGCAGGCCTGCGCCTCCAGCGGAGACCTGGGGAGTATTCTTTCGCCTTCCAGTATGATCTGTCCCCCATCCAGCTTCTCCACGCCGGTCAGTACCTTGATGAGGGTGGATTTTCCCGCACCGTTCTCTCCCATCAGGGCGTGGATTTCTCCCGGCCTCAGCATAAAATCAACATCCTGCAGCGCCCTGACACCGGGAAAGGTCTTGCATATGCCAAACATTTTAAGAATCGGGTCTGTTTCTGCCATACAGGCTTCTCCCTTCCTGAACAAAATGCTGGCGCATTTATGTTCTTCGCGTTCAAGGTATGGGGACACACCTCTATGGAGGAATGTCCCCGCTCCTTATGGTTCCCTTCGACGGATGCAAGCATCCGAGCACCTTCCTTAAATCAGGAGAGGGGAATCCCCTTTCCTATTCCTATACAAAATCCACTCCTCTATGCTTCTCTTAGTATGTACGCGTCTTTATGTCTTCCTTGGCGGTTTCCATCCGGAAGACACCTTCCTTGGACTTAACCCATTTTTCCAGCTGCTTGCCTTCCTTCAGGGCCTTTGCAGCTTCAAAGAACTGGGGTCCCAGGCAGGGATTGCATTCCACCGTAACGTTGAGTTTGCCTGCCACCATGGCTTCGAAAGCGCCTTTTACCCCGTCGATGGAGACGATCTTGATATCGGTGCCCGGCTTCAAGCCTGCTTCTTCGATGGCCTGGATGGCTCCGAGAGCCATGTCGTCGTTATGGGCGTATACAGCCTGGATGTTGTTTTTGTCGGACTTGAGCCAGGATTCCATGACTTCCTTGCCCTTTGCCCTTGTGAAATCACCGGTCTGGGATTTGATGATCTTTATGTCGGGGAAGCTGGCCTTGATCTCGTCGTCAAAGCCCTTTTTGCGGTCCGTCGCAGCGGAAGCGCCCACGGTACCTTCCAGTTCAACCACATTTCCCTTGTTGTTCAGGAGCTTTGCGATTTCCTTGGCTGCGTTCTTTCCTTCTTCAATGAAGTCCGAGCCGATAAATGTAGCATACAGGGATTCATCGCATTTGGCCTTTCTGTCCAGGAAGATGATGGGGATCTTTGCATCCTTTGCTTCCTGGAAGACGGTATCCCAGCCGGTCTCAACCACGGGGGCTATTCCTATGACGTCCACCTTCTGGGCGATGAAGGTTCTCAAAGCCTTGATCTGGTTCTCCTGCTTCTGCTGGGCGTCTGCAAATTTGAGGTCGATTCCCAGCTTTTCGGCTTCGGATTTTATCGAGTTTGTTTCTGCCGTTCTCCATTCACTTTCGGCACCGATCTGTGAAAAACCTACCACCAGCTTGTCGCTCTTTTTTGGTTCTTCCTTTTTGGGCTCTTCAGCCTTCGGAGCCTCGGCCTTGGGGGCATCCGTCTTTGTGCTTCCTCCGCAGGCGGTCAATGAAAGCATCATGGCAAATGCTACTGCCAGCGATAAAACTCTCAAATACTTTTTCATCTAAAAACCCTCCTTGAAAATATTAGGTGTTTTTTCTGTACACACCTATATTACAATCAAGGAGGGTCCAAGTTAATAAAGTTTCTTTTGAAAACCTTTAACTATTTTTTAAATATTTTATGGGTTAAGCTTTTGGAATTTTGCTGCTCCGGAATTCCGTGGGCGAGGTTCCGGTGTACTTTTTAAAAGCCGTACTGAAATAGGTGGGGTTGTCGTAGCCCACCATGTAGGAAATCTCGTAGCTTTTGTAATGGGTGGTCATGAGCAGCTCTCCGGCTTTCTCGATCCGTGCCCTCGTCAGGTAGTCGATAAAGGTCTCCCCCACCTCCTGCTTGAAGATGACGCTGAAGTAGCAGGCGCTCATGTTCACATGGCCCGCCAGGCTTTCAAGGGAAAGTTCGTTGTTCGCATAGTTGGCCTTAATAAACTCCTTTGCCTTTTCAATAATAAAGTCAAACCTTCCCTGCCTTTTTATATTGATATAGTCCGATATGCTTGCCAGAAGCCCGGCCAGCTCCCCGGCCATCCCTTCGATGGTCTGGTGGGCCAGGACTTTTTTGTAAGCGGCGAGGGGGTCGGTAAAGACCTCATCGGCAGAACCTCCGGCTTCTTTTAAAGCCTTCAGGGCTTGCAAGTAAAGGTTGCTTATGACAATCTGCATGTACAAATAGGAATTGCTGCCCCTGGAGCGGATTTCCGTCGTTAAGGCCTCCAACCATGCTTCTATCGCCTTTTTATCTCCCAGCTTTATGGCGGACACCAGCTCCCTGTCGTGATGGAAGTCCACCGGTTTTGCTTCTTCCCTTGGTACCCTGTGGATATCCTTGTACCAGATATTCCTGCCACGGCCGATGACAAATTTGTAATTCATGGCTTCCGCAGCCTCCCTGTAGCATCCGGCAAGGCCTTCCACACTGCTGCAGGGATTTCCCAGAGCCAGGGTGACGGAATAGAGTCCTTCCCCTCCCGCCATGTCTCTCACAATGCCGCAAAGGTCCTTGAGCCTGGCGTCCAGCTCCCCGGTACTTGCATCCCACAGGCAGAGGATGGCCTGGCAGCTCCCGTTGATAAATGCGACAATTCCGGGGAATTCCCCATTCAAGCGGTAAACGGCTTTGCCAAAAGCATCCTCCAGCTCCCTTATCTCCGCTTCCTCCATATTTTGCGTGATCAGATAGTAGTCATCCACCTGTGCCAGCATGACGATATAAGCCCGCCCCCGATGGATGGCATCGGGCTCCCCTCTTTCATCCCTGACTTGTGCTGTTTCCTTTTTACCGCCGATGACCTCCCTGATCAGGCGCTCCCTGGCAAGGGATAGGTTTTCCGATAGTTTACCCTTTAATTCCCTGACCTCCGTCTCTTTTTTTTGGGCTTCTTCAACCTCCCGGCGGATTTTCACGAGGACCTCCCCCAGGTAGTCCAGCTCAATGGGTTTTAATATATAGTCATAGGCGCCCAGCTTTATGGCCTTCTGGGCATAGTCAAATTCATCATGTCCGCTGATGATGACGATATATATTTCAGGGTACTTGGCCTTTACACGCGCTATGAATTCAAGGCCGTCCACAAAAGGCATCCTTATATCGGTGATGATGACATCCGGGCGGGTGATTTCAACCTGTTCCAGTGCTTCACCGCCGTCTTCCGCCTGGGCGGCCACCGTAAAGCCCAGCTCGGCCCAATTGATGCCGCGGCTCATACCCTCTCTTATGATTTCTTCATCATCCACCAGCAAAACCTTCAACATACACGCTATCCCTCCAGCAGCTTGGGTATTTTTATTTCCACTTCTGTGCCTTCTCCGTATTCACTTCGGTATGACAGTCCGTAATCCGACCCAAAAAATATTTTTATCCGCTCATCCACATTCTTCACGCCATAGCTCTCGATTTTCTCACCTTCCGCACCCTTGATGGTATTCTCAAGGGCTGTGAGCTGCTCTCCGGTCATTCCGATCCCCGTATCCTTCACTTCAAATAGGATAAGGTTCTCTTCCTCCCTTGCGGAAATTGTTATGACCCCTTTTTCCCTCTTCAGCTTTATGCCGTGATAAATGGCGTTTTCCACAATGGGCTGCAAAATGAGCTTCAGGGTCTTGAACCGGTGCAGGCTTTCCGAAACCTGTATTTCATAAGTGAATTTGTTCTTGTACCGGATGCTCTGAATGGTCAGATAGCTGTTGATATGGTCGATTTCATCCTTGACGGATACGATATCCCTTCCCCTGCTTATGCCGATGCGGAATAGCCGGGTCAGGGCAGTAACCATTTTTATGATTTCCTCGTTCTTCATCTCCCGTGAAAGCCAGATGATGGAGTCCAGGGTATTATAGAGGAAATGGGGGTTTATCTGGGCCTGCAAAGCCTTCAATTCCGCCTTCCTCAGATTTTTTTGCTCAACATAGACCTTGTCCATCAAATTCCTTATTTCCTCAATCATCACATTGAAGCTGTTTCCCAACTGTCCTACCTCATCATTGTAATTGACCTTCATGGTAACGGACAGGTCCCCCTCCTCAACCTTCTTCATGAGCAGCATCAGCTTCCTGATGGGTTTGGCAACACTGTCCGCCGTTATGAATGCGGAAAGGGTGGCCAGGGCGCAAAGCACCAGCAGCAAAACGGCAATGACGATCCCGATCATCCGGCTGTCCTTTGTCAACTCATTGGAGGGGATAACTCCCACCAGCTTCCAGCCCGTCAGCGCCGACTCCTTGTAGACCGTCAGCATCCCCCTCTCATAAATTACGGTGGGCTTGACTTCGGAATCCATTTCCGTTCCTTCCACTTTCTTTTGCCCCTTCTCAATATTTGTAATCGCAGTTCTAAGGATGGGTAAGGTTTCCGGCGTATCCATGGGCACGTTGGGATGTGAAATAATTTTGTTGTTCCTGTCGAGGATGAACATGTAGCCTGTCTTTCCAAGCCTTGAGTTTATGATGTTTGTGAGCAGGCTCTCTTCGATGTCGATCATCACCACCCCGGAGGTCTTGCCCGTGGCCTTGTCCACAATGGGAAAGCCCCCGGATATCAGGGTCTGCCCGATGGTTTCAACGGCAAAGGAGCCCGAATGAGGACTGAACCAGACGGGGCTTTTGGAATCCACGATGCCTTTGTACCAGTCGGTGATTCGAAGGTCTGCACTTTTTGCCGAGTGAAAATTGGATTTGTACTTGCCGCCGTTCTCCGCAATAATATAGAAGCCAAAGAACTGGCTTCTATATTCCTGTATGTACCGGAGCCTGGTATCCATCAGAAGGTCCGTGGAGTACCTCTGGGACACGTCCTCGCTGAGGGGCTGGCGCAGTATCTGCTGTATGGAGGGGTCTTCCGCAATCAGGTTGGACAGGTTGAAGACCTCAAGGAAGAGATTGTCGATTTCGCTGCTGACCCTGTCAATCATTTTTTCACTGGAATCCATGGCCATGTTTCTTATGACATTGGAAGAAATCCCATAGGTAACAACACCGATCAGCAGAATCGGTATGATGGATACCAGAACAAAGTACAGCAGCAATCTTGAACGGAGTGGTATGCCGGATATCCGGTGCCTTGAAAATATTTTTATCATCGGCCTCTATTCCTTTTACATACTAGCATCGGTACAATTATATAATAAAGGCCTCTTTATTGTAAACTTTTTAATCATTCGCAAGTTAACATCACATTATATTAAATGCCTTTTATCACTTATCGCAAGACATCCTCGGGCTTGACGGATGCAAGGTCCGGCGCCCGGTAGGCAGCACGGCCGCTGCGTGACGCGGAGCCCACGCCCAGTACTTTCATCCCGGCGGCCAGTGCCGCTTCCACTCCTGCTTCCGCATCCTCTACCACCAGGCAGTTCCGGGGTGGAATCCCCAGCTTTCCCGCTGCCACCAGAAAGACCTCCGGATCGGGCTTGCTGCGGGTTATGTCATTTCCGTCGGCCGTCGCGTCAAAATACCGTTCCAGACCGATCCGTTCAAGAATCATGGGTGAGTTTCTGCTTGAAGAGCCGATGGCCAGCTTGATTCCCTTTTCTCTCAGCCCTGCAGTAAACTGCAGGACGCCGGGCAGGATATCTGCGGGAGTGAGGGTTTTTATCAGCTCCCGGTAGTACCCATTCTTCCTTGCGGCCATTTCCTCCTTTTCCCTGTCGGTGTAGCGCCTTTTGGCCCTTATCAAAACAATTTCAAGGCTCTCCAGCCTGCTGACGCCCCGCAGCCCTTCATTGATCTGCCGGTCAAAATAAATTCCTTCTTCCTCCGCAAGCTTTTTCCATGCCTGGTAATGGCACTCATCCGTTGAAACGATGACTCCGTCCAGATCGAATATCACTGCTTCTATGCTATTCACAGCTTCAAGCATTTACAGTCCCTCCTCGTTTCAAAAGCAGTTTTCTTCCATTGCTGGTGATTTCCAACTCATCGCCCCTCAGCAGTTCATATGCCGTTCCCCTCTTATCCACCGTGACTTTGATCTGCCTTCCTTGAAAGGCCGTCTTGAAGCTGTACTCCTCCCAGCGGTCCGGCAGGACGGGGTTGAAGTACAGTCCGTCTTCATAGGCTCTCATCCCTGCAAAACCGTTCACCACGCACATCCATGTGCCGGCCATGTTGGCCGCATGAATTCCGTCCCGGGTATTCCCATGGGAGTCGTCCAGGTCCATCCTCGCCGTGCCGATAAAATACCGGTAGGCCTTTTCAAGGTCGCCTGTTTCACAGGCCATGATGCTGAAGATAGCCGCCGACAGGGAAGAATCATGGGTACAGAACCTCTCATAGAAGTCAAAATTCCGTTTCTTCTCCTCCGGTGTAAACAAATTTCCAAGGAGGAAAAGCGCCAGAATCAGGTCGGCCTGCTTGCAGACCTGGTGCCTGTATATGACCAGCGGATGGAAATGCAGCAGCAGGGGATATTTGTCCGCCGGCGTATTTTCAAAATCCCAGGGGGCCCTGTCCAGAAAGCTATCATCCTGCAGGTAAACCCCCAGGTTGTCGTCGTAAGGAATGTACATGCTGTCTGCGGCCTTCTTCCACGCTTCCGGTTCCCAATCCTCCAGCCCGATCCTGACGGTCAGGGCTTCGTATTCACCGGTATATTGCTCCAGCATCCATTTTGCCGTTTCCCAGGCATATTCCAGATTGACTTTGGCCATCAGATTGGTATAGCAGTTGTTGTTCACCACCGCGCTGTATTCATCCGGACCCGTGACACTGTTGATGCAGAACCGGTTTTCCTTCCGGTATATGAAGGCGCCAAGTCCCGCCCACAGTCTGGCCGTTTCAAAGAGGAGCTCCGCTCCGTATTCCACCATGAACTCCAGGTCCCCCGTCGCCTCCATATACCTTTTCACAGCATAAGCGATATCCGCATCGATGTGGTACTGGGCGGTTCCGGCAGGATAATAGGCGGAACACTCCTCCCCGTTGATGGTTCTCCAGGGGAACAGGGCTCCTTTTTCATGGGACATCTGTCTCGCCCTTTCCCTGGCCTGCTCAAGCTTTCCATACCGGTATTCCAGCAGCTTCCTGCTGATTTGCGGGTTGCTGTAAAGGAAAAAGGGAAGGATGTAAGTTTCCGTATCCCAGAAGTAATGTCCCTCATAGCCTTCCCCCGAAAGTCCTTTTGCGGCAATATTGGTTTTGCCGTCCCTGCCCACCGACTGGAGAAGGTGGAACATATTAAACCGGATTCCCTGCTGCAGCGCCTCATCCCCCCGGATTTCCACATCCGCAGTTTCCCAGAAGCCCCGTAGAAAGTCCTCCTGCTTCCTCTTCATTCCTTCAAAGCCGATGGTCCGGGCCTCCCACACCTGCTCTCGGGCTTTTTGCTGCAGCTCCTCTTCGCCCCAGTCCAGGCTGGTTACATAGGAGATAAATTTGTTAAGGGCAATGGGGATTCCCGCTTCCGCTTCAACGGTAAACTCATTCTTTACCGCAGCACCGCCGGTATAGGCTTTAACCGTATAGGGATTTGAAGTCTCAAGGCAGTTAAGCATGGCGCAGGCCACAGACAGCTTTGAATTTTTTGTCTTCTGCCGTATCAGTCCGAAGCCCTCCTCGGCCATCCTGTCTTCGACGCTCAGCACCCTGCCCTGCAACCCGGAACCGACCCTGGGATCACTGCCCGCCGTAATGTTGGTTACATCCCCATCCAGAAGGGACTCAATCCGGAGCTTCCCGCTGAAATTCAGGGGTGTTACCTGGTAGCATATGGCCGCCTGGTGCTTGTTCCGGAAAGAAACCAGCCTTTCAATATGGATTTTGACCTTCCTGCCTTTTGGGGAGCACCACACCAGACTCCTGGCCTGTATTCCCCTTTTGAAGGACAATACCCTGCCATATTCCTCAAGACCGCCTTCCTGCATACTGAATTCCTCATCCTCCAGGAAGAGCCTTATAACCTTGCTGTTTGTCACATTCAGCATGGTCTGCCCTCTTTCGGGGAAGCCGTAGGCAATCTCTCCGTATTTGATGGTTTCCGTCTCATAAAAGCCGTTGATATAAGTTCCTTCCAGGCCCTTCCCTTCCGCTCCCTTGAGTCCTTCTTCAAAATTTCCCCGGAAGCCCAGGTAGCCGTTTCCGGTAAAAAATATTGTTTCATTTCTGGCATTGTTCTCTATATTAAAGTTATTCTCGATAACCTCCCATTGGCTGGAAGGGTAAATGGGTTCCTTGAACGTTTGGTTTCTCAGCATGGTTCCTGTCACTCCCTGTATAACTTAATCGTAAATATTAATAGGCATTGTTTATTCCAAAAAGGCTTCAAGCACCCTGTGCAGTTAAGACCCCTAGATCATTGGCACAAAAGTACGAGGTCCTTTCTCATGGGTCATTCCAGTCTGTTTCCCACAAGTTTATCACCCCGAAGTATTCCTCATAGAGTGAAGCCTTTTCTCCATAAAAAATGCCTCTTGCCAACCTAACATGGCGGTATTGAATAATTGCCCGTGAAAAAATTTGAAGATAGTCCGGAACCGGCTATCTTCTTGAAGGGGGTATTTATCCTTTTATTCCGGTGGAAGCAACACCTTCGATATAGTGCTTCTGGAATATGAGGAAGACCACAATCACCGGAATGGTTGTCAGGATAACTCCCGCCATGGTCACGTTGACCCTGTCGAAGAACTGGTCCTTGGCCGCATTCAGCCCCTGGACCAACGTGTACATTTTCTCCTTGTTTACAAAGGTGGTGGGTATCAGGTAGCTGTTCCAGGTACCGGTGAAGGAGATAATGATGGTTGTGGCAAGGGCCGGCTTGGTCAGCGGCAGAATAATCTTGAAGAAAGCCCCTATTTTCGTCATTCCGTCTATCCTCGCCGCTTCCAGCAGTTCATTGGGGATGGTGCTGATGAACTGCCGCATGAGGAATATATAAAGACACTGGTACAGATATGGCACCGTGAGCGCGGCAAAGGTATTCAGCCAGCCGAACTTTGACATCATGATGTAAACGGGAATGAGAATCATGTGGTAAGGAATCATCATGGTGGCAAGAACAATGATAAATATCAGCTTCTTCCCCGGGAAATTGAGCTTTGCCAGGGCAAAACCCGCCATGGAGGAGATGATGCAGCAGCCGGCGACGATAATCCCCGTCATGATAATGGTGTTCAGATACCACACCCCGATTCCCCCGCCCGCATTCTGGTAATGGGTCACCAGCCTTGTATAACTGTCCAGGTTCAGGCTTTCCACCCCTACAAAAAACGTGTTTACGTCCTTCAAATCCTTAAGGGAGGTATAGAAGGCATAAAACAAAGGCAGGATGAAGACCACTGCAAAAAACGTCAGGGCTGTGTACAGCAGCGAATTTTTCAATACTTTATTCATAGCGGTTACTCCTTTTCCTCAAGAAGTTTTTTCTGGACCAGGGTAATGCCGAGAATGATGAACAGGAATACGATGACCGATGCACATCCCAGCCCCATCTCATCGGGATACCGGATACCGTGGGTAAAGAAATAAGTGATCAGTGTCGTGGTGGAATCCGCAGGAGAACCCAGCTTGCCGTACCTGGAAATGGCCGCGATCTGGTCAAATATCTGGAAAGCCTGGATGGTGCCTACCGAAACAATTAAAAATGTCACAGGCTTCAAGCAAGGAAGGGTTATGCTCCTGAACTGCTGGAACCAACTGGCACCATCCACCCTGGCCGCTTCATACAGATCCCTTGAAATGGTCTGCAGCCCCGCCAGATAGATGATCATGAAAAAGCCCACCTGCTGCCACACATAGAGGATGATGACGAACAGCAATGCCACATCCGGCCGCGCTGTCCACGTATCATTGGGAAACCCCACGAGGGAAAAGGCCTTTGCAAAAAGCATGTCTTTCCTGAATAAAACCATAAATACCGTCGCGGCAGCAATTCCCGAGGTGATGTTGGGAATGATATATACCGTCCTGAAAATTCCTTTTCCGGATATGTCCTGGTTCAGAGCCATGGCTAGCACCAGCGCCAAAATGGTTTGAAGGGGTACCGCAACCAGAACGATAATGACTGTATGGCCGATTGCCGCATAAAACTCCGGATTGTTCACCAGCAGCTTTGTATAGTTCTCCAGGCCGATAAACCTGGCCTTATCCATCTGTGAGAAGTCAAAATTCTGAAAGCTGATAAGGAAGGATTGAAGGAAAGGATAGAAAAACCATACCAGCCACAGGATCAGAAAGGGCGCTAAAAACAGGTATGCTGTAACTATGTCCGAATCACTGTTCTTGAATAATTTGCCGGTTTTACCTTTTTTACTTGAGACACTAACCATGACTTACTCCTCTCCGGTATTTATTTGCTGCGCAAATGGCCTAAATAATGGGGGGAATCCCTTTGCTGCAAAATCCCCCCCACCGCTACATGTTCCTATTCAACTGGTATCCCTAGCTGTTATTTGTTGAAATTATTCTGAATTTCATCAAGAATTTCCTTTACACTCTTCTTGTCGTTTTTCAGAATTTTTGCCTCCATGGCTCCTACCAGTGCATCGATGAATTTCTTGCCTTCCGCCGGGTAGCCGAAGTCCTTGCTGACTTTGACCATGGGCTCGATGGCCTTGAATTCCGGATTGGCTTCATAGTATTTTGCCGTCAGGGAAGTGAGGGCAGGATTCAAACCCACGCTGTCCATCAGCTTTGAAAGAGCTTCTTCCCTGGCCATGTATGCCGCAGCCTTAACCGCCGCGACCTTATCCGGGGAATCCTTGAGAATTGCGATACCTACCGAATGCATGGTGCAGGCTTCCGTTGTTCCCTTGGGAACCGGGACTACGGCATATTTGATGTCGGGGCCGGAATTTTTCAGGAAGCCTTTGTACCAGTAGCCACCGGTGGTCATGGCGCCCTTCCTGTTGGCGAATACCTCACCGTCCCAGCCCAGGCCCTGATGCTTGGGTGAAGTTGCGAGCTTTTCATCGAACAGGCTCACAAAGAACTCAAGGGCCTTTACGTTTTCAGGCGAGTTGATTGTCTTGCCGTTGCCCCAGCCGCCGCCAAAGGAAAGGGCATAGTTCGTGAGATGGTACGCGTCGATGTTGCAGATAATCCCTGCCACGTCTCCCTTTGTAAGAGCCTTGGCAGCCGTTTTTACTTCATCCCAGGTCTTGGGATAATCCGTAAGGCCGGCAGCATCCCACATGTCCTTGTTGATAAAGAACATGGCAGGAGCAGCTCCCATGGGGACTCCATACAGTTTCCCCTCATAGGTCCAGATGGCTTTTGCAGTGTCGGCATATTTGCCGAGGTCCACTCCCGCTGCTTTGATTTCCTCATCGATGGGAGCGAAAGAGCCTTTGGTTATGTATTCAATATGTCCTTCATTGGTCAGCTGAATGATGTCGGGAGCGGTTTTCGCCGCAACCTGGGCCGGCAGCTGCTGCCAGAAAGTCTTGTCGTCGGGATATGGCGTAACTTCAATTTTAATTCCAGGATAAACCTTTTCAATACCAAGGGCCGCTTCCTTCTGGACCTTCTGTTCCTCTTCGGAACCCCACAGGCCATACCTTATGGTGACTTCCTTAGCTTCCTTCTTTTCAGTGCCTGGTTCCGCCTTTGCCGCCGTTGGGCTCTCCGTCCCGGCTCCGCCACAGCCCGTCAGGACGATTCCCATAACCATAAATACAACCAGCAGCATTGAGACAGCCTTGAAGCTTTTTTTCATAATCGTTCCCCTTCCTTTGATTTGAAAATTTATTGAGTTCCCTCATGTCTTAATGATAGCAGAAGCCCTCCATGAAAGAAGCTAATGGGATTATCATTTATTTAATCTGATAGCATAAATAATCGGAAACAGGGGTAGAAAAAACCGGAGATGCATTTTCACAGGTTTTTATTTAATATAATTACAGTTTATTTAATATAATTACACGTGCTCTCAAAGGCCGTCCCGGTACTGCTTGGGCGTCAGACCCGTGTATTTGTTGAAGACGATGTTGAAATGTACGGGGCTTTTAAAGCCCACCCGGTCGCTCACCTCATATATTTTTAACTCCACGTCCCGCAAAAATCCCTTGGCCTTTTCCACCCGGACGGCGTTGATGTAGTTGAACAGGGTCTCCCCCGTTTCTTCCTTGAAAAGCCTGCTGATGTAATTGGGACTGACACTGAAATTTTTTGATAATAGGCTGAGGGAAATTTCATGACCATAATTCTCTTCAATGAAGCCAATGATGTTTTTGGTAAGAAAACTGCATTTTTTGAATTGTACGGTCTTTTGGATGCCCTCCAGCTTTTCCCGGAGGATATCCCGCCATATGCCGTAAAGCTGCCTCAGGCTTTCACAGCGGTTGATGAGCTCCATTTCGTCAAGAAAGGACTTTCCATCCCTGACAAGGAACAAAAAGGCGTTGAAAAGCTTCTTTACATCCTCTTCGGATAAATGGGGCCGGTCTTCCAGAAAGCAGACAAATTCCTCCAGGGTCGCTTCAAAATTGAGATAGTCTCCCATTGCGAGACAATCCTTCATTCTCCCGATCAGTGAATCTACAAAAAGCAAGGCTTCCCTGTCACCATGGCGCTTCACGTCACGGTAGTAGGTCACATTGCCCTCTCTTTTGAAAAATTTATGTCTCAGGGCCTTCAAAGCTTCCTCATAGGCGTTTTTGATCCCGCCGCAGCTCTTGTGGAGGTCACTGACTCCCATGGATATTTCTACGTTTAAAAATTGCCTCATGGCGTCGATCACAAGCTCCACCAGAGAGTTTACCCCTTCGGTGAGCTTCTTTTCGCTCACGGCCTGTTCCGAGCTTGTTATGATCCCATAGGTGTTTTTTCCTGCTACAAAAAATTCCGTACCCGCTTCCGTTGAAAAAACTCCCGACATGACGTTGGCCACGGATGCCTGAAGGGTATTTGCCGGATTGCCTTCATACCTCTTTTGTACTTCTTCCGCAGACCTGATGCTGAAAATGAGGCAGTGGTAATTTTTACTTTCGAGCCGGGCCCCCACTTCCCTGCATTTGTCCAAAAAGCTTTTACTGTCTGCATGCCTCCCCTCGGCAAGCTCCTTGAGAAAGACCTCCTTCAATATGGACTGGCTCTTTTCCAGTCTTTCCTTCTCTGTGCCCCTTCTCCCGGAAGAAGCCTCCTCGGCAAGCTGCCTTTTCAAATCCACCAGGGTATCCAGTATGTCCTTTGAGCTCATACAGGGTTTGTGGAAATAATCGACAGCCCCCAGCCGCATGGCCTCTTTTACATGGTACACGTCGTCAAAGCCGCTGAGAATAAGCACTTTGCATTTGATCTTCTCTTCCTTCATTCTCTGCATGAGTCCAATCCCATCCATGTTGGGCATTTTGAGGTCCAGAAGTACGGCATCGGGCTTCAGTGACCTGATCAGGCCGAGGGCTTCCATGCCGTCCGAGGCTTCGCCCACAATCTCCATGCCGTTCTCCTGCCAGTTAATGCAGGATTTAATACCTATTCTGACCAGCAGCTCATCATCTACAATAAGTATCCTCATACTAACCTCCACGCCCCCGATGCACCGGGTGAACAATCCTCACTCATGAGTGATATAAAGGAATGGCGGGAATGACGATGGTAACCGTAGTACCCGATTCATCCACGCTTTTTATGTCGATGCCGTATTCTTCGCCAAAATGCAGCTTGATCCTCTTTTGAATATTGGGAATTCCTATGGAATTCAGCTTATTCCGGGTAATTTCAGAATTTTCCTCAAAGATGGTGTCCAGCTTCTCGCTGCTGATGCCTTTTCCATTGTCCTCAACCGTAAAATAGACTTTGTCCCCGGTATGCTTTATGCCGATCTTTACCAGGCCCTTCCGGTCCACCCCCTCGATTCCGTGAAACACTGCGTTTTCAATTACCGGCTGCAGGATAAACTTCAGGGTTTTATAGTTGTAGACCTCTTCGTCGATATCAAAGGATACTGAAAACCTATTATAATACCGCAGGTTCAATATGGCAAGATAATCCTTTATGAACCTGACTTCCTCTCCCACGCTGATAAAATCCCCTTTGATCTTCGCCGTAAAGGCAAAGATGGAAGACAGGGAATTCAAAGCGTTTTCGATGCTGTAGGCCCCCTGGATGTTTGCCATCCACTTGATAATGTTGAGGGTATTGTAAAGGAAATGAGGGTTTATCTGTGCCTGCAGCGCAATCATCTCGGCGGTGCGTTTTTCCTCTTCCTCCCAGTAGATCTTGTTGATGAGCCGTTTGATTTCCTCGATCATCTTTTCCACGGTGATGCTGATTTCTCCGACCTCTCCCGTAGACCGGTCGATGGCGATGTCAAAATTTCCTTTCCCGATGAGCTTCATTTTCCTGTTAAGCTTGTACAGCGGCCGCGTAACACCGGTGGCGATGAGGATGGCCATCAGCACCGACAGAAGGATGATAATGGTGGCGATGAAAATTGTAATGTAGAACATCTTGCTCAGGTAGGAAAGCAGCTCCCTTTCAGGCACCACGGTAATAGCCTTCCAGTTGGAAAGCCCCGACCTGGAGGAAATGATGTAATGCCTGTCCCCCATAAAATCATAGAGCCTGTAGGAAGTCTCCTGGAGGTTGACCTTCATTCCCAGCACCCCGTGAATGCTCTTATCGATCTGCTCTTCATCCCTGCTGAAAATAATGTTGTCCTTTTCATCCACCAGGTAGAACCTGCTGTTTTGTGTCAGGCTTGTGTCCATCCAGAGCCTTTCGAGGTCATCGATCCTGACATTGATGATCACAAAGCCGAGATCTTTTTTGCTTTCCGGGTCGATGATGCTCCTTCCCACCGAAACCGCATATTGCCGTCCGGCTCTCTGCTGGTAGTCTCTATGTACACCGATGATGGCATGGGCGCCCTCTTCCTTCTGAATCCTTTCCACCCACTCCTCCCCGGCGGGATTGTAGCTCATCACCAGGGAGTCAGCGGTAATCCGGCCCACAATCCGATAGCTTCCCGCTCTATAAATTAAAACGGAATCAATCATGTCGGAAACTGTTTTTATGTTGTTGTACAGCAGGTTTTTCATGAGGTCCAGGTCCTTCGACCTGTCGTATTCGGGATTTTGAGATTGATTATAATCCTTTGTCATCAATGCTCTTACATCCTTATCCTTGACGGGATATTCCGAGAGCTTTACCAGCATCCCGAGAAAGGTATCGAGGTTTTTTATCACCTGGTCGTTGCTCTGGACGGCAGATTTGATGACGGTATTGTGCATCTCGCTGGAATAGAGCTGGATGGAAAAATATCCAAGGACCACGAGCGGCACGGTAATAAAGCCTATAAAGGATATTATAAGCTTGCTTTTCAGCGTCAAATTCCTGAATTTCATCAGTAACGGCATGGTACCCTCACCGGTTCTTTTTTAGAAAGCTGCTTTTACTGATAAAAGCAGCTTCCGCCTAAAAATTCTCTGACAATTGAATTGAACGGTATTTCCCTGGACTCAATGGCAAGGAAATAGCTGAGGAACTCGATCAGCCTCCGGGCTTCGGCATATTCGGGCTGTGAACTGTCAACTTCGGCCAGCAGCGGCTCCGCCATGGTTTTTAAAACACCCAGTTCATAAATGAGGGAGGAGTTGAACATAATGTCCGCTTCCTCCTGGAAGGGAAATATGTTCCTATCCTCTCCCCGCCTTACGGAAGGCCATCTTTTAATGGTGTTGATGGCGCTGCAGCCCCTGAACTGGAAATCCCTCACGATCCTTCGTATAATTCTTGTGTCGGTGGAAGGAATCCGGTTGTGGTCGTCGATGTTCATAGAGGTCAACGCACTGACATATATTTTGAACTTTGTGTCCTTGGGGATGGTGGATGTGAGTTTCTCATTCAGTCCATGGATCCCTTCGATGACAATGACGTTTTCGTTGTCGATCTTAAGTTTTCTGCCCACACTCTCCCGGGTACCCCTGGGAAAATTGAAAATGGGTATTTCCACCTCTTTGCCTTCGATGAGCTCCGCCAGCTGCTTGTTGAAAAGCTTTACGTCGATGGCCTCAAGGGCTTCAAAGTCATAATCCCCGCTTTCATCCTTCGGCGTCATTTCTCTGTCGACGAAGTAATCATCCAGAGAGATGGTGATGGGCTTCAACCCGTTCACCCGCAGCTGTATGGCCAACCGGTTGGCAAAGGTGGTTTTGCCTGAAGAGGAAGGGCCTGCAATGAGCACGATCTTTTTCTTATGCTCGCTGAAGGCGATCAAATCCGCGATCTGCGCTATTTTTTTCTCGTGGAGGGCTTCGGAAATCCTTATAAAGTCACTGATCTTTCCTTCCTTGATGATGTCGTTCAAGGCTCCCACATTGTCTACGCCCAGAATCCTGTTCCATTTCTTGAATTCAATAAATATATTGAACAGTTTCTCCTGCTTCACAAATTCAGGCAGTTCCAGCGGAGCGGACTTTTCCGGAAACCGGATGACAATGCCCGGCGCGTGGTACTTGAGGTCGAAGATGCCGATATAGCCCGTATCCGGTACCATGTAGCCGTAGAAATAGTCGTCGTGCCCACCGCAGTTGTACATTGTCACATAGGGCTTCTTCCGGTGCTCAATGGCATGGAATCTGTCCATTCTTCCGATGCTTTCGAAAAATTCCTTTGCGTCCTCCAGGGACTTGATGCTTTTGATAAAAGGAATCTTTGCACGGATCAGCTCCAGCATCCTGTCCTTAATAAGCTTTACCTCTTCCCCGGTAAGGGCTGTATCTCCCTCGACTTCACAGTATACGCCCTTGCTTATGGAATGGCTTATGACCACTTTCCTGTCGGGGAAAAGGTCGTGAACGGCCTTCACCAGGATGAAAAAGAGGCTTCTCCTGTATATGCGTATTCCATCATCGCAGGTAAGGTCAATGAATTCTATCCTGCAATCTTCATTCAAATGATAGGTCAGTTCCTTTATGTCATTGTCCACTTTGGCCGCGACAATGGTCGATGGATAGCCGTTTTCATACTCCTTGCTCAATTCAAGCAGGGAGGTTCCCTGTGGCACGTTTCTTTCACTTCCGTCCGGCAATCTGATTTTTATCTGTTCAATATCTCTTTCTACCATTTTCAAGACCCCTTACTATCTATTATATTTGTAAATTACTGCGTAATCCGGAGATGGCGAACTGTAAAGATAAATCGATGATTCACTCAGCAAATTTATCTAAATTTACAGTTCGATCTCTTTAATTGCCCTCTATACTATTCTATATTAACTATATAAATTCCTTTGTCAAAACAAAAAACTGCACCTGGAGGATGAATTTCCCTGGATTTTCTCAAAATCCGCGAGTAACAGGATTGCGTTTGACATATAGTATAGCAGTATTATAAAATATTAACTGTTGTCCAGAAATAACAATATCAATTTCGTACATGTGAGGATAAACATAAATATGAGCAGTATAAAAGACATATTAACCAATGAAGTGTCCAGGAGAAAGACCTTTGCCATTATCTCCCATCCCGATGCCGGTAAGACCACCCTTACGGAAAAACTCCTGCTTTATGGAGGCGCCATAAGGCTAGCAGGATCGGTCAAAGCCAGGAAGGCCAACAAATATGCGGTTTCTGACTGGATGGAGATCGAAAAGCAGAGGGGAATATCGGTTACCTCCAGTGTTATGCAGTTTGAATATGAAAACTTTTGCATCAACATACTGGATACCCCTGGCCATCAGGATTTCAGTGAAGATACCTACCGGACCCTTGTGGCAGCCGACAGCGCCGTGATGCTGATTGACGGGGCCAAAGGCGTGGAGCCCCAGACCATCAAGCTGTTCCATGTCTGCAAAATGCGGGGAATTCCCATATTCACCTTTGTCAACAAAATGGACCGTGCCAGCAAGGACCCCTTTGAGCTTATGGAGGAACTGGAAAACGTTCTGGGCATCCGTTCCTATCCCATGAACTGGCCCATCGGAGTGGACGGTGACTTTAAGGGAGTATATAATAGGAAGCTTTCCCAGATTGAACTTTTTGACGGAGGGAACCATGGGCAGACCGCCGTATCATCTACCGTCGGCGGTGTAACCGACAAGGTGTTTGCAGACCTCCTGGGAGAACACTATTACAAGCGCCTGTGCGACGAAATCGAGCTGCTGGATATGGCAGGGGATGAATTTGATAAAAAGAAGATCATGAAGGGCGAACTCACTCCCCTGTTTTTCGGGAGCGCCATGACGAATTTCGGTGTGGAGCCCTTCCTGCAGGAATTCCTTCAACTGGCCCCTTCTCCCGGAATAAGGGTTTCAAGCGCCGGTGAGGTGGATCCCGAAAGCGAAAAATTCTCCGGCTTCATCTTCAAGATCCAGGCCAATATGAACCCCACCCACAGGGACCGGCTGGCCTTTATGCGAATCTGCTCCGGCAAATTCAGCCGTGGGATGTCGGTGTTCCATGTACCCAGCGGCAAGGAAATACGCCTGTCCCAGCCCCAGCAGTTTATGGCCCAGGAGAGGACCATCATTGAAGAGGCTTATCCCGGTGACATTGTAGGCTTATTTGATCCGGGAATTTTCAATCTGGGAGACACCTTGAGCGAAGGCAATCCCCAGTTGAAATATGAGGGTATCCCTATTTTCCCTGCGGAGCATTTTGCAAGAGTGTCTCCAAAGGACACCATGAAACGCAAGCAGTTCATCAAGGGCATCGACCAGCTCTCGGAAGAGGGCGCCGTGCAGGTCTTCAAGCAGGTGGACATCGGTATTGAGGCAGTGATCATCGGCGTAGTGGGTGTACTCCAGTTTGAAGTTCTGGAATACCGCCTGAAGAACGAGTATGGAGTGGATTTGAGGATGCAGCAGCTGCCCTACCGCCATGTGCGCTGGATTGAAAGCGAAGGCCTGGACCCGAGAAAATTAAACCTGCCCAGCACCACCATGATTGTGGAGGACAAACTGAACCGGTACGCCATCCTCTTTGAAAATGACTGGTCCATACGGATGGCCGAAGAGCGCAACAAGGATCTGCAGCTTACCGACATCGCAAAATAGCCTGAAAGACCATTAGAGAAGCGAAAAAGAGCAGGAATCCTGCTCTTTTTTCTTTCCCTATATTTGCAGTAAATGCCCCTTGTCTTTAAGCCATTTCCTTCTCTGCCGGTAGTCCTGCAGAACCGATTCCACAAGGCTCCAGTAAGCTTTTGAGTGGTTTTTCTCCCGGATGTGCGCAAGCTCATGCACCACCAGGTAATCTACAATTTCCAGGGGGGCGATGATAATTCTCCAATTCAGGTTGATGGTATTGTTCCTGGTGCAGCTTCCCCATAAGGTCTTCTGGGACTTGAATATCAATTTTGCAGGCTTCACTCCCAATATCCTTGAGAAATACTCAACCCTGCCGGTCACAATTCTTATGGCTTCCTCCCTGTACCAGGCTGTCAGGGAATCCCGCACCAGGTCCGCCTTGCCTTCAGGGTCCGTCTGCGGCAGAAGCACCCATATCCTGTCCTCCTCATATTCCACGGCGGGTTTCTTTACATCCTGGTCATCCGCCACTGCCAGCAAATGCTCCCTGCCCAGAAAAAAGTATCTCTCCCCTGCCCTATAGCACTTGCTGTTGGCCTTTATATCCTTCAGCGCCTCCAGCCTTTTAAGTATCCACCCGCCCTTTTTTTCCACGATGTCCTCCAGCTGTCCCCTGTCCACCCACCTGGGCGCGGAAACCAGAACCCCCTTTTCGGGAGTGACGGAAATACCTACGGTTTTGCGCTTCTTCCTTTCAACTGTAAACTCAATGCGTTTCCCGCTGAACTCAATATAATTCTTCATCATTACCTGCCATCGGATCAATCCAGTTCATCCAGCGTCAGCGCGAAGCTGGGGACAAATTTGTCCATGAAGTATTTAACCTCCGGAAGCTCAATCTGCCGGATGGAATTCAATATGGCCTGTCCGGCTTTTTTAAATTCTTTGTTGCCCGCCTTTTCTTCCTCGGTACATTTCAAATAGGCGGAAATCCTGTCTGCCGCCTTTACAAGCCGCCAGCACTCTTCATCCCCTTCCTGGCGGAAGATCACACCGCGGTAGGCCTCCTGCAGCTCTTCCGGCAGCATCCCCAGGAGCTTCCTGCGGGAGATGGCCTCCACATCCTCATAAGCCTTGCTTATCTCGGGATTAAAATACTTTATGGGTGTAGGCATATCCCCGGTGATGGTTTCGTTGCAATCGTGGTACATGCCCATGACCGCCACCCTGTCGGGATTTATGTTCCCGTTGTAAATGCTGTTCCTTATAACCGCAAGGGCGTGTGCGATGACGGCCACCTGCAGGCTGTGCTCCTGTATGTTCTCCTGCTGGGTATTTCTCATGAGTCCCCAGCGGTTGATGTATTTCATTCTAGAAATAAAGGCAAAGAAATGATGTTTCTTGCTGCTCATTGTCGTCCTCCGGCAGTAAATTTCCATGTGTTTATTATACCATAAACACTCTCTACGGGGACAGTCCTCAACTTTTATAACGCGCCAAAGTTGAGAGCTGTCCCCGTATTAGGCAAGTGCAATTTCAGCGCAAAAAAAGACACTGCAGGAGCTGCAATGTCTGGTCCTTCCGGCGAAGCATCTATCCTCTGATGAGGTATTCCAGGAGCTTGTGAACATCGTCAGGCTCATGGGCGATGATTTCGATTTCGTCTATTTTGGCTTCGGAGAACATGCTGGTCAGAGCTACATATTGGCTCAGCTTGGATTTGAGATTCAAAATATCGCCTTCACTGGTGACCAGCTCAACCTTGCCTTTGCATTTTTCGATTACCTCAAAGAACTTTTTGGTGTCTGTTATATTTTTAACTTTCATAATACCATCCCCTTTCATCAATCTACTTATTTATACCCCGTTTTAGGAAATATAACCAAAATCTATTCTCAAACCAGTTCCACCTCTTTAAATACATTGCCGTCAAGGTCCTTTATTTTGAAGGTATTTCCCTCCAGGACACCGTAGGAATTCGGATTGTTTTCCTTGGGCAGCGTGATGGAACCGGGATTGATCACAATGATATCCCCTTTTTTCTCCGCAACGGGGATATGGGTATGCCCGTAGATGAAAACATCTCCGGCACTCAGCTTCGGCAGGTTGTTTTCGTTATAAATATGCCCGTGGGTCAAAAACAGCCGCCTGTCGTTATACAATAGGATAGAATATGTTGCCATCATGGGAAAGTTCAGCACCATCTCGTCAACTTCACTGTCGCAGTTCCCTCTTACGGCGATGATTCTGTCGGACAATTCGTTCAACACTTCCGCCACTTCCCTGGGACTATATCCGACCGGAAGGGGATTTCTGGCCCCGTGGTACAATTCATCTCCCAAAATGACGATATAATCGGCTTGCTCTCTTTTAAAATTTTCCAATGCCCTGTTTAAAAAATGCAGTGAACCATGGATGTCTGAAATAAAAAACAATTTCATTGTCTGTATGCTCCTATGTGAAATGATACTTCAATTATACTCAAACGGCATTATTTTTCAAGCAACGTGACACGGTTTCTGCCATTGGCTTTTGCGTTGTAAAGGGCATCGTCCGCCAGCTTGTAAACGTCCTCTTCATTCATCCCCTCAACCCTGGCCACCGCAACGCCTATCGAGACCGTCAGATATTTGCCCACCGTGCTCATCTTATGCTCTATCTTCAGGGCTTTCACGCTTTTTCTTATCCCCTCGGCAAACTCAAAGGACTGCCCGGCGTCCAGCCCCGAAACGAGGACGCAGAATTCCTCTCCTCCCAACCGGAAAGCATAGTCGCTCGCCCTTTTGGTGTGCTCCCGGATGACATAGCCAAGCTTTCGCAGTACGTTATCTCCTTCATAATGTCCGTAGGTATCATTGTATTTTTTATAGTAGTCGATATCAATCATGATACAGGTCAGGTGTCCCTTATCCCTTGCGGCCCTGTTGACCTCCCGCAAAAAGATGTCGTTGAAATACCTTCTGTTGTAGAGCCCCGTCAACTCATCGGTGATGGATATTTTCTCAATCAACTTGATGTATTTATTGAGTTCCTCGTTGTTGTATTCCAGTTCCTTTGTCCTTTCCGCCACCAGTTCTTCCAGATGCTCTTTATGCTTTCTCAATTCTTCTTCCGCTTTCTTTCTTCCGGTGATATCCTTAACCGTTCCATGGACTGCCGGCCTGTCTAAGTAGTTCACCACCGTCACCTTCTGGATAACGATGACCTCCTTTCTCCTGTTCCTGTGCAGCAGTCTCACTTCGTATTCCCCGGGAGCCTTCTCATGGTTAATCCTGCTTAAATGATAGGCCAGGATTCTCTCCCTATCCCTGGGGTGGATAAAATCCTCAAAAGGCCGTCCCAGCATATCCTCAATCTTATAGCCCACCATTTGTGCCATTGCCGCATTTACATATTTATATTTCTTATCTTGAATAATAAATATTCCATCCAGCATGTTGTTTACCAATTCGCGGTATTTCTCCTCGGAGCGCTCCAGGTCGGAGTACAGGCTTGCATTTTCAAGGGAAAACACCATCTCCCGCGACAGGAGATTGATGATTTTCATCCTCTCCTTCGTAAATACACCTGCAACAAGCTTGTTCTCCAGATAGATGATGGCGGTGATTTTGTTCTGGTTTATCAACGGCATGCACACCAGGGATTTGGGCTTGAATTTTATGATATATGCGTCATTGACAAACTGGGACTCGGAAAAAGCGTCGTTATATATCAAGTTTTCTTTGCTGTCCTCCACATAACCGATGATTGCTTTGGGAAGATTCTCAAATTCCGAAGCCTGGTGAATCAGGACGTCTATTTTATCCTCCTCCGGCTTGTATTCTCCTTCCACCAGAAGATTGGAACTGGATTTCATCATAATGCAGCCTCTTTGTGCTCCGGCATTTTTAATGACGATTTCCATCAGCGCTTCCAGGAGGCTGTCCAGCTCGATCTCCTTGGATATGGCCTGGGAGGCCAGGATAATGGAATTCAGGTCAATGCTTTCCGTCGACTCGGTGATGGTTTTTCCGGGGATGAATTCCTTTTTATTTATTTTTTTCACCAGGTCCGGATAGCTCTTCTCAAGATGCTCGACTTTTCCCCTGGCTCCCCAAACGGAATAGTAATATAATGCCTGCCGGAATAAATATGCGGCCAGCTCCTTCAGGTTTCTGTCATGATAGAATTTTGACGCCAATTCATTGGTCAGTGCCTTATACCGTATGAAATTCCCCTTTTCACTGGTTTCTATGGCCAGATCGTAATATTTTTCCGCCATCTCATTCCTGCCGGAGATTCTTGCCCATTCAGCCTTCATCAGCAGTTCATGCTGCAAAAAGTTTTCAGGACAATGCTTTGCCCATTTTTTAACTCTACGGTACTCTTTGCGCATTCTTGCCCTGGCTTTTATTTTTTCATGCACGTTCAAATCCTTATAGCCATAGGCCAGGCTCAGGAAGGAATAGAGTGAAAATTCCTCCATGAATGCGGAGCCTGCAAGGGTGCTGATGATTTTGTATGCCTTTTCAATATATTCCAGAGTGCCTTTATAGTCTTCATAAGTGAACAGCAGCTCTATCTTGTAGATATGGTAAATTGCTATTCCCGAATAGTACTTTGCAGTTTCAAGCTGATTGATGTAGGCCGCTTCGCTGAAGGCTTCGCCATCGAAGGAAAACCTGTCCTCCAATTCTCCCGCAAGGTTAAGGAACTTTTGCCTGGCGAGCCTTGCTGTGGCAAGAGCCTCCTTGTATCTTGTGTTCTCAATCATTGCGATGTATTTGCCGCTCTCCTGGAGGTTTGTCCCAATATCCATTGTAGGGTTCCACAGGTTGATATAATAGCACGCATGGGCAAGGTACAATAAATCTCCCGTCTTCAAACTTGAATCAATGGCTTTTTTGAACCAGTCCTGCAGCGTATCCCAGGGCTCCTTCCATGCATGGCAGAAAAGGGTGTACAAAACATGCACCGAACCTCTCCACTGCAAGTCATTGAATTTGTCGTTCAGCCTTATGCCAAGCCGTCCGAAAGCAAAGGCCCCGTTGATGTCCCCAAGTCCTGAAAGCAGAATGGAATAGCCGATGAAGGCGGCGGCAGACTCGGCACAGTTTCCGTGCTTCAGGGTCAAATTGGCTTTTTTCAGCACCGCCAGGGCAAAAAGATTTGTTTCGCCCGATATATACGCAGGTGGAATAAAATTTATCAAAAGCCTCATGATGAGCTTTATTTTCTCGTCCTTGATTTCAGGTACTTCAAAGATTTCCTCGATGGTCCTCCCCTTCAGGTGTAACTTGACTTTTGTCAGTTCCAGCAGGACCGATGCCATTCCTACCTTGTCCGGAATATTTATTCCAAGATTCTTAAGTCCCTTTTTCCCGGCCTCGATGGATTCCTTCATCATTCCCAGGTACGTATAATGATTTGCCTGCATCTCATAGATGCGCGCAGCCTCAAAGCCGCTTCCGGTATTCTCCAGCAGAACGGCACAGGCCTTGTCGGCAGCTTCGGTATTATGGGTGAGGTAGCCGCATTCAGAATACAATTCATAGATTTCCCAGGTCTGCTGCCCGTCTTCTTTCCATGCGTTTTCCGCCAAAAGATTCTTCGCGGTTTCCAGCAATAGAAATGCCGGACCATAGCCGAAAACCGCTTTTGCCTTTTTGGCGGCTTTCAAGTTAACCTCAACGGCTTTATTGATTTCATCCCTCGCATGGACAAATTCAATCCCTTTGTTTATATGTGCCGCAATATCCACTATTTTTTCTTCGATCTCTTCCGCAGGCAGGTTTGCCAGCAGCAGCCTTCCTATTTTAAGGTGCAGCCTTTTGCCCATCTCCTTATCGATCATCTGGTAAAAAGCCTGCTGAATCCGGTCGTGCTGGAATATGAAATCGATGTTGATATCCCGGGCTTCCCCTTCGTTTTCTTCCAGCAGATTGTACAAAATATGATAATTTCTATCGGCGGGGAGGATGACATCCTCGTCCACAGCCTTGATTAAGGCTCCGGCAATGTCCCTCCGATCCTTTCCGCCGATCAAAAGCAGCATTTTAAAATCAAACCGGCTGCCGATGGCCGCACTCAGCTTCAATATTTCTTGAACTCCGTGAGGCAAATTCTTCATTTTCATCATCAGAAATTCGACGACGTTGTCATTGATATTTAAATCCCGTATTTTATCAATCTCCCAATTCCAGCGTCCATTCCGCTCATTGAAGAATATCAACCTGTTTTTATGCAGATCTTTTACGACTTCATTGACAAAAAAGGGATTCCCTTTTGTTCTGCCGTAAATGATTTCCGAAAGCTCTCCTACCCTCTCCCTGCCGGTACATAAGGTGTCCGCAATCAGATTTTCAACATCCCTGACCGTCAGTGAATTCAGGTAAATCCGTCCCACTTCCCTGCTTTTCTCAATTTCCCCGATGGAAGCGGTAAAAGGATGATACTTCTGTATCTCATTCTGCCTGTATGCGCATACGATAAACAATTTCCGCAGATTGTTGCTCAGGATTAATTTTTCAACAAGCTGCAGGCTTGACGAATCCGCCCACTGGACATCGTCCAGAAACAACACCAGCGGCTTTTCGTTGTTCGTAATCCCTTCGATAAAATTAATAAAGGTCAAAAAAAACCGGTTTGTTTCTTCCGCAGGGTTGAGATGCCCTATCTCCGCCTGAACACCAATCAGTTTCTCCAGTTCCGGTAGGATCTTGGTTATCAGTGCCCCATTCCTGTCCAAAGCCTTTTTTAAAGCTTTTTCAATATTTTTGATATCCTCTCCCGGACTGCTCAACAGTTGGTTGAGCAATTTCTTAAAAGCCTGTATGATGGCACTGTATGGAATGTTCCGGTTGTATTGGTCGAATTTCCCCTCTGCAAACAGCCCCTTTTCACGGCTTATATGCAGGTGGAGCTCATTGACAAGGGCGGTCTTGCCTATGCCCGCCTCTCCCGATACCAGCATGATTTGCGGATGACCCTTTATACTCTTCGCAAAACTGTCGGCGAGGCTCTCCAGCTCCGCTTCCCTGCCATATATTTTTTGAGGGATCTGGAAAATATTCAGTTTGTCTTCCCTGCCTATTTCAAAATCTCCCATTCCGCTGAGGCATTTCTGCAAATCCGCTTTAATCCCGTAAGAACTTCGGTACCTGTTTTCCGGTGATTTTTCCATGAGCTTCATGATCATGTCCGACAAAGGCCTGGAAACCTTTCCGCCGGTTAATTTAAAAGGCGGAACCGCTTCTTTGGCAATAATGGAATAGATTTGCTCCAGCACATCCTCCGATTCATAGGGCTTTACACCGGTAGCCATCTCATATAAAACCACCCCCAGAGAATAAAAGTCCGTCCTGTAGTCGATATTTCGATTCATTCTGCCCGTTTGCTCGGGAGATATGTAAAACAGGCTTCCTTCAAGCAACCCACTGTTCTGGAACTCCTGCTTTTCCTTCGGCAGCTTTACCGCAAGGTCGAAATCGATGACCTTGACCACGTCCGTTTCCTTATTCCATATGATATTTGAAGGTTTTATATCCTTATGGATTACGCTCTTTTCATGGATAGCCCCCAGGATGTCCACGACTTTGACAACCAGCCTCAAAAGAGTGTTCAGCTCCGGCTTTTCAACGGCCATGGTCATTTTCAGGGATTGTCCCCGGGTATCTTCCAGGACCATGACAAACATGCCGTTTTGTTCTTCCAGCTTCAGGGGTTTTACCACTCCCTCGATGCTTCCGCTCAATTCCGCAAGTATTTTATATTCCCTTTTAAACCGCATTACCTCTTCATGGGTGGAAAACTCCGATTTTAAAACTTTCAGTATGACATTTTCCCGGGATAGAGTATCCTTGCCCCTGTATACAATTTTTTTATAATTATCCGAAATCGTTTCAAGAATCTCATAGTTTGAAATCGTGGCCATATTCCTCCCCCCTTTAGTCCGTGTTTTCCGTCACGTCAAAATCGGCGTCGAAATCAAAAATGTATGCGGCGATGAGCCAGATGATCCAGCAGTTGATACCGAAAAACAAATAGCCGAAATAACCCAGGATGGGCATTTCAGAGAAAATATGAATCTTGTCGAGATAGGGCACCGAGTATTTCCAGTAATTCGGGTTGGTGGGCATGCTTTTATGGAACCATTCGCTCCCGAAATTCCAGAACTCCCAGAAGAATCCGTTAAATAGGGTGGCCAGTCCGATCAAAACCGTTGGAGACCAGTTCCCGTCTTTGATTGAAGTGAAGGGAGTCCAGTAGCCGGTCAGTGCCATGGCTGCGGACAGAAGGGGAACCAGGGCCACCCACAGTACCCAGAACAGCAAATAGGGATAATAACCCATTCCAAATGCCAGCACCAGGCCGAGCACATAGTATATTACAAGAAGCTTTTTTGACACCGACAGTTTGGGCCCGTTGCTGTATCTGTTCCTGAAGGGCTTGAAGGTCTTGAGGAGCAGATACCATTCAAAAATGGCGGGTAAGACCGTCGTATAGGATAAGGAAAACCAAAAGACATTCCCGAAATTCGTGAATATCCTGTTGTTTGGATAATACCAGTTTTCAATGACAAAGAAATTCAGATATTCGAAAGCAAACCAGCTGAAACAGGACACCACCGCAAGCAGCTGCATGATGTGGGGCTTCTTTGAGATGATGGAGCTTCCGTTGTTCCTTTTGTAGACGATCCCGTCCAATATCAATATGAAGGCCCACCATAATGGAACGAAGGTATAATATTCAAAAGAAATGTAAAATTTAATCCGCCCCCACATCAGGAGCCAGCTCAGGCCAAGGACAGGCAGGCTCCACCAGAACCAGGGCGGAAATTGCGTTTCCCCATTATTCGACTTTTCTCCCGTATCGTCTTTAAAGCCAAAAAGTTTTGGGA
>JAFADI010000024.1 GCA_023424965.1 Bacillota bacterium
TTCCCCGTTTTGTTTACGACATACTTATAGGCGGAAGAATCGCTTAGAACGGCAGCGTCAATCTTTTTGCTGAGAATGGCCGCGTCGGATTCGGGACCGTTCATGTTGAAAAACTCCACATCTTTTACGGTCAAGCCTTCCGCCTTAAGAGCCTCGATGAAGGTCCTGTGCATAAAGGAACCTTTTGCCGTCGCCACCTTTTTGCCTTTCAACTCTTTAACGGAGGTGATGGAAGAATCAATGGGAACGACAAAGGATGCACCAAGTGCAGTATTGCCGGCGGCAATCAGCGTCGTATCCGTTCCTGCACTTTTTGAAATAAAACCGGGGGTATCGCCATAGATACCCACATCCAGGCTCTTGCTTGCAAGGGCCTCATTGATTGCGGGACCTACGCCCACAAAAGGTATCAATTCGAACTTTACGCCCAGCTTATTTAATTCTTCCGCAATAAAACCCTTTTCGTGTGCCACGGCCAGTGCGTCGGCAGGTGCGTTCTTTCCGTTGTCGGGGAAGCCTAACTTAAGGGTTTCTATTTTTGCTTTTGCGGGGGTACTGCTTTCTTTGGCGGGTTCTTCTTTCTGTTCCGCCGCCGCAGGGGCCGCGGCTTTGGGTGTTTCCTCCGGGGCCTTTGACGAAGAGCCGCAGCCGGAGAAAAGCAGTGCTGCGGTAAGAAGTATGGCTGTTGCTAAAACTGATTTTTTCATGATCGTTCCTCCTTGGAAAATTTATTGTTATTTATAATACTAAGGAAAGTAAACTTTCAGTGTTTAGGGCTTTCCTTTTAAAGTATTTCAAAGGTTATATTACATAGTCCAGCAGGTGGTCTTCCTCTTCAAAGAATTCAATAAGTATTTCTTTTTTCAGCCTTCCGAAGTCTGCGCTGCTTCTGTCCCGGGGACGGCTGAGATCCACGGGAAGGACTTTTTTTACGGTTCCGGGCCTGTTGGACATGACAACCACATGGTCGCTCAAATAGATCGCTTCATCGATGTCATGGGTTACAAGCAGCATGGTGGTCCTTTCCTTTTCCCAGATATGAAGGATTTCCTTCTGCATCTGGATTCGGGTCAATGCATCCAGGGCGCCAAAGGGTTCGTCGAGAAGCAAAACCTGGGGCCGGGTAGCCAGAGCCCTGGCAATGGCGGCGCGCTGGGCCATTCCGCCGGACAACTGGTGGGGATAGGCATTTTCAAAGCCTTTCAGGCCAACCAGTTCAATGTGGTCGGAGACCACTTTGTCCTTCTGCTCTTTTGTCATGTTGTATAAACCGAAGGAAACATTATCCCGGACCGTAAGCCATGGAAGGAGGCGGTGCTCCTGGAAAACCATGCCCCGTTCCGTTCCAGGCTTTGTGATCTCAACCCCGTCCAGGGTTACCGAACCGATGCTGAAATCCACCAGACCGGCCACAATCTTCAGCAGGGTGCTTTTACCGCAGCCGCTGTGTCCCACGATACTGATAAACTCGCCTTCTTTTACCTGGAGGTCGATATTTTCAAGGACCTTGACCTCTTCATTGTTTACTGTGAAGCTTTTATACAGGTTTTGAATTTTCAGTTTTTTCAAATTTGGTTTATTGGACATACATTGCCTCCATGGGTGCAGGAATCAAGATGCCTGCCATTTTGTAAATCTCCTGGCGATTCTTTTCAAAGCCAAATCCATCAAGATTCCTATGGTGCCGATAACAGCCATTCCCACCATGACCAGGTCGGAGGCCATAAGGGTTCTGGCGTCGTTGATCCTGTAGCCGATTCCCGAGCTGGCGGCAATAAGCTCCGCCGCCACAACCGTCATCCAGGCCGCGCCCAGCGAAAGCCTCAGACCGACAAAAATAGAGGGAATGGCAGCAGGGAAGTACACCTTTTTGAACAGATCGAACTTTGAAATATTGTATAGCTGCGCCACTTCAATATAGCTTTTGGGAGTGGCACGGATTCCGTTGATGGTGTTGAGCAAAATGGGGAAAAATGCCGACTTTACGATGATTACCACCTTTGATACCTCACCGATGCCGAACCACAGGATGATCAGGGGAATCCACGCCAGAGGGGGGATTTGCCTGATACCGTCAAACACGATGGTAAAGAATTTGTTGGTGCGGAGGGAAATACCCATCAGGACCCCGAAAGTGATTCCCAGGAGGACCGCCAGGGAATATCCCTTTATAACCCTCAGCAGGCTTATGCTCACATCCCCGAACAACTCCCCGTTCTGTATCTGCCCGATGAAGGTGGATACGACCTTTTCCACCGGCGGCAGAAGGGCGGGTGGGAAGATCTGAAGTCTGGCAAGGATCTCCCAGAGGATGAGGATTAAAACCGGGAGGGCAATATAAAGAAACAGGTCTTCTGAAACTTTAATTCTTGCAGTTTTCGGCAGGGCCTTGGATGCGGGCAGCATTTGTACTGTCGAGGCTTCCGTACTCAATGACATCATCTCCTAAATAATATTTGTTCGATATGATAACTTTGTATTTATGCACAATGCCCTTTACAGCGGCAAATAATACGGCATGTATCCGGGTGAAAAAACAGAGGCTTTCAGTGAAATGAAAATTCCACTGAAAGCCTCCAGTTTGTCCAGTCAGCTTGCGTTATGAAAGTAAACCAATTGGAATACTCTGTGATTGTTATTGAAATGATACCACTTTTCCTTTTGAGTGTCAATTAATTTAATAAAATACACGCTTAATTTTGTAGAGCGGGGTGTAACATGTATTGACATAAAACATATTATGTATACTAGACAATGGTTTTATCGATATATTTTCTAATAAAAAATGGAGGGAGTCTTTTATGTCTGATAGGAATTTAATAACTACAGGAGTGCTACGTTCGGATGTTACAATGAGTCAAATTGTGGTGGAACTTCAGAATGCCTCCGATAAGACCCAGGTCGTTTTTGTAAGGGTTATAAACTGGAATGCCAACACCCCTCAACTTTTGTTCGCTTCCGGACCGGTTATCATCCCCGTAGGCCAGATCAGGGTTTTATTTGTGCCGGCCAATGGAAATCCGCTGCTGGGAACTGCCATATTCGCTTATGAGGTCAGGGTAAATATTCCTGAAGATAATAAGGTCGTTGTGACTTCGTTCGCCGAAACCGCTGGCAGGACGTTAATTGCCGGAAATACCGTGCTTTTCCGTGAATTTACCAGAATAAGCAAATTCAACTCCTTTATCGGCCTGCAGGATATAACGAATGAAAACGATGACGACGGCGATGATATACTTGACGGACTGATTCAAGGCCACCAGGGCATTCAAGGGATAGAAAAATCGAATTCCGATTGAAAAGGGTTATAGTAAGAAAGGAGAGGCCGGGGGGCCTCTCCTTTAAAAAAAGCGGCTGCAGGCAGAGACAGCTGCTGCTTTGCCGTGATAGGAACGAGCCGGTGCCTACCGGTGATTCCAGGGCTTGCACAATATCTCGCTGATCCTGAGTTTTTTGAGGTTCCGTGAGGAAGCTGCCTGCATGACTAAAGCCGTATCCGACCCGAGGCCCGTACCGGCCACGGCGACGATTTCTTCTCCCGCCTCCACAAGGCCGGCATCCGAAGCCATCAGTACGATTTCATAACACACCTTCACACCTTCACTGAAACAGCGGAGGAAATTTGCAACGACGGAAGGGATATCCGACCCGAACAGCTTTTCCGTGTGAAACAGCATTGTGCCGAAATGCACTTTATGGCCGGCTTCCTCCAGGACGGAGATCAATTCCCGGTGAAAGGGATTATCGGTCCTGGAAAAATCATACTGGTGCGGAATGATGATTAACTGAATCCCCTTGTCTTTGAAAAACTCCATGGCTTTTACGGCCGTTGTGCCTGTAGTGGAAGCCAGGACGACTTTCTTTATGCCGGAATCAGCTAATCTTTCTTCCACCAGCTTGAAGGTTTCTTCGGTATTGTCCTCTTTTATATTTTCAAAATAAGTAATTCTTTTATTCATAATACACCTCACAAGATAAAGTATTTGATTTGTGGCTTTCTAATGGCAGCGTCACCAGGCGCTTCCATAATGGATTTTACTTTCACTGAACCTGGTAACGGGTTCCGGAGCTTCTGCCGGATATCCTGCCGAAACCAATGAAAATGGTTTGATATGTCCGGGAAGCTCTAAAATTTTTCTGACAGCGTCGGAATCTTCTCCTCCCCTTGGATTGATACCGAGCCATATGGCTCCAAGACCTCTGGCGGTGGCTGCAATAAGAATATTTTCCGTTGCGGCGGAACAGTCCTGTTCCCAGAAAAACTCCAGGGTTGCAGCTCCCGGCTCTCCACACACAAGGATTGCCAGAGGGGATTCCTTAAGGGGAGTGAAGCCCGAATGGATTTTAGACAGTTCATATAAAACCTCCCGGTTTTCGATGATTATAAAATGCCAGGGCTGTTGATTGCATGCCGAAGGGGCGCTCATGGCCGCTTGCAGGAGCTCTTTTACCACAGACTCCGGCACAGGCTGGTTTTTATATTTTCTGATACTCCTTCTTTTCAGAATATCCTTTAGAATATTTTCCATATCTTCCGCTCCTTTAATATTTATGATATAACATTAAACGATAGAGTAATTTATCTCAAGTACGCACTTTTTTGTATTATAGTACCTGAAAAGAAACTGTAAACCTATCCCGGCGGATGGCCATTTCGGAGGAATTCTCAATGATAACATTCAACAACCGGCAGTATAATTGTCCCATGGAAATGACGATGGATTTGATCGGGGGCAAGTGGAAAGTTTTAATCTTGTGGCATTTGTCTTTTGAAACTTTGAGGTTCAACGAACTGAAGAGGGCTTTTCCCGATGCAACCCAGAAAATGCTGACGCAGCAGTTGAGAGATCTGGAGGCCAACGGTCTCATCAACAGGAAGGTATACCCACAGGTTCCTCCCAGGGTTGAATATTCCCTGACTGACTTTGGCAATACTTTGATGCCTGTCCTGCTGGAGATGAACAGGTGGGGGACGGATTATGTAAATAGAAAAAAGGAATAACAGAAAAATGAGAAAAAATTACAAAAATACTTGACAAGATAATTATTAGTCCGTATAATAATTCCTATAAAACATAGTTGATAACTAGGAAATATTTAATTGAATTATTTGACAGGTTGACTAGAAAAACTGGAGGCTGAGCCGATTGCCCGTTGCAGGGAATCAGGACTTGGCCTTTTTTATTTGGTCTTGACCTGCAGGTGCGGCCGGGAAGGGAGGGTATTCCATGACAAAGCATTTTGAAGAGCTAAAGAAAGAAATCTACCGGAAGAATCTACTTCTCCAGTTTCTCATTCAAAGCAATTCCTCCGAAGATAGGGTGCGGGATACCAAGCTGGAGCTTGACGGCTTGCTTTATAAATACATTAAGTTTTTAAAATGGAACAGTTTTACAAGCACATCCCTGGACAGCGATCTCAAAAATGCGGATTTATAGGAGAGCGACAGGACAATTTAGAGGCATTAATGCAATCATTTAAAATACAGTGCAGTTTTGAGAAAGGATGGAAGGAATGAAAAGAATCATCAGCTTGTTGATAATTTTAACTTTGGCAGGAGGAATGTTCGGTTTGACAGGCTGCGGCACGAAAGCCGCGGAGCCTGCCGTTGAAAAGGGCGGGGCTTCCGGAACGGAAACGAAGCCTGCAGAGCAGCCGGAGAAGGTGCGCATCGGCGCCGATTCAGCCGCCTTCTCCCTTCAGTTCAGGGTCGCAAAGGCAAAAGGCTTTTTTGAAAAGAATGGGATCGATGCAGAGGTGCAGACCTTTTCCTTCGGTATCGATACGCTGAATGCGGCGGTGCTGGGACAGGTAGATACGGCAGAAGGAATGGATTATGCAGTTGCCAGCAGGCTGGCCAAGGGGTCTTTAAAGGTGGTGGGCCTCATCAACACGCCCAAGGAAAAAAACGGAGAACTGTTTGTTAAAGGCGACATCATAAAGCCCGGGGATTTAAAGGGAAAGAAGCTGGGGGTCGCCAAGGGGACGGTGAATGAATACATATGGGCAAGGCTGCTGGAGAAATACAAAATTGATGAAAAGGATGTTACCCTGCAGTATCTCCAATCCGCACCGGAGATCCTGGCCGCCATTGAAAGAGGAGACGTGGATGCGGCTTTCTTTGACGGGGCAAACAAGGCAAAAGCGGCCAAGGTTGAGGGGGTAAAAAGCATTGGCGACTATTCCCTGATAGGCTTCAGGCAGCGCGGGTATTTTGTGCTGCAGGAGGGCCTGGTAAAAGACAAGCCGGAAGTGGTCACCAGACTTTTCAACGCACTGGAAGAAGCCACGCAATATATAAAGGAGAATCCCGAAGATACTGCCGATATTGCTTTCAAGGAATTGAAACTTCCCAGGGAGGCCATACTCAGTGAAATCAAGGACAACTGGGATTATGACATAAGATTTACCCAGGAGGATTATGACCACCTTAAAGGCGTTTACGAATGGTCCAATGAGAACGGACTTATAAAAGAAAAGTTCGATTTAAAGGATAAAGTCGTTATAGAGCCTTTGAAGAAGGCGTTTCCCGATAAAGTAACGTATCAGCCTTAATTCTTGAGGGGAGGGAAAGCCATGCAGGGTACTGCTCTGGCGGAAAATTCCATCGTAATAGAAAAACTCAGGAAGAGCTACCTCCACAGTGAGGGGGAAGCTTCCCATTCCATCCTGGACAACGTGAACCTGAACCTGAAAAGGGGAGAATTCTTTGTGCTGCTGGGTCCCAGCGGGTGCGGCAAATCAACACTGCTCAACATCATTGCCGGCTTCATCAAAAAAAC
This sequence comes from Bacillota bacterium, assembly GCA_023424965.1. Lineage (GTDB taxonomy): Bacteria > Bacillota > Clostridia > Acetivibrionales > JAFADI01 > JAFADI01. Next base: position 6,783 of record JAFADI010000024.1, read on the forward strand.
CGGTGGGAACCTGCTGGTGAACAATTCCGAGGTTTACAAGCCCGGACCCGACAGGGCGGTGGTCTTTCAGCATCCGGATGCTTCCCTTTTTCCCTGGCTTAACGTCAGGGAAAACATAGAATTCGGTTTGAGGATGCGAAGGGTGAGCCCCGAAGAAAGGAAGTCGGTCTCTTATGAGTATATAAACCTTGTGGGGCTGGAGGGACATGAAGAAAAGTTTCCCAACGAGCTTTCCGGAGGCATGAAGCAAAGAGTGCAGATTGCCCGGGTGCTGGCCAATGATTCGGATATCCTGCTGATGGATGAACCCTTCGGCGCCCTGGACGCGCAGACCAGGCGCACCATGCAGAAGGAACTGATACGGATCTGGGACCGGACGGGCAAGACCGTCATTTTTGTAACCCATGATATCCAGGAAGCAATTCTTCTGGGGCAGAGAATAGGCATTATGTCAAGAGCGCCTCAAGCCACCATTTACAAAATATATGATGTGGATATTCCATATCCGAAGGATGAAACCAGCTATGAATTCAACGAATTATACAGAAAAATTCAAGGGCATTTCGACTATGGAAACGGAATTTGAGAATTCCGGCAAACCCGGAAATTCAGTCTTAACCCGGCTGAAAAAGCATGTCCGGAAGCTTGTGAGGGTTGGTGCAGCCTCCTGGCTGATTTTACTTGTTCTGTGGCAGGTGATTTCCCTTTTCTCCAAACCGGAATACCTGCCCGGCCCTGTTGCCACCATACTGGGAGCGAGGGAACTGCTGGAAGACGGGTCCCTGGTGAGATTTATTCTGGTCAGCTTCGGGCGTGTAATCGCCGGCTGGACGTTGGGAAACCTGATTGCCATACCCCTGGGACTTCTGATAGGGAGAATCAGGCTTGTGAAAGAATTCATCGAGCCTTTCATCGACTTCTTCAGGTTTATTCCGGCCATTGCATTTATCACCCTGTTTATCATGTGGTTTGGAATCGGGGAGCAGTCCAAGGTTATTCTGATCATGTACGCCACTTCTTTTATTGTCATGATCAATACGGCGGCAGGAGTTCTTGCACTGGATGAAAATAAAATCAGGGCCGCCAGGTCTCTTGGGGCTTCCGAGCTCCAGATCCTGTTTCATGTTATCATTCCCGCCGCCATACCTTATATTTTTACCGGCGTAAGGCTGGCAATGGGGAATTCCTTCATGGCCATTGTGGGGGCGGAAATGATCGCGTCGAAAGAGGGGGTCGGCTACCTGATATGGACTGCCAGGCTTTATTTTAAAACGGACTGGGTATTTGTAGGCCTATTCTCTCTGGGACTTATGGGTTTTTTCACAGACAGGCTGTTGAGGGAAATAGGAACCAGGACCATGAAGCGCTATGGCATCAAAAATGAGGCCAAATTCGGCGAATAAGGAGGATTTGAAGATGAGTGATCTAAGACAGCAATTGTATAATGAACTGGAAATCAAAAACGCCGTTATGGTGGAGGGAATAGACGCCAACCCTATCATATTCAAGAACTTGGACCTGGGAGGAAAGTACCAGGAACAGATCCATGACCTGTTTGAGTATGACCATGAGACCCACGCAGGCATAGACTTCCCCGTGGGCTTTACCTCGCCTGGAGGGCTCAAGATAAGCTTCCGCTGGGACCGGAGGTCACAGTATGCCATCCATTATGAAGGAGGAACTTATTACCTGACCTATAAGGGCAAGGAAATCTTCCCCATGGAATTTTTAAGCAGGCCTCAATATTACGAGCATAAGACCTCCGACGGAACAGAGATGTCGCATATAGCCACCTACAACAGGGAAGGGGCCATTTTTGTTCCTTACAGCAATGAATGTGCCCTTAAGGATAAGGGGCAGGACTGCCTTTACTGCAACATCAACGCAACCAAGGACACCTATGCCGAAAAGGAAGGCATCTTCTGGAAATATCCCCGCCAGATCGGTGAGACCGCAGCCGCAGCCTATAAAGAAGGGGCAAGGCATATTACCATTACAGGCGGTTTCATTCCGGAACGCAGGGAAGTGGAATATTATTTCGATGTGGCGGAAGCCATAAAAGAGCACACCGGTCTGGAGGACTTCAATGGGACGGCGGTGATCGGCGCTCCCCTTGACTTCAGCGTGATTGACAAATACAAGGAACTGGGCTACCGGACGATTGCAATGAATATAGAAATCTGGGACAAAAACATTTTTAAGTCTATATGCCCGGGAAAACAGGCGATTTGCGGGGGCTGGGACAACTGGGTGAAGGCACTGGAATATTCGGTGCAGGTATTTGGGCGGGGCCGTGTAAGATCAAACATCGTGGCCGGAATTGAACCCAAGCAATCCACCCTGGAGGGAGTGGAGCACCTGGCTGAAAAAGGAGTAATATGCTTCGCCGGCGCATGGTGCCCGAATCCTGGATCGGCTCTTGAGGGCCACAGGACACCGGAGCCCGAATGGCATCTGGATATGGCCAAGAGAATTGCAGGAATTTTCAGGAAGGAAGGCTATACCTATGAGCAGCTATATGATTGTGCGGCGGCGCCAACCTCTCTCTGCCATGATATCTATAAAATAGAAGATAAGCTGCTGCCTGTTTTTCAGGAAAAAACAGCATAAAGCATATTGACAATGCTTGGGAGAAGGTTTATAATTCCAATAAAACAGCGGTAAGCCAGGAATTGAAGGGTTTCCATGCTTTTGATAAATTTACTTTAAAAACCAGAGGCTAAGTTTATTTCCCAAAGCGGGGAAATCCAAAACTTAGCCTCGTCTGTTTATAATCCGGGAAAGTTTGTCCACTGGCAGAATTTACAGAAGCATAATATTTTGTTAATACAGGCGCGATAAAATTTCATCAATGGTTTCTTTTCAAGTTCTACAAGGCCTTCACTGGTATCCAGCCTGCATACCCTGAGAGATATGCGCTATGGGGCAATAACTTAAAATCGGGGCCGCAGTAGATTTAATATAGAAGACAGTAAAAGCCGTGAGACGATAGGAGGATGCATTATGGATAGACTTAACATAGAAGTGGAAAACAAATATTTCAGTTACGATTTCAGCCTTGGAAACAGAAACGACCTGTTGAACATCGACGTTGAAGGTTTACGGAAAGAAATCAGGGAAAATGGGAAAAAGATTGAAGAGAGCCTTGAAGAACTGAAAAATTTAAATAAGAGTATAAACGGATAAGACATAATTTTCTACATAGGAAGCAAATCAAGGCTCCTTTCCGCCAATCATTGAAAATGCAGGGCGGAAAGGAGCCTTTGTTATAATCCGGAAAAATTTTTACGGAGATTGTGCTTTTAATAAAAATTTCCTGGCGACTTATTGCCAAAATGGTAAAAAGCTATTAGTATTAATACATAGGAAGAAGCTTAAACGATGACTTTCTGTACCAAACCGTACAGGAGGGAAAGGGAGAAAAAGTTGGGAAAAGGCCCGGGCGTGTTTGAAAAGCTGAGCAGTGAAACGAAATTAATATTCGATAGGATTCAAAAAGGCGGCCCCCAGACAAAAAATAACCTTTCCCGCATTACCGGCATGAAGTTGACCACCCTGATCCGGCTGATGGAGCCCCTGGAAGAAGCGGGCCTGGTGGAGCAATGCAGCATTGGCGAGTCCACAGGAGGAAGAAAGCCCGCACTTTATGATATAAGAGCCGGTGAGTATTATCTGGCGGGAGTGGACATTTCCAGGACCTATACCCAGGTGGTCATCACGGATTTGAAGCTGAAGCCCCTGTTCAAGCAGCAATTTCCCATGGATGAGGCGGCCTATCCCGAGAAGACGGCAGGAAGGATTCTTGAAATCATAAAGGAGGCTTTCCGGTACCTGAAAGCGGATATGGAAAGGCTGCTGGGGGTTGGGGTCGGTACCGTAGGGCCTATGGACAGGTTGCGGGGCCTGATTTTGAATCCCGTAAACTTTGAAGCGCCGGGATGGTCCAATGTTCCCATAAAAGCCATGCTGGAAAGCGGGCTTCCCTGTCCGGTGTTTGTGGACAACGGGGCAAATGCCGCAGCGCTGGCGGAAATGCTTTATGGAAAGGCAAAAGGCATAAAGAGCCTGGTTTATATCAACTGCGGCATAGGCCTTCGCACCGGAGCCATTTCTTCCGGCAGGATCGTGAGGACTATGAACGATGCGGAAGATGCCTTTGGCCACATGGTGATCGATGTTGACGGTGAGCCGTGCAGCTGCGGCAATTTTGGCTGTATCGAGTGCTATTCTTCCATTCATGCCGTCACCGGAAAATTCGAAGCACAGCTTAAGAAGGGAAGGATTTCAACGGTGGGAAAGGCACCGGGCGGTATAAGCTACCTGGACATATGCCGTGGGGCGGAGAAAAAAGACGAACTGGCAAAGGAGGTCTTGACCGACGCTGCAGTTATACTGGGGACGGGGCTTGCCAATTTCATCAATCTTTTCAACCCGGACCTGGTAATTTTGAGCGGCCCGCTTATCCAGCATTCCAACCTGTTTTACCGGGTCTGCACCGAAGTGGCCGCCAAAAAGAGCTATATGAATAAGGGCGGGGGGCTTCTTTTCAATAAAGGCGGGCATTTTGAAGAGAATGCCATTCCGGTAGGGTCAGCCGCCATGGTGCTGGAGAATTGTCTGGACAGCAGGATTGTTTTATAGGGGCAAAGGCTATTGACAAAAATTCCTTATTGAATTAGAATTGAAATAACCAACAAAAGCGATAGGAAAACTAGAAAAACATTCACTCTCAAGCTGTTCCGCCCAATGGGGGTTTTTTAAAAAGCCAAATCCGAGTAAATAGATAAGGATAGTATTGATTGAATTTTTCAGAGGGGGCCAGATCTTGAGCCTGATGATTGAAGTTGTACTGTAAAAGCTGTGATGAGCGGCGCATTACGTTGTTGCATTTCGGACTCGAAGTACTCACGTATCTTTATACGCTCCGTTCTTCTCGCCTCGTGCGCCTGGTACTGCTTGCTCCTGACAGCTTTTGAAAAGCTGTGGGGAATGGCGCATTACGTTGTTGCACTTGAGGATTAGAAATATTTTAGCATTTTCATATACAAAATGGAGGTTGAAGGTTTAAGATGAAAATTAAAGTAAACGGGAATGAGGTTGTTGCGGAAAAGGAATTGACGGTAGCCGAAGTCCTTCAGACGCAAAAGGTTGAAATGCAGGAATATGTGACGGTTCAGGTCAATGAAGAGATTGTCGACAGGGAAAATTTCGAGACCCTCATGCTAAAAGACGGCGACGTTGTGGAATTCCTCTACTTTATGGGAGGAGGAGCCCTATGAGCTTTTCAAATGAACAACTGGAAAGGTACTCAAGGCACATCATCCTCAAAGAGGTCGGCGCCAAAGGGCAGAGAAAGCTGCTGAATTCCAGGGTGCTGGTCATCGGGACGGGAGGTCTGGGGGCACCGGCCGCCATGTTCCTTGCCGCAGCAGGTGTAGGAACCATCGGACTGGTGGATTTCGACGCGGTGGAGCTTTCCAATCTCCAGAGGCAGATCATCCATCTGACCAAAGATGTTGGAAAGCCGAAAGTGATCTCCGGCAAGGAGACCATCAATGAAATGAACCCCGACGTCGATGTGGTCACCTACCAGGAATGGGTCAGCTCTGCAAATATATTGGACATCATCAAGGACCGGGATTATGATTTTATTATCGACGGAACGGATAATTTTCCGGCCAAATTCCTCATAAACGATGCCTGCGTCCTGGCGGGCAAACCCTTTTCACATGCGGGCATCATACGCTTCCAGGGACAGACCCTGACCTTTCTTCCAGGGCAGGGGCCCTGCTACAGGTGCATTTTCCAGAATCCCCCGCCGCCGGATGCGGTGCCTACCTGCAAGCAGGCCGGCGTCATCGGTGTTATGGGTGGAGTGATCGGGACCATCCAGGCGACGGAAGCCATCAAATATATGCTTGGGGTCGGAGAACTGCTCAACGGGCATTTGCTGACCTATGACGCGTTGAAGTTGGAGTTTAGAAAAGTGAAGCTTTCCCGGCGCAAGAGCTGCCAGGTATGCGGTGAAAACCCCACCATAACGGAACTGATCGATTATGAGCAGGCTGCCTGTGACTTGAAACAAGTTTGACAATTTCCATGATTATACCATATTCCAGTAAGGTTGGTGATAAAGCTGATTATTTTAGATAAAGCCCAGTATGAAGAAATGGTGGAGCATGCGCGGACGGGGCTTCCCAATGAGGCCTGCGGCCTTCTTGGAGGAACCGTTGAAGGGGATCGGAGAGTGGTCGGGAAGATTTATCTTCTCTCCAACCTGGACCGGAGCCCGGAGCACTTTTCCATGGACCCCAGGGAACAGTTTGCGGCCGTTAAGGACATGAGAAGTAAGGGGTGGGTGCTGCTGGGGAATTTTCACAGCCATCCGGAGTCGCCCTCAAGGCCTTCCGAAGAGGACAAAAGGCTGGCTTTTGACCCGGAGGCAAGCTATCTGATCCTTTCGCTGCAGGAGAAAGAAAATCCCGTACTGAAGAGCTTTAACATCAAAGCCGGCGTGGTAAGTGAAGAAGCGATAGAAATGATAGAGAGGGTTTGAGATATGGCTCAGGTTGATTACAAGGAATTAAAAAAAGGCGGTTTCATGCGGCAGGTGCAGAAAGACCGTTTTGCCCTTAGACTCAGGGTTGTGGGAGGACAGCTGAAAGCGGAACACCTCAAAAAGGTCTATGAAATTTCCGAGAAATACGGACAGGGGTATATTCACATGACCTCGAGGCAAAGCCTGGAAATCCCTTTTATAAGGCTTGAGGACATCGATGAGGTAAAGAAGGAGCTGGCGGGAGCCGGACTCCAGCCGGGGGCTTGCGGACCCCGGGTCAGGACCATTACTGCCTGTCAGGGAAATGGGATTTGCCCCAGCGGTCTGATTGATACCACGGAACTGGCAAAGGAATTCGACACCAGGTACTATGCCAGGGAACTGCCCCACAAGTTCAAGCTGGGGATTACAGGCTGCAGGAACAATTGCCTGAAGGCGGAAGAAAATGACCTTGGCGTCAAAGGCGGAATGAAGCCTGAATGGACGGAGAATAAATGTACCTTCTGCGGGCTCTGCGAAGCGGTTTGTCCCACAAAGGCCATAACCGTAGACCGGAAGGACAATAAACTCCAGTTTGAGGAGCCGGAATGCAATTACTGCGGAAGATGCGTAAGGTCCTGCCCCACGGAGGCCTGGGAAGGGAAAAGCGGATTCATCCTTTATTTCGGCGGGCTCTTTGGAAACAGGATTGCCATCGGCAGGCAGCTATTTCCCATTATATTCGAAAAGGAAAAGCTCCATGAGATTATCGAAATAACCCTGGAATTTTTCAAGAAGCATGGCAAGCCCAGTGAAAGGTTTGGAAACACCCTTGACCGGGTGGGCTGGAACCTGCTGGAAGAGGAACTTCATAAAGTGGTGAATTGACGGGGCTATAAAATGCCTTTAATAATAGAGAAAGCGGTGAACTGTGAATGAGTGAAATCAAAGCAAATGCCTTTGTAGATATTACAGATGTTGTATGTCCCGTAACCTTTGTCAAGGCCAAAGTGGCCATCGAAGAGCTGGAAGACGGGGAAGTGCTGGAAATCAGGATGAATGAGGGAGAGCCCATACAAAATGTGCCCAGAAGCTTTAAGGATGAGGGACATAAGGTACTGCAGGTGGTGAATAACGGGGACGGGACTTTCACCGTTTTTGTTGAAAAAGAAGGGCTGGCGTGAATATGCGATTCAATACTGCGCTTTTGCATGGAAAGTTTTCCGGTGAAGAGAAAACCGGCGCCACCACCGTGCCCATCTATCAGTCCTCCTCCTTCAGGCATAAGACGGCTGAGGAACTGGAGAACATTTTTAAAGGAACGGAACCGGGCTTTATTTACACAAGAATAAACAATCCCACCATTGAAGCCTTCGAAAAGCGCATTGCCTTCCTGGAGGGTGGTGTGGGCGCGGCGGCCTGCGCTTCCGGCATGGCGGCGGTAACCATGGCCGTCATGAACATCGTAAAGAGTGGAGAAGAGATCGTGTCGGGAAGCGGCATTTTCGGAGGAACCTACTCCCTTTTCAAATGCCTTGAGGAGTTTGGCGTAACCGCCAGGTATGTAAAGGATAACAGCCTGGAAAGCTTTGAGGCGTGCATCAATGAAAAGACCCGCCTGATATTTATTGAAACCATCGGAAACCCCAAGCTGGATGTACCGGATATAAAAAAGCTTTCCCAGCTGGCCCATAGCAAGGGAATACCCCTCATCGTGGACAACACGGTTACAACGCCCTATCTGGTCAAGCCCATCGAACTGGGAGCCGATATCGTTGTACATTCCACCTCAAAGTACATCAACGGAAGCGGAAATTCCATCGGTGGAATTATTGTCGACGGCGGCAAATTCAAATGGGACCTGGAAAAGTACCCCGTTCTGAAGGACTATCGGAAATTCGGAGCCTTCATCTACCTTGCCAGGCTGAGAAAGAGCCTTTTCAAAGACTTTGGAGCCTGCATCTCCCCCTTCAATGCCTATTTGAACTCCATCGGACTGGAAACCCTGGGCATCCGGATGGACAGACTCTGCGGCAATGCAAGGGAATTGGCCCTGGGGCTGAGAGGCAACAGCAAGGTGGCTTCGGTGAATTATCCCGGCCTGCAAGACAGCCAATACCATGAACTGTCAAGAGAACAGTTCAAAAACCGGTTCGGGGGTATTTTGACCATAAGAGTGGGCTCCAAGGAAAAGGCTTTCAAGGTGATCAACAGCCTGAAATATGCTGCCAACCTGGCAAACATCGGCGATGCAAGGACCCTTGTCATACACCCTGCCTCCACCATCTATGTGACCAACAGCATTGAGGAGAAGGAAAAAATGGGGGTTTATGAAGACCTGGTCAGGATCAGCGTAGGGCTGGAGGATATTGAAGACATTCTTGAAGATTTTGAGCAGGCTTTGGGGCAGATATAGCTAAAAATTTTTAAACACTTTTCACCAAAATGATAAAAAGTCGGAGTGGAACGGAAGGTTGTGAGACAGAGATGGTACTGAAAGAAGAGCTTCTGGAGACGGACATATTGATCATCGGAGGGGGGACGGCAGGCTGCTATGCGGCCCTTACCATCACGGAAGAAAATCCCCGTGTGAAGGTGCTGATTGCGGAGAAGGCCAATATCCGGCGCAGCGGCTGCCTGGCTGCCGGTGTGAATGCCTTGAATGCCTATATTGTCAAGGCACAGACCCCGGAAGATTATGTGGATTATGTGGTAAAGGACTCGGAGGGCCTGGTGAGGGAGGACCTGGTGATGACCATGTCCCGGGGACTGAACAGGGTTACCCGCAAGCTGGAAAGTCTGGGCCTGGCCATTTTGAAGGACGAAAAGGGGGAATATGTCTCAAGAGGGAACCGGAATTTGAAAATAAACGGTGAAAACATAAAACCCCTTCTGGCCCGGGCGGTGGGTGAAAGGCCCGGCATTACCGTTTTAAACCGGGTCAACATGGTTGATTACATGGTTAAAAACGACAAGGTCATCGGAGCCTATGGCTTCTCAACGGATAAGGATATATTTTACGCCATAAAGGCAAAGGCGGTCATCTGTGCCACCGGAGGAGCGTCGGGAGTATACAGGCCCAACAATCCCGGATTCTCAAGGCATAAAATGTGGTATCCACCCTTTAATACAGGAGCCGGTTATGCAATGGGCATCCGGGCAGGGGCCGAAATGACCACCTTTGAAATGCGGTTCATTGCCTTAAGGTGCAAGGACACCATCGCTCCGACGGGGACCATCGCCCAGGGCATATGGGCTCCCCAGGTAAACAGCCTGGGAGAGGAATACGACAGAAAGTACGGAGCCCCGAAGACCCATTTAAGGCTGTATTCCACGGTGGAAGAAAACAAAGGCGGCCGGGGGCCCTGTTTCCTTAAAACGACAGGCATCAACGGCGGGCAGGAGCAGGAGCTGTTCAAGGCTTATCTCAATATGGCTCCCGCCCAGACGCTTAAATGGATGGAAAACAACAGCGGGCCTGCGGAAGAGAATGTGGAGATTGAAGGAACGGAGCCCTATATTGTGGGAGGACACACCTCCAGCGGGTATTGGGTGGATACCAAAAGGGCCTCAACGCTGGAAGGCCTGTATGCGGCGGGAGATGTGGCCGGCGGGTGTCCACAGAAATATGTCACCGGATGCTTTGCGGAAGGAGAGATTGCCGCATTGTCGGCGCTGGAATACATCGGGGACAAAAAGCTTGAAGCTCCCGAAAAGGAGGATATGGCCGCGAAGCTCCGGGAGGTAAACCAATACCTTGACGGGGATGCTGGACTCTACAGCGTGGAAGAGGTAGAAGAGGCCATGCAGAAGATCATGGACGAGTACGCCGGCGGTATCTCAACGGGCTATGCCGTGAACGGCAGCAAGCTTGAGAAGGCGGAAAAGCATATCGATGCCCTTCTGGAGCTCAGCCTTACCCTTAAGGCGGGGGACAGCCATACGTTGCTGCACATCTTTGAAGTAATCGACCGCCTGTACGTAAGCAAAGTGCTCATCAAGCACCTCCAGGCGAGAAAGGAAACCCGGTGGCGCTGCTTCCAGGAGAACACCGACTATCCCGGGAGGGATGATGACAACTGGCTGAAATATGTGAATTCCCGTTTGGAGGATGGAGAAGTAAAGATTGTATTCAAAGACCTGGTAAAGAGGGATGAGGCTTATGAGCATAAAAATTGACAGGGAAAAATGCATGGACTGCGGAAAATGCCGGGAGGTTTGTCCCGGAAGCCTTCTTTACGGGGATGAAGAGGGCAAGACCTTCAACCGGTTCCCAAGGGACTGCTGGGGATGCACCGCCTGCGTGAAGGAATGCGGCTTTGGTGCTATAAGGTACTTCCTGGGCGCCGATGTGGGCGGAAGGGGAACCACTCTGCATACCAGGAAGGAAGGCGACCTGCTCCACTGGATTTTCACCAGGCCCGACGGGCAGGAGAGGGTGATAACGACCAATAGCAAGGAATCAAACAAATATTAAGGTATGGGGACACATCCACTGAGTTACGGGCAATTTTTATAAGGAGGAAATGCCCCCTCTTGATAATGGAAAATCGTGATAATCGGAGGCAAAAATATGGATCATTTGGATCGATTGGAAGCGCAAAGCATTTTTATTTTAAGGGAAGCATATAAGAAATTCGGCAAACTGGGGATGCTCTGGTCCATCGGGAAGGACTCCACGGTGCTCCTGTGGCTTGCCAAGAAGGCCTTCTTCGGGCACTGCCCCTTTCCCTTTATCCATGTGGACACCACTTACAAAATTCCTGAAATGATCGAATACAGGGACAGGATTGCAAAGGAATATGATCTGGACCTCATCGTGCACACCAATGAAGAGGCCCTGAAGGAAGGAATGGGCCCGGAGCAGGGAAGGCTGGTGTGCTGCAAGGCGTTGAAAACTGACGGCCTCCAGCAGGTGGTGACCCAATATGAGTTTGAAGGCCTGATCCTGGGAATCCGCAGGGATGAAGAGGGCTCCAGGTCAAAGGAAAGGGTGTTCAGCGAGAGGAACAAGGACTCGGAATGGGATTACACCAACCAGCCTCCGGAGCTGTGGGACCAGTTCAAGACCGATTTCCCAAAGGGCAACCACATCCGGGTTCATCCCATCCTGCACTGGAATGAAATCGACATATGGGCCTACATCGGCAGGGAGAACATCCCCCTGGTGGACCTTTACTTTGCAAAGGACGGCAAACGTTACAGGAGTCTCGGCTGCGCTCCCTGCACGGGGAAAATCGACTCCAACGCCGTAACCATCGCAGAAATCATTGAAGAACTGAAAAATACCAAGGTGAGCGAGCGGGCGGGCAGGGCCCAGGACCAGGAAGATGCGTATGCCATGCAGAAGCTCCGCAAAGACGGCTACATGTAAAATTTGGAGGTTAAAGGATGGAAAACAATCGGGAAATCGTGAAAATCGTCGTGGTGGGGCACGTGGACCACGGCAAGTCTACCGTCATCGGAAGGCTGTTATATGATACCAAATCCGTACCCGAAGGGAAAATCGAAAGGGTGAAAAAGACCTGCAAGGAGAAGGGGAAGCCCTTTGAATACGCCTACCTTCTGGACGCCTTTGAGGAAGAACAGAAGCAGGGCATCACCATCGACACCACACAGCTGCAGTTCTTTACCGATAAAAGGGACTATGTGATTATCGACGCCCCGGGGCACAAGGAGTTCCTGAAGAACATGATATCGGGGGCGGCCAATGCGGAAGCGGCCCTGCTCATCATCGACGCCCTGGAAGGAGTACAGGAACAGTCCAGGAGGCACGGATACATTTTATCCCTGCTGGGAATCCAGAAGGTCTATGTGATCGTGAACAAAATGGACCTCATCGGCTATTCGGAAGAGGAGTTCCGCAAAATTCAGAGCGAGATGGAGGCGTTCCTGAACAATCTGAATGTTTATCCCCTCAAATACATTCCCATTTCCGCCTTTTATGGTGAGAACATGACCGCGCCTTCGGAAAAAATGCCCTGGTACAAGGGAGAGCCTGTACTTGAAGCCATCGACCTTTTTGAAAAAGACAGGGGCATAGAGGACAAACCGCTGAGATTTCCAATCCAGGATGTCTACAAGTTCGACAAGCACCGGAGAATCATCGCCGGAAGGATAGAATCGGGAAGGCTGAAAGTGGGGGATGAAATCCTCATATCTCCGGGGAATAAGACCACGAGGGTGAAAACCATCGAAACCTGGGTGGACAAGGACCGGAAAGATGTTGTGGAAGCCGGAATGTCGGTGGGCATAACCCTTGAGGACGAATTTTTCAATAAAAGGGGCGAGGTTATTTCCCATAAGGCCCAGGCGCCTGCCGCAACGGAGCTTTTTAAGGCGAATATTTTCTGGATGGGGAAGAACAGCCTGGTAAAAGGCAGGAAATACAAACTGAAGCTGGTTACCCAGGAAGTGGAATGCGAAATCGCTTCCATCAACAAGGTGATCGATGCCACAACCCTTGAAACCCTGGAGAATGCCGGAGAGGTTAAAACCAATGACGTGGCGGAAGTTACGGTGAAGACAAAGGAAAAGGTGGCCTTTGACGAGTTCAGGTACAATCAGAGTACCGGAAGGTTTGTCATTGTGGACGGCTACGATGTTTGCGGCGGTGGGATCATCTCCGGTGCCAGGAGTGGGGCGCAGTCGTCGGTAAAGTTCGTGAAAAACGACCTGGAGCTGGCGGTACGCTGCTTTGATGAATTGTTCCTGGTAGTTCCCGAAGGGGAAATCAAACGGCTGCCGGGCAAGCCTGCCAGCTACAGGATCGGAGAACAGGTACCTGTAGAAGGCCTGACCTATTCCTACGGCAAGGACTTTGACGTTGTGGACATGCACAGCAGGCTGGTTGCGAAGGTGAGGGATGCCAGGCTGAACGACCTCATCAGCTTTGACAATTATAAGTTCGGACAGCATCCCGCGCTCAATATAAACGGATACGCAATCAAGGCTGCTTCCAAAGAGGATTTTGACGAATTTGTAAGTGGCTTTGGCAGGCTGGGGAAGAATGAAAATGAAAAGCTGGCGCAGTTTGCCAACAAATGGTTTGACATTATGAAAAACAGGACTGTCAAATATATTGCCTACAGTGATATTAATTCCATAGACTATACCATTTGACCTGTAAAATTCCTTCCTATAAAATAATAATAAAACACAGGACGTTTGCGGAGAAGGGAAGACATATGTTTAAAATCGGTTCTTCAAACTACGAGGATAAAGAACAATTTTATAAGGAATTGGCAGAATTTTATACCGCCCTGGTGGAGGGAGACTCCGACTGGCTCGCCGGCATTGCCAATGGGGCGGCCCTGCTGTACCAGCTGCTGCCGGAAATCAACTGGGCAGGCTTTTACCTTTTCAAGGAAGGCCAGCTGGTGCTGGGGCCCTTCCAGGGAAAGCCCGCCTGCATCCGGATACAGCTGGGCAAAGGGGTCTGCGGAACGGCTGCGAAGGAGGGTAAAACCCGGGTGGTTCCCGATGTACACCTCTTCCCCGGCCATATTGCCTGCGACGAGGCCTCCAGGTCGGAAATCGTAGTCCCGGTCCTGCTGGGAGAGAGGCTTATCGGGGTGCTGGACATCGACAGTCCCGTTCCCGGACGCTTTGACAGGGAAGATGCCCGGGGGCTTGAGAAGCTGGTGGAAATCATCAACCAGCACCTCCAATGGCCGGAAAAGTTCTGTTAACTTGGTGGCACTGCAAAAAGCATTTTTTATGGAAAAAAGGCTTAGCTAAAATTGGTCCTTTACCAGCCTTTCCACGGGGTTTACCTTCTGGTGGACATTTAAGGGTGTAACGGCAGGACCTTCAATGATGCCGCCCTCATAAGAAAACCTTGAGCCGTGGCAGGGGCAGTCCCATGACTTTTCGGCGGAATTCCAGTTTAATTCACAGCCCAGGTGGGAGCAGGTTGTA
>JAFADI010000060.1 GCA_023424965.1 Bacillota bacterium
AGGGAGACGAGAGTATCCATGATTCAATCCGCGGAGAAGGGAATTTTCTGAGGGTCCTGGAAGCGTTAAAGCATTTATCCAAAAACGAAATCAAAACGATAATATCTTTTACCGCTTTTAAAGACAATTATAAAAGTTTCCCCAAAGTAGTGAACCTGTGCAAAAAGCATAAGGTTTTCAAGGTATGGACCGACCGGTTGGTACCTTTTGGCGGTGCAGAAGATATGAAAGGCAAATGCCTCAATCCGGAGGAAACCTGGGAATACCTGAATATCATCAACGAATGCCGGAAGGATAAAAAAACATTTTGCTTTAAAAAGCGTACGGTCGTTGAAACAAAAAGGGCGCTGCAATTCCTTCCCGGTGATGGGGTGCCTTATAAGTGCAAAGCAGGGAAAGAACTGCTTACAATAATGGAGGACGGGACGGTGCTGCCCTGCCGAAGGCTTCCCGTTCCCCTCGGGAATATTGCCAGATCGCCGCTGATTGAAATATACAATGAAAGCTCATTTCTCAAGGAATTCAGGTCCAAAAGGACTCCGCCGGCCGGATGCGAAAAATGTTCATATTTTTGCATGTGCGGCGGCGGTGCAAAGTGTTTGTCTTACGCGTTGGCCGGCGATATTTCTTCACGTGATCCGGGATGCCCTATTCTCTGGGACAGCCTGGAACAGCAGAAATAGGAGAACTTGAATATTACAAAAAAATTACAGTTCAGAATATTCCTTGACGGGACAAGTTTACCCGTGCTACCATATAATTACTGTGCCTAAAAAAGTGTTGTTGTGTTAAAAACACTCAGGCAAAGTGATTTGTTTTTACTGTACGAAAGGAGGATTATCAATGTATCTACTCAGAAATAATTGGCTCGAACAAGTTAACACGGCGATTGAGTTGTCATATAAACCAGGTATAGATTTACACATACATTGGCTTAATCCTCTGTTGCATAAATGCGAGAAACGATTGTACCCGGATAAGATTTTATAAAGGGTTTTTCAATAAAAGCATTTTTAAAAGAGAGTGGTTAGGTCCGATGAAAAGGACTTTAGCCGCTCTCTTTTATTTTGATTATTGATAAGGTTGGTGAGAAAATGAGATTTTTTAATTCCATGCAAAAAAACTTAAGCTTTTCCGATGTAATCGCATGCATCAAATACTTCATCAAAGCGAATCCGGACAGTGAGTACCGGCTGGCCGTGGGAACCGACTCGCAGGTAAAAGGAAGATATACCTGCTTTGCAACCGGAATCCATATACACAGGGTTGGCCAGGGAGCATGGTGCTGCGTGAGCAAAAGGCTGGAGAACAAGCGGTACAAAAACCTTAAAGAAAAGATCGCAAAGGAAACTTCAATCACCTATGAGATTGCCTACCTGCTGAACGAACAGTTAATGGATACTTTGTGCAATTTCACGGTAGAATACAAAAATTTTGATTGCAGGCTTGAGGCTCATATTGATGTGGGGACAAAAGGAGAAACGAGGAAACTTATCAGAGAAATGGTCGGGTATTTTGAAGGTATGGGGATTGATGCAAAAATAAAACCCGATTCATTTGTGGCAAGCAGTTATGCAAACAGATACAGCAAAAATGTCAGTTGAAAGGGTGAGCGCGTATGTTGATTTTGAAGGTAACGCCTGTACGGAATGTGTCCATAGACAAGCGTTGCTTCAAGAGTGAAAGACCGGACATGTTCTTCAGCAAGGTTATAGGTGATGGTGCAACGATAGATGTATTTGACGTTTCCGACAGGAAGCAGAAGGTACTTGCGGTAACGGAGATTAACAGGAGAAACCATAGAATGATTATAAACAACAAAAGGTATTTTATATGTTCAATTAATGATGGATGAAGCGTGTGGCAGGGATAAATAAAAATACTGGCTTATGCTCAGGAGACGAGTGCGGGTTCGAATCCCGCCAGGGGGACCAGAAATATGGTAAAATTAAGACATGGGTATTCCTTTAAACTGGATTATTTAAAGCAAATCTAAAAGTATAAATAATTATATAAGAGAGAGGAACTGAAATGAATTACATTATATTTGATTTAGAAGCAACCTGTTGGGAAAATGACAAGTCAAAAACCAGTGAAATAATTGAGATTGGTGCAGTAAAATTAAATGGCAGGCTAGAGATCATTGATACCTTTTCCAAGTTTATTAAACCCGTGATCCACCCTGTGCTTTCCGATTTCTGCACAAAACTTACGAGTATAGAGCAAAGGAATGTTGATACAGCAAACATTTTTGGCGATGTCATGGTAGAATTTGAGGACTGGATCACTTCTTCAGAGACTGAAGTAACTTTATGCTCATGGGGGTTCTATGACAAAAAGCAGATATTTAGGGAGTGCAAAGCAAAAAATTACTCCGGCAGAATCCACGATCTCCTTGATAGGCATATTAGCATCAAACATCAATTTGCTGAAATCAAGGGTATCAGCCCTTGTGGCATGAGCCAGGCATTGGATTTACTGGGGCTGCCTTTGGAAGGGACACATCACCGGGGAATTGATGATGCAAAAAATATTACGAAGATTTTTATGGAAGTATTTGATAAACTTAAAATGCTATAACTTCCTTGACAGTGAATAAAGCCGGTGAACTGTTTTGCCGGTTTTGTATTTTGCTTCCAAATTGTCTGTGATATGATGAAAAAACAGGTGCTTGTGAGGAATGGTGCATGTTTAGTGACTTTATCAAACATTACAACATCATTAGGGATATTCTCAGGGACTGCTTCCTCTATGGATGCTTTTCGAGGGATGGGCTGGAAAACAAGAGGAATGTCAGCTCCAGAAAAGTCAGCTATGAAATGCGGCGGATCCAACAGTATGTAGAGGATAAATACATCAAAATTGACAAGGACGGGAGATACAAGCTCTTAAGCCTGACCTATGATTTTTTGAGGCATACCGACAATTTTCTTGTCAATACGTATATGGCCCGGAGCTTTACCCGGACAGACCTGCTTACATATTTCTCCATCCTTCTATTCGTCCACTCCCAGGAAGCACCCTGTTCATTAAACGCAATCGAAAACGGCCTGGCGAAAGAAGGCGTTTTATCCTTCGATAGAATCAGCAGCAAAACCATTGAAAGAAAGCTCGCTGAGATGTCCGAAAGCATAGGTGTGCTGTCATATGAAACAGTTAAGAGAACGAAATACTATTCTGTGGCGTGCGATATTTTGGCGGACCTTGAGAATGAAGAACTGAAAGAACTCTCTATAGCGATGGGTTTATACAAAAATATCCTGTTTCCTGTGACTGCCGGCTATTATTGCGAACAGACAGTCCGGGATTACTTTAATTATGAGAGGCATGAAAGCGGTGAAGCCACCAATTTCTTCAACTACAGGCAGGTGCATTTCCACCCGGTAATTGAGGAGCAGATCTTGTGGGAAATTTTAAATGCCATGCATCAAAGCAAAAAAGTAAAACTGAACTACCATTCGCCGAAGAGCCAGGCCAGGAATAACTCCAATAAGGTCTTGAGCCCCTATAAGATCAGGTATGACGTGCGTCACGGAAGATTCTATCTGATTTCATTCAGTGATGACCGCAAGTGCATCGTAGCAAGGCTGGACAGGATAGAAAGCGTTGGGATACTGGATGAAGTATTCCAAAGGGGCGATTTTGACGGAGCCTATCAAAAGCAGATGTATTACAGTTGGTCCAGCGTTTCTCTGGAGGAAGCGAAAGAGCCTGAGGATATAAAACTTGAAGTCATGATTGACGAACCTGCCGAAAGCTATGTCATTGACAGAATTATGAACGAAATCCCCGGCGGGACGCTGGAGAAAATAGAAAATGGATGTTACCACATAAGCTTCCAGGTCAATGACAGCGGTGAGCTTATTCCCTGGCTCAGGGGGTATGCAGGACATGTCAGGGTGCTGGAAAGCGCGCAATTGGCGGAAAGGCTGCTGAAGGACTGGAAGGAGATGCTCGTAGCGTATGGAAGTGTTTGATGAGGTAAAAAACAGGTACTTTCAGCTGGTATTCCGGGTTATTAATGAATGCGCCGGTGGAAAGGCAAAAAGTGATATATTGAGGATGATCGATGAGGGAGAATTTGAGCAAAAAGTCATAGGAAAGAATCAACAATCTTTTGCAGACCTTCTGTTGAACCGGTGCGGCGAAGACGAGAATCTGAACCTTTTGACAGAAAAAGAGGGCAGATTTTATCCCTCTTCCGAAAATACCGGAAGTCCACCGCTGCCGGTGCGGTTTACAAAGCTTGAAAAAGCATGGTTGAAAGCTTTGCTGGAAGAACCGGAAATAGGAATGGTGCTGGGCTCCAAAACCTTGGAGAAGCTGCGGAAAGGGCTGGAGGGATTTGACAGCCCCATAAAACATGAATATTTTGAGCTGACAAATACAATAAAACTGCCGGAGGTCACTCAGCAGGAAGCATATGAAAAGAACTTCAGCCTCCTGGTGGATGCACTGGTACAGGAAAAGCCGGTAAGATACAGCAACACCGACAAGAACGGCAAGGTCTATGAAAACAGGCTTGCTCTGCCCGTGGCCATTGAGTACTCCATACGGGATGGAAGATTTAGAGTCTCTCTGTACTCCATCGATGATAAACGCCCTATCATGGCCAACATCTTTACGCTCTCGGAATTAAGGATCGTTGACGAAGAAATCGGCATAGACAGGAAAACTGCCCAGCAACTGCTGTTTGAACAAAAATATTCCGAAGAGCCTGTGGTTTTGGAGGTTACGGACAGGAAGGCGGCAATGGAAAGGTGCTTCATGTGTTTTTCCGGGATGGAGAGAACTGCCAGGGGCCTGGGAGATGACAAATACGAAATACGGCTCAACTATTATCTGTTTGAGGAAGAAAATCTCATACGGAATATTATTTCGCTGGGGCCTTATGTGAAAGTGGCCTCTCCCCAAAGAATTGCAGATGAAATTGTACGAAGAGTGAAAAAATCAATCGAAATGTATAATGCAAGGGGGCACACCCGCTGAGCCGGAAGCATTGCTCATAAGGAGG